>DASWLV010000012.1:0-12693 GCA_036400075.1 Pyrinomonadaceae bacterium
CAAGAATGCGATGCTTTCTTTTTGACCAAGGCTTTAACTTTTTAAAGAATTTAGGCTTTGACATAAGGAATTGAAAGCTTTTGAGGCTTGAAACAAAGAACTAAGTATGAAACAACGAAACCATAATACCAGAAAATTCCTTTTTGTATATAGTTTTGTTTAGTTAACTTAATGACATATTCTTAGAATTTATGAATACGAATTGTTTATTGGATTCTAACGTTTCACGAGGTGAGTGTGAAAAAGAAGACTTGCAAAACGAAATTGCACTTTGGACAGCGGCGAGCGATAAAAATTTGTTGAATTTCGAGAGCGAACTTTCGGAGTTAAAATAAAACCTAACTTAGAGGGTTCCCGTTCGGCTTTTTATTTACAACGAAAACTTATTTTAAAGATTTGTAAGTATCTTTTCTGGTAATTGATTGTTTAATAGCTTTAATCATAATTGTCCTGCTCATAATTAGGTGCATCAGCATCTCGATAAATTCTTTTGTTGTAAATACTTTTATCATATTCAGTAAGGTTATAATCCAAACTGTCGTATCCTCTTAAATCAAAAAATTGAATGTAAGCAATTCTGTCTTGCCTTTCAATTGTATTTTCAAAGTCCAAACAGTTATACATCCCAAATCTTATTTTTTCTTTGTTCTGTCCAAAGGGATATTCAATTTTACCAGAAGTTAATGTTATCCCTTTTTCAATTAAATTTGATGATGGAAGGAATCTGCCAATAATACCTTTGGGAAGTCGAATATCTTCAAAAACATCAACCAAATAATGTTTTTTAGGTCTCAATAAAAACAATTGATTAGAATCATCAAACTTAAACAACTCCTTTAATTTGTGATTTGAATCAATTTCCCAAATAATTAAAGGTGACAAAGGATATTGAGCAATTTGTAGCTTAGAGACATCATAACTTGGCGAAATGCAAATAACACCTTCTTTTATAAGATCGTCAATTTGCTTGTTATTCAAAAGATTTCCGCTCATAATACTAAAATTTAAAAAAAAATTACTCCTGAGAGTCTATAAATCTTTTATAGAAGTCCGAATTTTTCTTGATATTAATTGGATAAGTATCAGAAATATTAAAGAAACAAACTTTTCCTATCTTCGATACTTCATATTCTAAATCTATCTTTTCTATACCCAGATTTTTTATCCCTAATATTAGTCTGTTTTTAAAACGGGGATCAATAAATGGACTATGCAAAACTTGTACTCCCCTTTCTGCGAGTTCTCTAGTTTGTCCAAAAATACCTAATATGTTGTCACTAAGACTGAAACGCTCAAAAGTTTTGATGACAGCAAAATCATTAGGTTCAAGTGTTAAAAACCTTTCTTCTTCTGAAAGCTTTAATACTTTTCCATTAAGAGTTACATCACTTCCTAATCTAAAGTAATAAAACGTGTGTCCTAAATTTTTTCGTAAATAATCTGATATGTCCAAAATTCCATTATCGTCTTCGATATATTTGGCAATCATTGCGTCATTTAATAAATACATAGGATTAATTACTCTGGAAGGAATTTTTCAAGTTTTTTTGTCAAATCAACAATCTTCTTGTCTGTCTGTGTTGCTAAATCATCCTTGTTTTTTGCTTTATACTCGTCAAGCCTTTTCCCATAAATAGAAATTAAGGTGATTAATGCTTGGACTTGTTGTTGCTCCTTAAATTGCCGAACACCTTCGTCAAATTCTGTTTTGCTTTGGCGAATAACTTTATTTTGCTGGGATATTGTATAAATAAGCCCGCTAAATGCCAATGCACTAAAAAAAGCATTTAAAAAGCCAAAAGCATCACCAAACTGTCCACGGGTTTGCCAATCACCAATTCTTTCATATATTACACAATAGTACCCGTAAAATACTCCAGAAATGATTGTGATTGCAATGCTTACTTTTATCGCAACTACGCCTAATGCTGGAAAGGGAAATTTCATATCTTCAATTAAATCAACAGTATTTTTGCTATTACTTAAGTCTCATTGATTAACGCACCAAAACAGTCTGAAAACTATCATCACTTGAAAATATTCTTTAGTTTTTTATTAGTCCCTTCACAGAATAAAAGTCAATAGGGTTAGCCAGTGAAAGGGCAGTGCTAAATTAAGTAAGACAATTTTAAGCGTTTTCGTTCGGTTGCGCCAAACTTCTCTGCTTTTCAAAATGCCGGAAAATGTCTTGCGCCGCTTTGCGTCCGACGAACGGCGAAAGCTCTTCGACCGATGCTTTGGCAATTCTGGTGATTGAGCCGAAGTTTCGCAAAAGTTGCGTTTTGCGTTTTTCGCCGACGCCGGGAATTGCCGTGAGTTCCGAAGTGAAATCGCGTTTTTCGCGGCGTTTGCGGTGGAATTCGATGGCGGTTTTGTGCGTTTCGTCGCGGATTTGCTGGACGAGGCGGAATGCGGGCGTGTTTAGATTAAACATTACGGGATGTTCTTCGCGCCCGAAGATTAAGAGATGCGATATTTGATTGTGATGTTTCGGCGGTTTGACCAAGCCGATGAGCGTGATTGCTTCCAAATCGTTATCGCGCATTGCGGCGGCGGCAGCGTTTAATTGACCTTTGCCGCCGTCAATGAAAACTAATTGAGGCAGAGCTTTTTGTTCTTCCAAAAGACGGCGATAGCGGCGGAAAACGGCTTCGTACATCGAGGCGAAATCGTTTGCGCCCTCGACCGATTTGATGATGTAGCGGCGATATTCCGCACGGTTTGGTTTGCCGTTTTCATAGACAACGATTCCGGCGACGTTTTCCGCGCCCTGAATGTTTGAGATGTCGAACGATTCGATGCGTTCGGGAAAATGCGGGAGTTCGAGAGTTTCCTGCAATTCTTCCAAAAGCTGGCGCGTGTTGGGCATCAATACGCGGAAACGCTGTTCAAATGAAATTTGGGCGTTTTTTTCGACCAGTTCGATGAATTCGTGTTTCATTCCGCGCTGCGGAGTTATGATTCGCACCTTGCGTTTGCGGCGTTCGCTCAAGACTTTTTCCAACACCTGGCGGTCTTCAAAATCAACCGGAACGTGGATTTCGAGCGGCACGTAATCGGTCGTGTAATATTGCGCCAAAACTTCGCTCAAAAATTCTCCCGCGTTCCAATCTTCTTCGGTTTCGGGCAAATCTTCCCAGAAAAATTCGCGTCTGCCGATGACTTTGCCCTCGCGAATAGTGAAAAGCTGAAGCGCAAGGCGCGCGCCTTCGCGGTAAAAACCGAAAACGTCAACATCGCGGTCGGGCGAAGTCATCATTTTTTGCTGCTCGCCGAGCGCGATCACGGTTTGGCGCAAATCGCGATATTTTGCCGCCAGCTCGTATTTATCTTCCTGCGAGAATTTCCACATTCGCTGTTCCAATTCATCCGCCAATTCTTTGTTTTTGCCTTCCAAAAGCAGGCGAACGTCGCGGACGGATTCCATATATTCGTCCTGCGTGCAAAGCTCTTTGACGCACGGACCGAGACAGCGTTTGATGTGATATTCGAGACACGGGCGCGGCAGTTTGCCGTCAATTTCAATCTCGCAGGTTCGCAGTTGAAATGTCCGGTTGATTAAATCCAGAGTGCGGCGCGCCAGATTTGCGGGCAGAAAAGGTCCGAAATATTTTGCTCCGTCTTTATTAATACGGCGTGTGATAACGACTTTCGGAAAAGGCTCGTTCGTGATTTTTAAATGCGGATATTGCTTGTCGTCTTTTAATAGAACGTTGTAGCGCGGTTTGTGTTTTTTAATTAAATTCGATTCCAAAATCAGCGCCTCGACTTCGTTGTCAACGACGATAAATTCAAAGTCGGCGATGCGTTTGACCAGCTCGCGCGTTTTTCTGTCGTGATTGCGTGATGATTGAAAATATTGCCGCACGCGATTTTTGAGAGATTTCGCTTTGCCGACGTAGATAATTTTGCCCTCTGCATTTTTGTGCAGATAAACACCCGGCTGTGCGGGCAGATTCTTCAATTTTTCCTCAAGCGTCATTTCTTAAAATTTAACCTGTTGAGATGTGAAAGCAAAACTTTTTGTTGACTTTCGATTGTTTTTTAAATAAGAAGAATGAAATTTTGCTGTTCACATCAAAAAATCATGGAGGAAATATGGCAGAAAAAAAATCAAACGCAGCATTGGAACAAACCAGAGTTTTATTGCAAACAATGATCACGCTTTCTTCAGCGGCTTTCGGATTGATTGTCGCGCTCGCCTGGAATGAGGCGATTAAAGAGTTAATGGAAAAAGTGCTCGGCAAAGAAGACGATTTGACCGGACTTTTTATCTACGCAATTATTGCAACAATCGCCGCGGTCGTTGTGGTAATGCTTTTGGGGCGCGGGGCGGCAAAAGTCGGCGGCGAAGCAGCGATTACACGCGAAGCCGATTTATAATCGCTTTTGGATGAAAACAGTTTTAACAACAGACGCGAAAGAAGCCGCCCGTTTTATCAAACAAGGCGGCTTGGTCGCTTTTCCCACCGAAACGGTTTACGGACTTGGCGCTGATGTTTTCGATATAAAGGCGATTGAAAAAATCTTCGTCGCCAAAGGTCGCCCTTCGGATAATCCTTTAATCGCTCATGTCGCCGAAAAAGATCAAATCAATTTGCTTGTTTCGGAAACTACAGATTCAGCGGAAAAATTTATCAAAGCGTTTTTTCCCGCGCCGCTGACTTTGGTTTTGCCAAAGTCAGCGCAAGTTCCTTTGATTGCAACCGCGAATCTACCGACAATCGGCGTGCGAATGCCGCGTCACGATTTGGCAAGAGAATTTTTAAAAGAATGCGGCGTACCGCTCGTCGCGCCGTCGGCGAATCTTTCGGGTAAACCTAGTCCTACAACCTGGCAAGCCGTTTTTGAAGATTTAAACAATCGAATTGACTGCATTTTACAGGGCGAGCAAACCGAAGTCGGGCTTGAGTCAACTGTGGTTGATTGTACAAAAGATTTTCCGCTGGTGCTCCGAGTCGGTGCGGTTTCATTGGAAGAATTGCAGAGAGTTGTACCGGAGACAAAGATTTATAAATCCGAAAACACAGAAAACCTGCCGAGTCCGGGTTTGAAATATCGCCATTATTCGCCGCGGGCTAAGGTTGTTTTAATGAATCCGAAATCCGAAATCCGAAATCCGAAATCGGGCGCTTTTATCGGTTTGGACGAGCCGGTTCAAGAGTTTGCTTTGAAAAAAGTTTGCACGTCTGTTGAGGAATACGCACACGAGGTTTTCGCTTTTTTTCGCGAATGCGATTCTACCGGGATAGAAATAATTTTTTGTCAGACTGTTGAAGAAAGCGGAATCGGGCGGGCGTTGATGGACAGATTGAAGCGCGCAGCAAACGCTTAAAAGGAAATGGCAGAAAAGAATTCTGCCATTTCCTTAATAATTTTCTATGGAACGAATGCGGAAGGAATCGGTTTATCTGTTGCAACGCCGAATTGAATGCCTGTAAAACCATTCGTGCTTTGCTGCATATACCAAAAGCCGTTTCTGAAAACCGCTAAATCGGTTTTTCCATCGCCGTCGTAATCTGCCGGTGTTGGAATGTCTGAGGCAACGCCGAACTGGATGCCAGTGAATCCCAGCGAAGAGCGCAGCAAATACCAGATTCCTTCGCGAAAAACAGCCGGATCCGCCTTTCCGTCTCCGTCGTAATCTCCGACAACAGGTTTATCCGAAGCAATTCCGAATTGTACGGCAGTAAAACCCGCTTGCGAGCCGAGCATATACCAAAAGCCGTCTCGAAAAACCGCTAAATCGGTTTTACCGTCGCCGTCATAATCCGCAGGAACAGGCTTATCGCTGGAAATACCGAAATGTTCGGCGCGAAATTGGTTGTTTGAAGATTGCAGAATATACCAAAATCCGTTTCGGAAAACCGCCGTATCGGCTTTCCCGTCTCCATCATAATCCGCAGGAACCGGAACATCTCCGCTTATTCCGAATTGAATGCCGGCGAATTGATTCGTAGAGCTATTTAACCGATACCAGATTCCGTCTCTGAAAACGCTAACGTCAGTTTTACCGTCTCCGTCGTAATCGGCTGGGGTTAATTTATCCTGCGCGAGACCGAAGTTTGCGGCAGAAAAACCCGAAGTTGAAGCGTTTAGATACCACGTTCCGTTTGAAGGACGGAAAACAGAGACATCGGCTTTTCCGTCCCCATCGAAGTCAAACAGCGTGGGACGGCGGCGAGTCTCATTATTGAGCAAACGGGCAACACTTGTGCGCCGCGTATTATTTACCAAATCAAAGAGACCGCCAATAACAATTTTTCCGTTCGACAGCAGCTCGACGCTTAAAACTCTCTCGTTGGTTGTAACGCTGAAACCCGGATCGAGTGTTCCGTTGGAATTAAGTCGAACCACGCCGGTTATTGGTTGACCTGTTGATATAGATATTCCCGCAATAATAATTTTTCCGTTCTGTTGAATTGCAATATCGAACACGGTGGCGATGCCTGCGCTTCTCGAATCGAAAGTCTCGTCCAAAGCGCCGTTGGGGTTCAACCTGACGACGTTGCCGCGCGATGTTCCATTAACCGCAAAAGTCCCGCCGAGCAGGATTTTTCCGTCCGGCTGAACGGCAACAGCGGCAAGCGTGCCGGAACTGACAACTGAATTAAAAGTGTTATCAAGCGAGCCGTCGGCATTTAAGCGAGCGATTCCATATCGGGCAATGCCGTTTACCGAACTGAATGTTCCGACGATTAAGATTTTATTATCCGGCTGTAAAAGAACTTTATTAATCTGACCGTTTGTTCCGGCATTCACATCAAAAGTCGCGTCGCGGGTGCCGTCAGGATTCAAGCGAACGATGTTGTTGGCAGGCGCGCCTCTGTATTGAGTGAAGTTGCCGACAGCCAGAATTTTTCCATCCGCTTGGGCGGTGAGCGAAAAGAGTATTCCTGTAAAACCTGTGCCGACGTTAAAGCTTGAATCTGCCCTGCCATCTGGAAAAAGCCGAGCAATTCTGTTGTAAACAACACCATCCTGGACAAAAGCGAACCCGCCGCCGATCAGAATTCTGCCGTCCGGGTGCAGAGCGATTGTTTGAATTGCGCCCGATAAAGCGGTTCCAAAGATAAATGAACCGTCAAGCGTTCCGTCCTGATTGAGGCGAACTATGCTCGGAAGCTGCGCGCCGTTTACAAAATCGAAAAGTCCGGCGATTAAGGTTTTGCCGTCCGGCAGCGTGACGGTATCGGAAACAGTTCCGGTGATGAATCCTTCAAAACCTCTACCCATATTAAACGACGAATCGAGAGAGCCGTTGGCTTGAAGCCGCGCAATTCTGCGGGGAGAAGCAAAGTTTCCGCCCACAATAATTCTACCGTTCGTCTGCAAAGCAACGTCGCTGACGGTAGTGCTCAAAAACGGATTGGTAAAATTTGGGTCAACCGTTCCGTCCGCATTCAACCGAACAATGTTTGAACGCGAAACTCCGTTTACCGAAAAGAAATTTCCCCCGATGAGAATTAATCCGTCCGGTTGAACGACAATATCCGTAACCGTTGTGACGCTGAAATCAACGCTGGCGAAAGCCGCGTCTAAGCTGCCGTCCTGATTTAAGCGAACCACGCTTTCGCGCGGCGAGCCGTTAAAATCGGTAAATAAGCCTCCGACCAAAATTTTTCCATTGGAGAGAACTGCAAAAGCGCGCACGGAATTATTCGCGCCCGTGCCCGGATTGAAGCTCATATCAACGCTGCCGTCCGGGTTCAAACGCGCGAGACGATTGCGCGCAATACCATTAAAATTTGTAAAATCTCCGCCGACGAGAATCTTGCCGTCCTGTTGCAGCGAGATTGTCTGTATCGTCAGATTTGCGCCCGAACCGGGATTAAAAGATGTATCGAGAGTCCCGTCAGCGTTCAGGCGGGCAATCCGATTACGCGAAGTCTCGCCGACGGTTGTAAAAATGCCGCCGATGAGGATTTTGCCGTCCGGCTGGATCACAATCTCGTTAATGGAAGAATTCGGACCGCTTGCGATATTAAATGTCGCATCCAGACTCCCGTTTGAATTTAATCGGATTATGCGAAATGCCGGTTGTTCATTGACAGTTGAAAACGTGCCGCCGATAACGATTTTGCCGTCAGGCTGCAAAGCGATTGCCGAAACAGAGCCGTTTAGCGAAGGCGGGTTAAAAGTCGCATCGGGCATACCATCGGGGTTCAAGCGAACAATTCTACTCGTCGGCAATGCGTTGTAGTTCGTAAACAAACCGCCAACCAGAATTTTCTCGTCCGGTTGGACGAGGACTGCTGAAACCTGCGCGTTCTCATCAATAACTTCCACGCCCGCGAACGAGGGATCAAGGTCTCCATCAGCGAGGTTTTCATTTGGGGATGTTGTTTTTGAAGAGACCGGCAAGGGAATTTGGCTAATCCCGCTTGCTTCGATTAATTGGTTGTGTTGTGAAGAACCGATCAATTCCGAGACTCCTGCATTTTGCGCCTCAGATAAGTCTTGTCCGTATCCGTTTGAGGGAAAAGAGAGAGCGATTATGAAAATGAAAAAAGCCGCTAAACGAAGGACTCCCGTTTTTTGACTTTTATGGACAAAAAGTTTGTTGTTCATTCGATTGTTTTCTTTCTGCGGGTTGAGGTTTGAAAAAATTGTTTCGATCAGCGCATAAGTTAGCAGAGTCAAAGCTTTTTTACCCTGCTGATCGCCCAAAAAATGAAAGTAAATCAATGTTTGTTTCCAAGTCAAGCGGAAAGTTTAATCTTCTGCTAATTTTTATTTCAGGCTAATTTTGCAGCGTTACTGAATCCAAAGCGTCGGCGTATCGGCGTGCGGGACAAAGCATTGGCGACAGCGCGCTTCGTATTTATCGCTGGCACCGACTTCGACTTGCGCTTCTGATTGAAAAGTACGCTGCGAATAATTTGCCGTGCGCCCGCATTTGACGCAGATGGCGTGAGTTTTCGTAATAAATTCTGCGATTGAAAGAAGCTGCGGCATCGGTTCAAACGGTCGCCCGGTGAAATCCTGATCGAGTCCGGCGATAATTACGCGCTTGCCGAGATTCGCCAATTCGTTAGCAATCGGGATGAGATCGTTGTCCAAAAACTGAGCTTCGTCAATCCCGACGACTTCGGTTTCCGGCTGGATGTGTTCTAAAATCTCGCGCGCTTTTTCAATCGAAATCGAATCGTGGCGCATCTCCGAATGCGACACGATTTCATTTTTTGAATAGCGCGCGTCAATTTTCGGTTTAAAAACCTGCACTTTGAGACGCGCGATTTTGGCGCGCCTCAAACGGCGAATCAACTCTTCGCTTTTGCCCGAAAACATCGAGCCGACAATGACCTCAATCCAGCCGCCCGCGTTTTGACGGTGGAGAACCCGATCTTCATTATTGCGTGATAAAAATTCTTGCATCGTTCCTTAAAAATCTCAAATTTGAAATCTGAGATTTGAGATTTTCCTTTGCGCGTTGCGCCGTAGATTTTTAGACTAAAACAACGGAGAAAGCAAGTCGGCATCTAAAAGTATAATGGAACTGAAAACCTGCCCGAATTGTCAAAAGCCGTATCTCGCCACTGCGACGCGCTGTCCGCACTGCCCGCCCGAATACGAGTGGAATCAGGAATCCTGGGCAAATGTCGGCTGTTTTGTGCTGATGATTTTATTTGTCTTTTTGATGGTGCTGGTTTCTCTGCTTTCGCTTGCCGGAATGTTCGTTCGATTTTAAGTAACGCCCCGTCCCGGCGGCGTTACTTTTAGTGTAAAAACGATTTATTTTTATTCTCAACGCCGCTGTTTGAATTCGGCTGCGAATTTGAATTTGCGTTTGAGTTCGCATTTGAATTTGCGTCGTTTTTCCAATCGGGATATTCGGCGATTGCGGCGGCGATTCGATCAATAATTCCGGTCGGTTCTGTGGGGCGAGTTTCGTTGTTGCAGAAAATGACAAACGAAAACTGTTCGTCATTAGCGGCTTGCGCGTAACCGGCGAGCGCGCTGACGTAAGTAATCGTGCCGGTTTTGGCAACGATTCTGCCTTTGAATTTCGGCAGGCGACCGCCCAGAGTTCCGTCAGTTCCGGCTATCGGCAGCGAATCTACGAAAGCGTTGCGCGCCGGACTTTGCAAAGCGAAAACAAGCAGCCTGCCCATCGTTTCGGGCGTGATGAAATTAAGACGCGACAAACCCGAACCGTCGTGAATTACCGTGTCGCCAAGCTCGACGCCTTTGCCGGAGAGCCAGTTTTTGATTGTCATCGCGCCAAGCTCATCGTCTCCCAACACGATTTTCCGCGAATTTTCTTTTTCCTCGTTTTCGCGCGCCCGACGCCCTAAAGTGCGAAGCATCAATTCGGCGTTTAAATTAATGCTGTGTTTGTTGGTGCGTTTGGCGATTTCGGCGAGCGTGTCGCTTTCGACTGCGGCAAGCTCTTTTAAATTCGCCGCTGCGCCCTGTTCTTTCGTCCGCCAATTAACGCTTTTCACTGTGCCTTCAATTGCGATTCCGGCTTTTTCGAGAACCTTTTTCAAATCGTTTGCCGCCCAAATCTCCGGCGCGTGCATCGTCGTCCGCACGCCCATACTTTTTCCGCGCGGAACTTCGCCCCAAACCTGAAAATTGTTCGCGTCCAAATCTCGATGCACGCCGAATGTCTGCGCCGAAGCGTTGGCTTTTGTCATGGCTTGGTTTGAAACTTTAATAAAATCGGCTTCCGGCGTGGTTTTGACTTCGGCGGGCGCGTCCAATTTATCCGACGGCACCACCTCGACCAAAACCGTGTTGTCCGAATAGCTCAATGCCGAAGGCTCGGCTCCGTAATACCACTGCGCTTCTTCCCAAACCCAGCCCGCGCCGAGATTTGCGGCTTGAAAACCGCTTGCGTCGCCGACAATGTTGCCCGCCACGCGCCTCAATCCTTTTTGTTTTAATTGATTGATTAAATTCTGCACGTCCGGCTCGTCAAAATCCGGCGCTCCGCGCCCGTACAAAATCAAATCGCCGTTTAAATTTCCGTTTGCATCAATCTCCCGTTCCGCCATCACGCTCGTGCGCCAGCGAAAATCAGCGCCGAGTCTGTCTAAAGCGACGGCGGTCGTGACGACTTTCATCGTCGAAGCCGGAGTAAAAGTTTTCTGCGCGTCGCGCGCAACCAGCACGCGACCGTCTTTCAAGCTCGTCACAAAAACGCCCCAGCGCGCGTTGCGAAATTCGCTTTTTTCGATGATTTCATCAATTCGCCGGGCAAGATCAATGTCTTTAGGAGCGGCGGAAACTTCAATAGCTTTCGGCAGCGGAATCTTTTCGGCGGAAAACCGCGCGGAAAATTCGGTTGCGGTTTCGCCCGACTGCGGCGTCACATCCGACGCAGTTTGGCTGCCGTTTTGTTCGGTTTGCGGGGCAAATCCGATTGAAGAACAGGCGGCGCTAAAAATGGTGAGAAATAAGAGGTAAATTAAAAATGTTTTCTTCATCTTTCAATAAAACTTTCAACCCGGCTCGCCGCGAGCATTTCGCGCACGGCATGGTAAACCTGTTCGATTTCTATTTCGCCGATTCGTTTGCCTCGAATCGCCCGGAGATTTCCGGCGCGCGGCATAAAAGCGTAATTTTCCGGCACCGCTCCGTCGAGCAAAACAACCAGAGGAATCCCGACCGCCGCCGAGAGATGCGCCGGTCCCGTGTCGTTTGAAACAAAAACCGAGAGATGCGAAAGAGCGGCGACAAATTCAGGCAGACTCAAATCGTCAAAAATTTGAGTTTCTTTCGGGAAAATCCGGCGAACTTCTTTCGTCAGATTCTTTTCTTCCGGTCCGAGAAAAACCGCAATTTTTAACCCGTCGTTGCGCGATAAAAAATCTGCCAGCCCGGCGAAATTTTCCAGACTCCAGCGGCGCAAAGGATGTCCCGCGCCCGGAAACAATCCGACCGTTAAACCTTCGAGCTTGCGCTTTTGCCAGAGCCTTTCAATCTTCTGCAAATCGTTTTCTCGCGGAAAAAGCTTCGGTCGGGTTTCCGCCTTTTCGATTTTGAGTGGTTTTAAAACGTCGAGATAACGGTCGGTGGCGTGTTTTGATTTATCTTCGGGCGCAGGGCGCAAGTTCGAGAGAAAATCGAGCGAACGACTTTCGCGCTCGGCATAAAGACGTTTCGGCGCGCCCGACAGAAACCCCAAAATATTGGTCTCGCGCAAGCTGTGCAAATCAATGACGAAATCGAATTTTCGGGCGCGCACGTCCTGCACTAATCTGGCGACTTTGAAAATCGAAGTGAGCTTTGCCCCGTCGCGCAGTTCAACCCGGTCAACAATGATTTTCTCATCTGCCACATTCGCCAAATCAATAATCGTCGCGCACGATTTTCCGACCGCTACCGTAATTTTCGCGTGCGGAAATTTCCGGCGAATCGCCGAGAGCGCGGGCAAGCTCAACACGACATCGCCGAGCTGCCCGAAATCAATGACCAGAATGTTTTGGGGATTAAAAGCCAAATCAGTAATCAGTAATTAGTAATCAGTAATCAGCCAAAGCGTTTTTAGAAAACTTATTACTGATTACTAAGTTGTGCGTAAATCGCGCCCGGTCATCTCCAAAGGTTTATCGAGTTCCAGCATTCCTAAAAGCGTCGGCGCAACGTCTTCGAGCGCTGCGTCTTCGCGCAGTTTTAAACCGACGTAATCTTCGCCGATGATGTGAAACGGCACGGGATTCGTGGTGTGCGCGGTGTGCGGCT
>DASWLV010000013.1:0-4086 GCA_036400075.1 Pyrinomonadaceae bacterium
CCGCGCGCCGTGAGAACGATTTCCATTTCACGCGCGCCCGTTACGGCGTCGTCAAACAGCAGCTCGTAAAAATCGCCGCAGCGGAAAAACAAAATCGTGCCGGGAAATTTCTGTTTTAATTCGTGATATTGCCGAAGCATCGGCGTTCCGGGATTTGCAGCTTCCATTTTCTTTTCGCTTTACGAATCTTAAAGATAAAAGGTGATTGCAGGAATTCAAAATTTAGAATTGATTCGGCTGAAATGCAAGCCGCCGGAAAGCGATTTTTATTGCCCTCAGTTTGCTTTAGGCGGTAAAATTACGGTATTTTTTAATACGCGCAGAGAAATTTCTCAACCGTTTAAACGCTCAATCCTAAAAAGAGGTAAATGCAATGCGAAAAGCAGTCAGACAAATTTTAATCAGCACGTTATTGGTGTTCGGTATTTTTTCCGCCGCCGGTTTCGCGCAGGAAAAACCGTTAGCTCCGCAAACCGATTCAGGCAAAATAAATCCGGCGGTTTTAGGACGCGCCGAGCGGGACGAAAATGCGCGCAGATATCGAATCGGCGTCGGCGACGAGCTTATTATTCAGATTTTGAAATACCCGCAATATTCATCGCCCGTACCGCTGCGAGTTGATGAAAAAGGGGTTATCATTCTTCCGCGCATCGAGCAGCCCATTAGAGCCGTTTGCAAAACTGAAAATGAATTGAGCGAAGAAATCGCCGGGTATTATAAAAAGTATCTGCGACAGCCTTTTGTCAGTGTTTACGTAAAAGATTATAAATCGCAGCCGGTTGCCGTGATGGGCGCGGTTGATAAAGCGGGAACGTTTTATATCAATCGCCAAATACGGCTGATTCAAGCCATTTCGCTCGCGGGCGGTCCGAACAAAGAAGCCGGTTCGAAAGTTCTGCTGGCGCGGATGGGCGATGTTGATTTATGTTCGATGCAAAACTCCGTTGCCGCAAACACGACCGGCGAGGAAACTTTAAAAGGCAAGTTTTACACTTATAATCTGCGCCGCGTGATGGAAGGCGACGACACGGCAAATCCGTTGATTCAGCCGGGCGATATTGTTTCGATTCTCGAAGCCGACCGCGCTTATGTAATCGGAAACGTCAAAGAGCAGAAAACGATTTTGCTCAAAGAGCCGCGCACCTTGACGCAGGCGATTGCCGAAGCCGGAGGCGTCGAATCAGCCACGAAAATGAAAGAGATTTTTATTCTCAGACAAGACGAAAGCGGTAATAAAAGCCGAATTCCGTACAATATGCTGGCGATTAATGCGGGAAAACAACAAGACCCTTTTTTGCTGCCGAACGATATAGTCGAAGTTCCGACCGACACCAAAAAATCTAATCTTGAGACTTTGAAAAAAGCATTCATCAACGGTTTGCCTGCGGTCATACCGTTTTTATTCTAAATTTCATCAGTAAACTAATAGTTTTAGTCAGAGTAAGCTAATGCAAGAACGCCGTGAAATCATTCCGACGATTCAGCCGGAAAAATCGGAGATACAACGCAACGCCATCGAAGTTAAGCTGCCGGCGGCAGCCGAGCCTTACCGAAATTATCGCGGAGCCGCCGCAGCCGAAGAAGGCATTCGCATTTTGGATTACTGGCGTGCGATTCGCAAACGTTTGTGGCTCGTCGTCGGCATCGCGGTTTTGATGACGACACTGGCGGCGATTTATATGTCGCGCCGACCCGACGTTTACGAAGCGCACTCGCGCGTGCAGGTTGACCTCGAACAGGTTAATCCCGATTTGGTCGCCAGCGACCGGCGCGCGCCCGTCGTCAACTCCGATCCGGCTTATTTCAACACGCAGCTTCAAAACTTAAACAGCCCGACTCTGCTGCGCCGCGTCGTCAAAGAACTCGATCTTGAAAACAACAAAGATTTTATGAACCCGAAATCGGAGGAATCGCGCTCGCCGCTCCGCTCGATTTTGCGTTCAATCGGTTTAGCTAGCCCGGAAAAGAAACGCGACTCAAACGCCGTTCCGGTTTCGACGGGCACGCAGAGCGAAACCATCGAAGATATGGCAGAGGCAAAACGCCTCGCGCCGTTTGTTGACACATTGCAGAGAAAATTGGTTATCGAGCCGGTGCGCGAAGTCCGCGCGGCGCAAAAAGAAACTCGTTTGATTAACATTTCTTTTCAGCATACGAACCCGGACCTTGCGGCTCTGATTGTCAACGGCGTGGCGGCGACTTTTGTCAAAGCCAATCAGGAAAAGAGAACCGGCAAAAGCGGAGAAACCAGCAAATTTTTGCAGGAACGAGTCGCCGAATTACAGTCTGATGTTAAACGAGACCAAGAGCTGCTGGTTAAATTAAAACGAGATTCCGATATTTTAGAGTTTGAAAATGAAAAAACTCTTGCCGGCGAACAGTTACAAGGCTTAAATAAGCAGCTTTTGGATGCCTCGAACAATCGCAAATCGGCGGAAGCGGAGTACCGAGCCGCCCAACAGCCCGATGCTTTAATGGCGCGAACGGAAGACAGCGCGGCGCGTAAATTTATTGACGATTTGCAGCTTGACATTGCCAGACTTCACAGGGAAAAAGAACGTCTTCTTCTCGAATACACGCCCGAAGCGCCGGAAGTTCTGGAGAGAGAAAAAGAAATCGAAACGCTGGGTAAAAAGCTCGAAGATTACCGCAAACGCAATCAGGGTAATTTACTGCTCAATCTCAAAACTCGTTTCGAGCAGGCGCGCGAGCAGGAAACAAAAATAAAAGCCGAATTCGACCGTCAATACAATCTCGCGCAGGGGCAGCATAAAGCGGGAATTGACATTACTATTTTGCAGCAGCGGCTAGATAACAATAACGATCTTTTGAACAATTTGTTCAAACAACAACGCGAAAACGATGTTCAAGCCGTCGGCACCGGAAACAACGTTTCGGTCGCCGATGTCGCCGTCACGCCGGAAGACCCGATTGGACCGCGCCGTTTATTGAATGTCGGGATGGCGTTTATGCTGTCGCTCGTTTTCGGCTGCGGTTTGGCGCTGTTTCTCGAATATCTCGACGACACCGTGCGGACGACGGAAGATGTCGAAAACATCTTGCGGCTTCCCGCTTTGGCTGTCATTCCGATGATTGACATCGCTCAAAAACGCAAACTTTTGGCTGCGGGCGCCGGAGGTGAAAACCAAAACAATCCGGGACGTTCCGAATTGCTCATCAGCAACGATTCGCGCTCGGCTTTAGCCGAAGCATATCGCCAGCTTCGCACTTCGATTTTGCTTTCAACCGCCGGACACGCTCCGAAATCGTTGTTGGTGACATCGAGCGTTCCGAGCGAAGGCAAAACAACGACCGCCGTCAACACGGCTATCAGCCTGGCGCAAACCGGAGCCAAAGTTTTGATTATTGACGCCGATATGCGCCGCCCGCGTCTTCACGGCATTTTTCAGGTTTCCAACGAACACGGTTTAAGCTCGATTTTGTCGAGTCAGATGGAAGAAGACGAAATGCTCGATATTATTCAGCACGACGAAGAATCGAATCTTTATCTGCTGCCGTCGGGCGCTGTGCCGCCGAATCCGGCTGAATTAATCGGTTCGGAGCAAATGTCGCGGATGCTCAAAATTATGGAAGCGAATTTTACTCACGTTGTCGTAGATTCGCCGCCGATTGCTTCGTTCACCGACGGCGTTTTGATTTCGGCAATGGTTGACGGTGTTTTGCTCGTCGTTCATTCGGGTAAATCGTCACGGCAGGTTATCAAACGCGCCCGTCAATTGCTCGGCGAAGTCGGGGCAAAACTGTTCGGCGTCGTTCTCAACAACGTCAATCTGCGCTCTCAGGATAATAATTATTATTATCAAAATTACTACAGCTCTTACTACAATCGAGATGAGGAATAATTAATTACGAATTTCAAATTACGAATTACGAATTAATTTCCTTCATTCGTAATTCGTAATTTGAAATTCGTAATTGAATTTTAATGGCAGACGAAACGAAAAAAGTATTGGTGACGGGCGCGGGCGGATTTATCGGCAGCCATCTGGTCACATATTTAAAAAATAAAGGATATTGGGTGCGCGGCGTTGATATTAAAGAGCCGGAATTTTCCCGCTCGGACGC
>DASWLV010000014.1:0-1575 GCA_036400075.1 Pyrinomonadaceae bacterium
GAACCTTTAAGTCCGATTTAGTGAATTTGAACTGCTGGGAGAAAAATAAATGAGACCAATTAAGCATTTTGAAAAAGGATTGACGGTTGTTGCCGGCGGTCTTTTCAACGCTATCAAATCAGTTAATAAATACAAGCCGAATCCGTCTTTCACTCCAAAATGGTCGGATAAGCCGCTTCTTAAATCTTGGCAAAAATCGAAGCCCACGCTCGGTTTTCCGCGCACAACCGATTCGCTCTGCCCGAATTGCGTGATTGAAGCGCGCGAAGATATTTTGAACGGCAATAAAGATGTGTCAATTTTGCTCAACGAAAAAGTCGGCGAAATCAAAGCGCAGATTATTGAGCGCGACGGGCAAATCTGGATGATTAAAGATTGTCCGACTCACGGTCACTTTGAAGACCTGATGGCGATTGATTCGAAGTTTTTAAAACACATCGAAGCCAATTTCCCCGGACGTGACATCGCATCGCACAATGACGAAAAACTTCACAATCACGGCTCTTCGACGATTAAATACGGGCGCGGTGCGGTTCTTACGGTTGATTTAACAAACCGCTGCAATATGATGTGCGACCCTTGTTTTATGGACGCCAATCAGGTCGGTTTCGTTCACGAGCTTTCGATGGAAGACATCAAAGAAATCCTCGACAATGCCATTTCAATTAAACCGCGTCGTCAAATGTCGGTTCAATTTTCAGGCGGCGAGCCGACGATTTCTCCTTATTTCATCGAAGGAATTCGCTATGCGCGCAAAGTAGGTTACAACTCGGTTCAAGCCGCCACGAACGGCATTGAGTTCGCCAAATCGAAAGAATTTTGCCGCGAGGCTGCGGAAGCCGGACTGCGTTTCGTTTATCTGCAATTTGACGGCATCGGCAACGACGCCAACTCGCACCGTCAGGTCGGAAACCTTTTCGACGTAAAACTGCGCGCGATCAACAATCTGCACGAAGCAGGCGTTGACATCGTTCTTGTTACGACGCTTGTCAACGGCATCAATAACGATCAGGTCGGTTCGGTCGTTCGTTTCGCTCTGGAAAATCCGAAGAAAATCGCATTTGTTTCGTTCCAGCCGGTTTCGTTTACGGGACGCGACGAACACATTACCGAGCAGCGCCGTTTGCAGCAGCGCTACACTTTGTCGCATCTGGCTTACGATGTAAAAGGTCAAGTCGGAATTACCGAGCCGACGCGCGACTGGTTCCCGCTTTCTCTGATGGGCGCGTTTGCGGATTTCGCCGATATGGTTCACGGACCTGAAGCCGAATGGGGACAAGTTTCCTGCGGCTGCCATCCGAACTGCGGCGTCGGAACTGCGGTGATGATTAACAAAGAAACCAAAGAAATGGCTCCGGTTCCGGCGTTTTTGAACATTCCCGAACTCGTCGAAGATATGAAACACATTACCGATACCAATCGCGGCAAATGGGTTTCAAACGCTATGATGGGCTTGGCGCTGTTGAAAAACTACAATCCTTACGGCGCGCCGCACAGTCTGACTTTGAAAGGCATTTTCGCCAAGTTTGATAAATCTTTCGGTTTGACCGGCAAAGATTACGGCAAAGTCGGACC
>DASWLV010000015.1:0-36145 GCA_036400075.1 Pyrinomonadaceae bacterium
TTCGCCCGCCAAAGTCGCTCGCACGCGAAGTCTTGTGCCGTTGTCAGCAGTTTCGTATTTGTCGCGCCCGTCGGCTTCAAAAGAAAATCGCGGAGCGCGCGTCGAGGCGATGGTTATTGCACGCCCGCGCTGTTCGATGGCAATCCGTTCGGGAGCTTCGAGCCGCTGTTCCAATGTTTGCCGCGAAGAATTGCGTTCGGCTTGCGGGAGATTGGAAACGGCGCGCTCGGCGGCTTCGGTCGGGCTATCGCTGCGAGCAAAATCAAGCTGATAAGTTCCGTTCAAACGCGAGCTAACACCGGAATTGTTCGGATAATTTGAATTGTTTGGAGGATAATTTTGATTGCCGCTCGGATTACTCGCGCTGTCAAAATCGGCGTTCAGATTGTATTCACGCGCCAGCTCGCCGAGCGAGCCGCGCAAAGCCGTCCAATCGCGATTAACGCGAGTTCCGAGTCTTGTGTTTTGCAAAAAGCGATTGATGTCGCGCGCTTCGTCGAAAACGGTTTGCGCGTCGGCGCTCGTCGCGTCGCGCCCGTTAAAACGGGTTTCAAAACTGGTCAAAGCTCGTTGAAAATCTTCGATGTCCCGATGAATATTGTCGGCATCGGTTCCGCGCAGGCGTACGTTTTGAATTGACTCGTCAAAGCTGTTTTTAAAATTATCGGCTTGAACGCGAATTTTTTGAATCAATGCGCGCATCTGCCGCTCGCTCGTCGTCCGGCGATTAGTTTGCGCCGATGCGCTTTGAACAACTCCGCCAATCGTTAGCGCACAGACCAGCGCCATAAAAATAAAATTCTGCAATCGTTTCATCTTTTTGCTCCTTTTAACTTGCCTCATTTCACAATGACCGCTTTTTTGATGCAGCATTTTTTATGCCGAACGTTTTAATTTTGGTTTTTAAATTCGCGGCAAAACAAAAACTCTTCCGTTTGGAAAGTTTAAGCTCGCTTTTCGTTGCCAAATTTCCCGCTTAGAGTTATTTTTATTTCACTCTCGTTTTTCTTCGCAAATTCGAGCAGCCGGCTGCGTTCTGCAATTCGCGGATCTGCCGCACGGCAGCAAAATATGGAAAACAAAGATTACAAAACCAGCATTTATTATGCTGAAAACGATTTTTTTATCGGCGTCAGTCCGAGCGGTCACGCCGTTTCGATGGATGCCGACGGGGAGCGAAACGCCGCGCCGACACCGCTCGAACTGCTGTTGATCGCTGTCGGCTCCTGCACGGCTTATGATGTCATCGAGATTTTGAAAAAGAAACGGCAAGACGTAACCGATTATCGAATCGAAGTGCACGGCGCGAGACGCGACGATTATCCGCGTTCGTTCAAGCGGCTTGAAGTTCACCATATCGTGCGCGGACGTTCCGTTTCGTCAGAAGCCGTCCGACAGGCAGTTGAGCTTTCCGATCAAAAATACTGCTCGGTCATCGCCACAGTCCGTCCGACTGCTGAAGTCGTATCAACGTTTGAAATCGTCGAGGAAGGAGACGAATAATGAAGAATTACGAATTACGAATTACGAATTACGGATTTGTGCTTTTGCTTTTACTGATCACTGCTCACTGCTCACTGCTCATTGTGACAGCGCAGGACAATCTAAAAAAGTGGGAAACTTTTGATTTCGCTGCAAAGAAATTGACGGCGACGCAAATCAAAAATCTCGATTTGGAAGAATTGGGACGCCTTCGAGGAATCGTTTTCGGGAAACACGGTCGCGTTTTTAAAGAAAAATCAATTCAGGAATATCTCGAAAAACGCGCTTGGTACAAGCCGAATCAGCGTTTTAGAAATGCCGAGTTAAACGCAACCGAACGCCAGAATCTCGATTTGATTCGTCTCGCCGAAGCCGAGAAACACGATTTTGTCCAGCCCGGCGATTTGCGTCTGTGGCAGAAAAAACCGATTCCCGAAGATAAGATTTACGCCAATTCAGCCGCCGATTGGCGAATTATGATTGCCGAAATTGAAGCGATTCACGGCAAAACTTTTCCCGAAGAGCCTTGGCTGCAAAAATATTTTGAAGAGCGTTACTGGTACAAAGCCAACCCGAATTATATCGCAGCAGCTCTTTCAACAACCGAACGCAAAAACATCGAAGCGATCAACAAAAAACGCGACGAGCAGCGCAAAGTCGCAGTTTCGTTCGGCGATATGGAAAAATTTCAAAACGTGCCGCTGACCGAAAAAATGCTTGAAGGCGTAACGCTCAGCGAGCTTCGGATGATGCGAAACGAATTCTGGGCGCGCCGCGGGAAATCTTTCAACGTTCCCGGAATCCGGGTTCAGTTTGAATGGCAGGATTGGTATCGTCCGGCGAAAGATCAGAAAACCGTTAAGCTCAACGCAATCGAAGAACAAAACGTCAAGCTGCTCGAAACGATGGAGGCGAATCTTCGCAATAAAATCGCTACCGAGCCGATTTCGGTCGAATTGTTTGAGGGAATGTTTACGGAAGATTTGCGGGTTTTGCGAAACGAAATTTACGCGCGGCGCGGCAAGGTTTTTAAATCAAAAGATTTGAAAGAATATTTCGCGGCGCAAAGCTGGTATAAGCCCGATCCGAATTTTCAGGACGAAATGCTTTCGGAAGTTGAAAAGAAAAATCTGGCGGTTATCAAAGAAGCCGAAGATATGGCAATCAGCAAGTTTTCCGAAGCCGAAGGCTGATAAGGTTTTAATTTGTCCCGCGTGACGGGAAAAAAAGGAAAAGGCGACAGTTATCGCCTTTTTCATTTCAGCTACTTTCAAGAAATTTTATTTGGCGACTTGCAGGAAAACATCCCACGCCCAGCGACCGACTTTTGATCTATGCCCGTCTTTGACTTTCGCCCTGTATCTAAACCAATTTCCGTGTTCGTCTTTGCGGCGTGATTCGTGATAATCAAGCTCGATAACTGTTACATCAGATTCGGATAATTTTTGTAATTCGTTTGCTTCCGACTCTCCGTTATGATTCGAGTCGTTTAGCGAGCATTCTTTCCATTTTGGCAACCTTTTTGGTGATTTCTGCGTTGAAATTTAAATGTGGATTTGCAAGTGCTTTATCCTTAAGGTCTTTCAGTTCCGACACGTAATAATCTTTGGCTTGAACAAATCCTCGTCTCAAATTTTCTAAAACGTCATTTTCGTTTAACGATGCAATTTTCTCTTTCGTTGATTCAATTGCACTATCTAACGCAGAACCTTCATCATGACCGATGGACTTAAGAATTGGAGTGATTTGTTTCAGTGCCAACATTGCTCCTGCATGAACTTCTTGAAGCCGAGTTAAGTCAGTTGAAATACCTTCACCAGACCCGTCCTCAAACATAACAGCAACAATTGTCAATGTTCTCTCACCTTCTGGGGATGCAGAAAAAGGTGTG
This sequence comes from Pyrinomonadaceae bacterium, assembly GCA_036400075.1. Lineage (GTDB taxonomy): Bacteria > Acidobacteriota > Blastocatellia > Pyrinomonadales > Pyrinomonadaceae > JALZCH01. The sequence goes on from DASWLV010000015.1 coordinate 3,374, forward strand.
ACATTAACGTCATTTGATTTTAAAGACCAACTGTTGATTGCTCCATTAATTTCAATCCTATTAATGGAGTTTTTATCAGTTTTGTTATCGGAGATTCCAATAGAATAAGCTAAAATCGGTTTGTCGCCGACATTTTTAACAGTTATAGCGAAACGAGAGTTTTCCCCATTTTTTTCCAATTCTTTAATTGAATGAACCATCAAAGACTTCGTTTTATTCTCGATGCGAAGTTTTTTGACATCGCTTTGTCCTTCAGTTGCTAAGACCATTGCACCAACAGTTATAGTGCATACAACGAACAACAGAAAAACAACAATACGTGTATTAAGATTTTTTTTCATTATCGTTTCCTTTCTGCTTTTAGAAAGCAAAATTGAAAAAGGTAGAAAGAATAAGCGGCTCAAACTAAACTTTCGGATTTGAACAGCCGAGTTTGTTTGCGAAAGTGAATAGCCGTGAACCCAGATTGTACGACGCAAAGATAATGAACTGATAACAAATATTTGTCAACAAAAATTTGGAAAATCTCCAAATAAAAGAGCGAGGATATTAGAAATATCGCCCCACTTTTTTATTTTGTTTTTACGTGCATTTATCTGTTATTGCGATTCGGCGCGCTGGCTCGAATAGTGGTTTCCGAACCGCTCGCCAGATTTAAATCGTCTCGTCCTTCGATATAAACCGAGCCTGCCCCCGCGTTGCTAAACTTTCAAGACCGAAATGCTTTCGGAAGTTGAAAAGAAAAATCTGGCTGTCGTCAAAAAAGCCGAAGATATGGCAATCAGCAAGTTTTCCGAAGCCGAAGGCTGATAAAGCCTAAATTTAACGAGTCTCGCGTGTCGAGACTTTGACCAACCCAAAAAGAAAGCGGAAAATGTCGAAAGAGAATTTTCCGCTTTCTTTTTTTTAATGAATTTACTTTCGCCCGAAGAAATCGAACTCAACAAAAAGCTGCAAGTTTTGCGGCGTCTCGAAAATCGGCTCGCCGAACGGGAAGAATCGCTCGTCGGTTTCCGCGAGGAATTAAAGATTTTCGAGGCTCGATACAGTCAGGAAGTCGCGCGGCTTTACGCCGAATTGGATAAAATCGAAGCCGAGATTGCCGAAGAAGAAGCGCGTTTAGCGCCGGACGATGCCGAAATCCAGCGCCGCTCCGAAGAAGCGCGCGAGCGCGCAGCCGAATCTGCCGCAGCCGCAGCAGATGAAGAAAACTGGCAGGCTTGCAGCCATAAATTTTATCCTTCGCCCGAAATGAAACGCGCTTATTACAAGCTCGCCAAATTGATTCACCCGGATCTAGCCGTTGACCGCGAAGAACAGGAGCGGCGGCATCAATTGATGGCAAAACTTAACGACGCTTATGCGGCGGGTGATGCGAAATTAATGGACGCGCTCGTTGAAGAACATCGCGACAGCCCGCAATTAATCAAAGGCGATACAATCGGCGATCAATTGATTCGCGCGATTCGCCAGATTTATCAGGTCAAACATCGCTTGCAGGCATTAAGAACCGAAAGCATCGAGCTGGAAGAATCGGAAAACAATCAGCTTCGCTTAAAAGTCGAAGCCGAAATGCAAGCCGGCAGAAATCTTTTGTCGCAAATGGCTGAACGAACGAAAACTCAAATCAAACGCGCCGAACGAAAGCTCAATCATTTACGCCAAGTTACGGAGATCGAAGCGGACGAGCGATTTGGTTTAAACGTCTCGATGTTTCGCTAAAAATAAATTGATTTGGCAACTCGTTTTCGTTTTGAGCATTCTACAAACGAAAACAACGGAGGCAACAATGGCGGTTAAAGGAAGCAAAAACACCAAACAGCGCGCAACGAAAACCAAAGCTGAAATGATGGGAAAAGATTCCGCGAGTAAAGATTCAAACCAAAACGCCGAATCAGAAACGACTGAAAATTTACCGAAAATAAGCAAACGGAAATCTACAGAACGGGACGGCGACAAGTCTGTGCATTAATTGCTCAGAGCGTAGTTTTTAAAAGCCGTCTCCAAAATCCTTTGCGCTCTTTGCGGTTAATTTTCAATGCTCAAAATGAAACCGCAAAGAACCGCAGCGTCCTAAATCCAGACCGAAAGACGACGGTTGTTTTACGGTTTATGGGAAACTCTCTGAACACGATTGAGATTGATTTCCTGCATCGTGCCGTCGCGCATTACAAAACGCAGAGTTCCGCTTTCGGGCAAGCAATCTTCTGAAAAACCGCCCGCCGAGTTTTTGCGCGCTGGCGCATCATCCTGTTCAAAATGAACCGCGCCTTCGAGCCGGATCAGATAGCTTCCGTTATAGCTTCCGGTCGAAGCGAGCTTCATTACCACCGTTTGCCGTTTGTCCAAATTAAACGACTCGACTTCGCGCGTGCTGCCGCGATGCGTCGCCAGCGGCATAACCAATAAATCTGCGGATTTTGCGCCTAAAAAATTCAGCGTCATACTTGCCACGCCTTCGGTGGCTTTAATGTCAACCGTGACCGACACTTTGCCGGGACCGGCAACGAAAGAATAATAAAATTCTTTGTCCGCGCCGCCCAGGCTCCCTTTCAACTCAGCGCTTGAAAGCGGAGTCGGATTGTCTGGGTTTCTTGATTGAGCCAAATTTGAATTGATAAATGCCGCAAACATCAAAACCGTCATCAATGCAAATGCTTTCCAATTTTTTCTCATTTTATCTTCAAACCTCCCTTTTCAGCCTCGAAGCAGCTTTAAGACTGATAAGCCGACAAGACGGCAACATCGGCTGTTTTCCGTCGCTGTCGAACTTTGAATTTTACTGAATTAAAGCTTACGTGCAGCAGAATCTTTATACTCTCGTTGATTTCATAAAGTCAATAAAATTATTAGATTTAAAAGATCTTGAAGTGAAAGATTTCAACGGGGCGGGTCAAAAGTGAGAATGTAAATTCTCTTTACATTCTCACCTTCTCAAGTTTCAGTAATAATGAAATGACGCTGGCTCAGTGTTCAAAAATCATTCTGAGAAATAATTAACGCCGCTTCATTACGACTGCGTACTAATTAAAATCAACGTGACCGACCAAGCTTGCTATCACCATTGCCAATTCTGCCGGTTCGACCGGCTTCGGAACGTGCATGTTAAATCCTGCTGATAGAGCTTTCAAACGATCTTCGACTCTGGCAAATGCAGTTAGCGCGACAGCCGGGATTCGTTTGGGCGTGCCTCGTTCGGCATCTCTTACCCTTTTAATCAGAGCATACCCGTCTTCTTCGGGCATTCCAATGTCCGAAATTAAAATATCGGGCTGAAACTCTTCAAGTAAATCTATAGCTTGAGTAGCAGACTCGCAGGTTTTAATCTCAGCCCCGCATTTTTCCAGAATCGCTGTTAGCAAAAACCGCGCATCAGGCTCATCATCAACTGCCAGGATTTTGATTCCGGTAAGCTCAGGAGGGCAATCGAAAGCGATTTCTCCTCCTCCGGCAACAGGATGAACCCTACTCAAATCACGACCTCTTTGTTCCGCGCCCTGGCGAACAACCATCAGAGGAAGCTTGACTGTAAAGATTGCTCCGCTCTCGTCTTTTCGATTAGCGGCTTCGACCGTGCCGCCGTGCAGCTCTACGAGTTGTTTAACGATTGCCAATCCGAGACCTAACCCGCCGTATTTTTTTGTAGTTGAACTGTCGGCTTGGCGAAACCTGTCAAACACATAAGGTAAAAATTCTTCGTCAATTCCGCTGCCGGTATCGCTGACGGTTAATTCAAGGTGAGAATTGACGCGTTCAAGAAACACTTTGACGCTGCCCTGTTTGGGAGTAAATTTGATGGCGTTTGAAAGCAGATTCCAAGTGATTTGCTGCAAACGCACCGAATCTCCTAAAACCTGTCCTACGCCGTAATCGAGAACAACATAAACACGAATCTCCTTTGCCTCTGCCGCCGGGCGCAATGTGTCCACTGCGGCGTGAATAACGCTCGTCAAATCCACCGGCTGAGTGTCCAGGCGAAGCTTCCCCGACATAATTCGTGATACATCGAGCATGTCTTCGATCAGTCTGGCTTGAAGCCGGGCGTTCCGATCAATCGTTTGTATCGCGCTGGTAACGGTAGCTTCATCCATCTGTGAGGATGTCAACATTCGCGTCCATCCTAAGATCGCATTCAAGGGCGTACGCAGCTCGTGCGAGAGAAGTCCCAAAAATTCATCTTTTGATTGGCTGGCAATTTCTGCTTGTTTGCGCACTTCCTGTTCCCGAATTAAAGCTTCTTCCCGCTCTTTTACCGCTTTTTGCGCCTGATCGTAAAGCCTGGCATTGTCCATCGCGATAGCGGTTTGTGCGGCGAGACCTTCAATTATCTGTTCGTGCGCTTCGGTGAAGACACCGGCTTTCGAATGACCGAAGAAAAGTCCGCCGATTACTTCATTCGAGCGTGAAACGACGGGAACTGCCAGATAACTTGTAACCGGCAGATGACCTTCGGGCATCCCGAAATAAGGAGCGTTTTTCCCGTAGCGGGAATCCTGATGAACATCGTCAAGACGGATTGTGCCCTCTCCGCGAAAAGTCGGACCGAAAACGTCTGTCGCGCGCGGCATCGGAAAATTCTCAAAATGCTCGCGCGGAACTCCCGAAAGCGAATAAAGCATGTAAGAGCCTCCATCCGGGCGATAAACGTTATAGAAAAACGCTCCGAACTCGGCTCCCGTTATTTCCGTACCGGCATCGGTAAACGCTTGCACCAATTTTTCCTGATCAAGTTCCGCCGAGAGCAATTGCCCAATGCGGTTGATAGTTTCAAGTATTTCGGATTGCTCTTTTAGTTTTGCCTCGGTTTGTTTCCGGGCGGTGATGTCGCGAACGATTTTTGAAGCACCGATTATTGTTCCGTCGAGCGCTTTGATCGGTGAAACAGTCAGAGAGATGTTAATCAAACGCCCGCCTTTAGCAACGCGAATCGTCTCGTAATGTTCAATGCGATCACCGGCTTTGATTTTTCCGATAATCAACTTCTCTTCGTGCTGCATATCGGGCGGAATCAAAGTTAAAATTGATTTTCCGACAATTTCCTCCGCTGTGTAGCCGAAAATTCGCTGGGCGCTTTTGTTCCAACTGGTAATTATGCCTTCGAGCGTTTTACTGATGATCGCATCTTCTGCCGATTCGATAATGGCTGTTAGCCAGCTAGCTGCGGTTTCATCAAATGGTAAATTGTGAAATCGTTTTAGTGCGCTTGTTTTATCCACGTTCCCGGTTCGATTAAAGTTGTCAGCCATAGTTCTTTGATTTCGTTGACAAAACTTAAAAAAACATTCCTTTCAAAATTACTTTAACAAAAATGCATCGGAGTGTTTATATTTATGATTAGAGCGTAATAGTTGGTATCTGCTGTACAGCCTAAAAAAGAAGTTTTTAAGCATTCAAAGTAAAATAAACAAACGTTTTTGAGAATTATAAATTTACAGCGCCACATGATTAGGACGCTGCTATTTTGAGATAATTCCTGACAAAAACTTTTGCTCAAAACGTTTTAGACATATTGCCCGGCGGCGAACGCGGAAGCCCAAGCCCATTGAAAATTATAGCCGCCGAGCCAGCCCGTCACGTCCACGACTTCGCCGATAAAATACAAATTTTTGACTCGCTTCGCTTCCATCGTTTTTGAAGACAATTCATCGGTCGAAACGCCGCCGAGTGTGACTTCCGCTTTGTGATAGCCTTCCGTTTCATCGAAACGAAGCCTCCAATCGTGCAAAAGCTCGGCGATTCGTTCGATTTCTTTTGGGGAAAACTGGTTCAGAGGCTTTGAAGGCGCGAATTCGGCGCAAAACTTTTCGGCAAAACGCGCGGGAAAATGCTGGCTCAGAAAATTAACCAATTCCTGTCGGCTGTTTCTCGATTCGTCCAATAACTCAAACGCATTTTTGCCCGCGAGCAAATCAAAAGAAATCTGTTCTTTCGGTTTCCAATAATTTGAAATCTGCAAAATTGCCGGTCCCGACAATCCGCGATGCGTGAACAGAATGTTTTCCCGAAAAGCCGCATCGCCAAAGCTCGCCGTTGTTTCCAAAGAAACGCCCGCGAGATTGCCGAATTCTTTCAGACGGTTTTCGCCGAAAACGAGCGGTACGAGCGCCGGACGAGTCTTTTCGATTTTTAAATCAAATTGCCGCGCGATTTTGTAGCCTAAATCGGTCGCGCCGACTTTTGGAAAAGACAAACCGCCGCAGGCAACAACCAAACTTTCCGATTCAAAACTGCCGAGATTGGTTTCGACTTCAAAAAGCTCGCCGGTTTTTCGGACGCTTTTAATCTCGCAATTCGTTTTGATTTGCGCGCCGCCAGCCGCGCATTCGTCGAGCAGCATTTCGATGATTCGCCTTGAAGTGTCGCGGCAGAAAAGCTGTCCGAGCTTTTTTTCGTAATACTCGATGCCGTGTTTTTCGACTAATTTTATAAAATCCTGCGGCGTGTAACGGGCGAGCGCGGATTTGGCGAAATGCGGATTGTTCGAGACGTAGTTCGCGGCGGAAACTTCGCGGTTGGTAAAATTGCAGCGCCCGCCGCCGGAAATCAAAATCTTTTTCCCGACTTTTTCCGCGCGCTCCAGAACCAGCATGCTTCGCCCGCGTTTTCCCGCCGCGCTTGCGCAAAAAAGCCCTGCTGCACCTCCGCCGATGATAATCGCATCAAATTTCATTGAATAAATATTACGCGAAAAAACTCTGTCTTGACGGCGCTAAATCGCAGTCTTACACTAAAATCAGTGTAATTTTCAAGACTTACAAAATGTTTTACCCGCTGTAAACTGCTTGCGAAGAAGCAAATTTTTGAGCAGTTTCGCTCGACGGGCTTTCAATTTATGTCACATAATCTTTTCAACGCTTTGCAAACTTTTAAAACGGGAACCGGCGATGAAGCAAAATTCTACTCGCTGCCGCAGCTTGAACGCGACGGCATTTCCAATGTTTCGCGGCTTCCGATTTCGGTGCGGATTGTTCTCGAATCGGTTTTACGCAATTTTGACGGCAAGAAAATTCAAGAACAGGATGTTCGCAACATTGCGGCTTGGACTACAAACGAAGAACGCACGAAAGAAGTGCCGTTTGTCGTCGCGCGTGTGCTTTTACAGGATTTTACGGGCGTTCCGTTGCTGGTTGATCTGGCGGCGATGCGTTCGGCGGTCGCAAGAATGGGCAAAAACCCCGACGTGATCGAGCCGCTCGTTCCGGTTGATCTGGTGATTGACCACTCGGTTCAGGTTGATTACGCCGAAACGCCCGACGCATTTCGGCGCAATATGGAAATAGAATTTGAGCGCAACGGGCAGCGTTATACCTTTTTGAAATGGGGAACGCAGGCATTTAACGGCTTTACGGTTGTGCCGCCGGGAATCGGTATTTGCCATCAGGTCAATCTCGAATTTCTCGCCAAAGGCGTTTTTGAGCGCGACGGCGTTTATTTCCCCGACAGCCTGGTCGGAACCGACTCGCACACGACAATGGTCAACGGCTTGGGCGTCGTCGGCTGGGGCGTCGGCGGAATCGAAGCCGAAGCCGGGATGCTCGGTCAGCCGGTTTATTTCTTAACGCCCGACGTGATCGGAGTTAATTTGACCGGCAGATTAAATGAAGGCGTGACGGCGACCGATCTCGTTTTGCGGATTACGGAAATGCTCCGCAAATACAAAGTCGTCGGCAAATTCGTCGAGTTTCACGGCGACGGCGCGGCTTCGCTTGCGGTCACAGACCGCGCGACAATCAGCAATATGTCGCCCGAATACGGCGCGACGATGGGTTATTTCCCGGTTGACGAACGCACCCTCGAATATTACGCCGCGACCGGCAGACAAGAAGAACACATCGAAACGATTCGCAATTATTTTACCGCGCAGGGAATGTTCGGAATTCCGCGCGCGGGCGAAGTTGATTACACAGCGGTTCTCGATTTGGATTTATCAACAGTCGAGCCTTCGGTCGCAGGACCCCGACGACCGCAAGACCGCATCGAATTGTCGAGCTTAAAAGACAAGTTTTGCGAGCTGCTGACCACACCAGCCGCCGACGGCGGTTATGAAAAAGACAAAAAAGAGCTTGACCGCCGCGTGACGGCGACAATCGGCGCGGGCAGCGGCATTCACGTGACCGAAGAAGGTCTTCACCAAACGACCGGCGGCGGTTCGCAAGTTTCTATTCCGCATGAGGTTATGCTCATGACGAGCGAAGCGAATACAAATCCTTTGACCGAAATCGAGATGATGAACAATCGTCCGACGCCTGACAGAGTCGAAGGCGCGACCCAGCGAATTGACACGCCGACGCACGTTTCGCTCGGTCACGGCGACGTTTTGATTGCCGCCATCACGAGTTGCACTAACACTTCAAATCCCGGCGTGATGCTCGCCGCCGGCATTGTGGCGAAAAAGGCTGTGGAAAAAGGTATGAAAATTTTGCCGCAAGTCAAAACTTCGCTTTCGCCCGGTTCTCGCGTTGTGACCGAATATCTCAATAAAACAAATTTGCAGCCGTATCTCGACAAAATCGGTTTTAATCTGACCGGCTACGGCTGTATGACCTGCATCGGAAATTCCGGTCCGCTCGATTTCGGTTTGGAAGACCAGATTGCGGAACACGACATCGTAGCGGCTTCGGTTTTGTCCGGCAACCGCAATTTTGAAGCTCGCGTTCATCAAAACATCAAGGCGAATTTCCTGATGTCGCCGCCGCTCGTCGTCGCTTTTGCGCTCGCCGGGACGGTCAACATTGATTTGTCGAAAGACCCGCTCGGCAAAGACCGCGACGGCAACGACGTTTATCTCAAAGACATCTGGGCGACGACCGAAGAAGTCGAGGAATTGTTGAAACAAGCCTTCGACCCGGAAACTTATCGCCGTCTTTACGGCTCGTTCGCCGATCAAAACCCGATGTGGAACGAAATTCCGTCGAGCGCCGGCAAAGTCTATGAATGGGACAGAGAATCAACTTACATTCAAGAGCCGCCTTATTTTGAAAAATTCTCAAACGAAAAACGGCGCTTTTCAAACATCATCGGCGCTCGCCCGCTCGCCATTTTCGGCGATTCGGTGACAACCGACCATATTTCGCCCGCAGGAGCAATCAAGCCTTCGTCGCCCGCCGGACTTTATTTGCAGGTTAAAGGCGTCCCGCCAATTAACTTCAATTCCTACGGCTCGCGGCGCGGAAATCACGAAGTAATGGTGCGCGGAACGTTTGCCAACGTGCGGATCAAAAACTGGATGGTCGCGCCAATCGAAGGCGGAATGACGCGCTATGAACCGGACGGTGAACAAATGGCGATTTACGATGCCGCGATGCGCTATCAAAAGGAAAACGTGCCGCTCATTATCATCGCCGGACACGAATACGGCACAGGCTCGTCCCGCGACTGGGCGGCGAAAGGCACAAAGCTGTTGGGCGTGCGCGCGGTCGTCGCGCAATCGTTCGAGCGCATTCACCGCTCGAATCTCGTCGGAATGGGCGTATTGCCGATGCAGTTTGACGAAGGCATCAACGCCCACACTCTCCGCCTGATCGGAGACGAAACGTTTTCCATTGTCGGACTTGACCGGGACATTGCGCCGCGCCAGCGCGTGAAAATGAAAATCACCCGCGCCGACGAAACAACCGAAGAGGTGCCTTTGATTTTGCGGATTGACACCCCGATTGAAGTCGAATACTACCAACACGGCGGCATTCTGCCTTACGTTTTGCGACAATTGGTGAGTTTTTCAACCGATTCACCGGCAACGGTTTAATGAACCGGGAAAAATGTTTCCATCAATAAATAAAAGAGCGGGCGAATCAATTTCGCTCGCTCTTTTTATCTGCTTTACTCTTCGATTAATAGTCGGCTAAGAAGTTTAGCGAGTTTTCTTCGCCATTGATTAACCGGAATTGCGTCGGTTCCGTAAAGATGTATCGCTTGCTGTAAATCGTGAAAACGTACCCTTCTCCAACCTGTACATCATCGAAACGATAATAGCCGAACGGATTCGTAACCGCAGAGCGCGTGTTGCCCATTGAATCCGTCATTGTTACCAAAGCTTTTGTAATAGGTCTTCTATAAGCTGTCATTGCGCGTCCCGCAACAGAAACGCTGGCTGCTGTCGGGACGTTGTTGTTGGTGATTATAATATTATTTACACCCACCCATTCGTTCGGAGTTTGTGTATTGCTGCCCGGAGCTGATGAAGCGAATGTGTGGAGAATGCGAACCTGAACTTTCGGCTGATTCAGAGCATCGGGCGGAAGTGTGGCTGAGATTTTGGTTACACGACCTTCAAGATTAGGACCATCCGTTGGATCTGCTGCGTATCCATCGGGCAAATTAATAAAATCTCCGGTTTCGCCGACGCGATACTGCAACGCCATTTGGGAATACGAGCTATTGTTTCCCTCGTCAATATCAATGATGTCATAACTCATCCGCACATAGTTTTGTCCGGTTGTATTTAAATAAAAAACCAGATACGGATTGTTTTGCACGTTTCCCTGAAAACCGATCCCTAAGTGTGAGTCACTTCTCGGGCGGTCAAATTCGGTAATTCCGCTGCCGTTAAAGGCGCTCGGATTTCCTTTGTCGGCATTAACACAGGGATCAATGCGCGAACCCGAAGGCTGAGGCAAAGCGTTGTTCGGGTATTCCGTGCCTTTGATCGTACGCGGGTCAATTCCCGCCGTGCCGTCCGTCAAACCGCTTCCGCAAAAGCCTTCTACCGAAGGAATAGCGCTCCAATCGTTATTTGTGGTAATGCGTGAGTCGTTGCGGGTTACCGTTAACGTTAAGTTACCACCGCTAAAATTGTAGTAATTGTGAGTTGCTTTTGCAGTCGTGGCAATTGAAAGACTTTCGGAAATGTTTTTATTCGTCACGAAAGAAGTTGAGAAATCGAGACTGAAAATTACGAGAAAGACAAGAATTAAAATACTCGCAGTTTGTTTCAGTCTGTTAGAAAATACAGTTATAGGCTGTAAATTTAGGGGCTTTTTTTTCATTTATTTTGTCTCCAATGGGAAATCAGGGATAGGTCAAACGGAAAGAACCAGTGTATCGGTAAAAACTACGGATACAGCCGGATAAAAAATTTCAGCTTATCGGCAAAATCTCAATTTACTGCAATTAAAATTTTGCAGTTGTCAAAGCTGTTTAAAATGCTAAAGCTTTTATGAGGGAATAATGGGGATTGTATTCTGAGGTGAACACCGACATCTTTTAACGGATGCCAGACAAAACAATCGCATAATCGTTTTTTCTTGTCAACAGGTTTATAAATGCGGGAATTGACTTAATGAATTTTCCGGCTTCATATAGTCGCGCGGTATCAAATTTTAGATTTGTTTTTTTGATAAATCGGAATTGAAATAAAAGCAAAAGCAAAACGATTTGCCACATTCGGCTTTTTCTTTTATTTTCAAAGCGTGTCAGTTCTCATTCAAAGTTTATGTCCAAAGAATACACTTGCTTCAATTGATTGTCGGTAAAGTTTAAGTCAAAATAACGACTGAAATGAATGATTTACAAATTTTGATGGGCGATAGTCTCGCAATCTTACCGACAATGGCGGCTGAGTCCGTTCAATGCTGCGTTACGTCTCCTCCATATTGGGGTTTACGCGATTACGAACATCCGGCGCAAATTGGGGCTGAACCTTCACCGGAGCTTTACGTTGATAATCTTGTAAAGCTGTTTCGTGAAGTTCGGCGTGTTCTACGGAACGATGGAACGGTTTGGCTCAACGTAGGCGATGGTTATGCGAGAAACGGCGGAACGGGAAATCACGGACCGAATGCTGTTGTGGGCAACACAAAGAAGTTAATTCAAAAACGTAACTGCAAAGTACCCGACTGTTGGGGATTGAAAGATAGAGATTTAATAGGATTGCCTTGGCGCGTTGCTTTTGCATTGCAGGCAGACGGTTGGATTTTACGGTCAAAAATAACTTGGGTTAAAAAGAATCCGATGCCCGAAAGCGTCAAAAATCGCCCGACCAGCGCTACCGAAGAGGTTTTTATGTTTGCTAAGTCGCCTTCATATTTTTATGACCCGAACGGTGTTCGAGAAGAGAGCGGCGCAAATCTTCGTAATCATTGGGTTCTTAGTCCTGACTCAAGCCGAAGCGGACATCCGGCAACATTTCCACGCGAACTGGCGCGACGTTGTATTTTGCTCGGTTCCCGTGAAAACGATACGATTCTAGACCCATTTAGCGGTTCGGGAACTACTGGAATTGCAGCGAACGAGTTAAACCGTAATGCTGTACTCATCGAACTGAATCCAACTTACATCGAGACAAGTAAAATACGTGCGGCAACGATTCAACCCCAATTGCAATCAACTGCTGTCAATTCAAAATAGTAAACAAAAAACAATATGTCTCGAAAACCCGGCTCAAAACAGTTGATTCTTGAGTTCTTTTTGCGGAATATCGGCAAAGTGCTTGAATCAAAAGATATTCAGTAAGCCAGTGGCGGTGCTGTCGAGTGGGCACGTCGAGTTCGTGAACTGCGAAATGAAGACGGCTACCAGATTCTTTCCCACAAAGACCGCGCAAACTTAAAGCCCAATCAATATCTTTTGGAAACAGACAAACGAGTTCCGGCTTTCGCACGCGGTATTTCTAAAGAAACTCGCGCTTGGGTGCTTGAGAGGAATGGTTACACTTGCCAGATGTGCGGAGTTGCAGCGGGCGACCCTGATCCATTAGTCAAGAATAGAACCGTGCGACTAACGATGGGGCATATAGTGGATAAATCAAAAGGCGGCGACGATACTCCAAATAATCTTCGAGCAGTTTGCACAAATTGTAATGAGGGCTTACAAAATACCGCTTTGCCAAAGCCAGACCAAATTCATTTGCTTGCTCAAATTCGACGGGCGACAATTAAAGACCAAGAGGCGGTGTTGAGTTGGTTACTTCAGAAGTTTAATTTGGAAAGCAAGAAAAAAAGTTAAAAACAAAATTGAATGTTAGTTAAGAAATAGCAGGGTTGGGGCGAGTAGCTATTGATTTGCATATCAACTACGAAACCGTCGAGCCGTTTTCGCTCGAATGTATCGAAACGGATGCTTCGCTGAAGAAAAAAGCCAAAACGAAAGTTTATTCGACGAGATTGTTGAAACCGTCGCCGAAGTGTTTACCGTCAAGTTTGAAGATTACAAAGTACAGGTCATAGATTTGCTCAAACGAGTCTGCACCGTCTGCGTGCGGACAATGGAAATCATCAACCGTATGCCGAAAGAGTAAAACTCAAGCGGATAATCCAAAATGTCCCGTTCCGAATTGCAATACTTGACTTCGGGTGCGCGCACGGTCGGTTGCGTATCGCTCACCCGAAACGACGGCGAGCGATACGTCGCTTTAGTATTGCGGATTGCTTTTAACGTATCGCGCAACTTTAAAAGGAATCTGCCCACGGGAAGTCCGGAAATATGAACAGAAAACCAAAGTGCATCATCATTACAGGCAGGGCTGGAGCGGGAAAAACCACTCTTGCCGGGAAGCTTGGGGAACGTCTGTGGATGCCGGTGATAAGCCGCGATCAGATTAAAGAGGGCTACGTCAACACCTACGGGATCAAACACGATGAGCTTCCGCCTGATACGGATGGTCTCGTGACCGACTTTTTCTTCTGTATAGTGAATCAATATCTGGCGGGTAACATCTCTGTCGTCATCGAGGCGGCATTTCAGCACAAGGTTTGGGAGTACAGAATGCCTGAGATTCTTGAGTTGGCATCGCCATTGATTGTTCTATGCTCAGTTGATGATGTAATTGCCGCCAGACGCCATCTCCAAAGAGGCTTGGAGAATCCGAATCGGGAGTTTTATCACAGCGATAACCGTGTTGTCCATTACAGGAAAACAGGCGAATTTTTACTTCCCGCCAATTACACGCCGCCGAAATTCAACGTCCCGACAATCGAGGTCTCGACAGATGGTGAATACATCCCTTGTATTGATGAGATTGTGAAGCAGATCCAATCATCAGACTCATCAGCACACGACGAACGTGACGGCTAATACAAACGGAGAATTATGGCTTCCGGCTGGAACGGATTCCGGTTTTATCTGCCGAAGAATCCCGGCTCCATCAAATACCAGTTATATAATCCAACCAATAATCCGATTCCGAATACCAGCAGGACAATAATTTTATCTTTCGTTGTTTCGGGCTTTCCCATTTTACCCGGAAACAACAACAGAAAAATCCCGCCTACCAATCCGACGGGAGCGAATGCGGCAAGTTTCGTCGAGTAGCTGCCCTCGGCGGTCAACTGATACCAGTTGTAATAAATTAAGCAGCTAAAAAGCAGAATAAGCGCTAATGCGAAAAGGCGGGCATTCAAATGACGCATAAATCTTATCTACGCTCCAGGTAATTTATTAAAGCCATAACGCGCCGGATTCTACTGCAAAAAAGGAAGGAGCGTCAATTGAGATGACTAAATCAAAGTAACAGATTGCGCCTCGCGCCTGATAATTTGCTGGAAATGAAAACGAAGAAGCACTTTGTCATATTGATCCTAGCTTCGCTGATAAAAAAAAACGAAGCAAAACGTTTTAATGGGTATGAAGATGGCTGTTTCCACCGTCGCGTCCAGTGATTTGTTCGCCCACAAGTTCAGGTCAGCGAAGCTGCTTGAAATACACAATCTCAGGGTCGCCTTCGTCCAAATTATGAATTACTCCGCTTAAAACATAATCCAGCTTTGTCAGTAGCGATTGCATCGGCAAATTAGAAAGGTTTGTCGAAGTGAACAATTTAGGCGTTTGACAAAGCGACTCCAGATGTCGCAGCAATGCCGCGCCGGCGGTGGTCGGAATGGATGTAAAGCATATCAATACAACCGACATAATAAAAAGTGTAATTTAAGACGCCGTAACCGATAACTTTTTCGTCTATAACAGCAACAAAGCAATTCCCTGAAAAGACTTCCCGACGGATAAACTCCCTACGGTCATTTTCCTGTTGTGCGATAAGGTCAAACGAGCAAAGAGCTTGAATATCATTTTCCACGGCTGGGCGAATAGAAATCATATTTCACTCAAAACTCAAAATACTCCTCACGCCTGCAAAAGCAGGATGGGCTGCGCCGCATTTGTGAAAAGCTAACAGTTAAGAATTTGATTAAGTTTTCAGTAATTAAAAGACTTGCGTGAGCTATTATACTTGTAAAAAGAGAATCCACAAATGATTTATGGAAGAAAGCAAACTTTGAACTATCCCAATGCTTTAAACAATGCCGCTACTGACCGTTTAGAGCGAATCAACATAGTATGTCCGTGTCAGTACCTTGAACGGTAGTGAGCGAGTCATTAACAAACCCGCTCACTACCGTTCGCGGTACTGACTGTGATGCCTGACTTAAGCGGACACTGATTCCATAATTGCTCTAGATATTTTGACACGATGCAGAAAACTGTCAGGCGAGCTTTAAAGGCGCGGCTTTTTTTATTCCGCAGCAATTCAAACAGTTTACGCGGGTTGACGTATAACCATTTGTGCAGAATCTTAAATTTCGCTTACATTCTTAATTGAGGAAAATTTTGCAGATGCGAAAAACTCTGCTCCGCTTTTGTCGCTTCCCTGCCAGCCTCCGCTTCGGCGGCGCATTAGCAGCGAAAGCGCCGGGCGCGTTAGCAATAAATATAATAATGAATTCAACAGCTACAACTCCGAAATTACAACCGATTCCGATTGAACAGTTCACTTTGGACAACGGCTTGCGCGTCGTGATGAGCAAAGACGATTCGATTCCGGTCGTCTCGGTCGCCGTTTATTACGATGTCGGCTCGCGCAATGAGCGCGAAGGTCGCACGGGTTTCGCGCACCTGTTCGAGCATATGATGTTTCAAGGCTCGGAAAACGTCCCGAAAGCTGGGCATTTTCAGTTTATCGAGCGAAACGGCGGAACGATGAACGGCACGACTTCGACCGAGCGGACAAATTATTTTGAAACGCT
Source organism: Pyrinomonadaceae bacterium (assembly GCA_036400075.1). Taxonomy (GTDB): domain Bacteria; phylum Acidobacteriota; class Blastocatellia; order Pyrinomonadales; family Pyrinomonadaceae; genus JALZCH01. Next base: position 19,327 of record DASWLV010000015.1, read on the forward strand.
CCCGGCAAATCAACTGCCGCTTGCGCTCTGGCTCGAATCCGACCGGATGCGCTCGCTCAAAGTGACGCACGAAAATCTAGATAATCAGCGCGAAGCCGTCAAGGAAGAAAAACGTCTGCGTTACGACAATCAGCCTTACGGGCAGGTTTTTGTGACGATTTCCGAAATGATTTACAAAAACTTTGCCAACGCGCATTCGACCATCGGTTCGATGGACGATCTGGACGACGCGACGGTTGACGATGTGACCGAGTTTTTCCGAATTTATTACGCGCCGAACAATGCAGTCTTGACGATTGTCGGTTCATTCGAGCCGGACGAAGCGCGCACGCTCGTGGAAAAATATTTCGGCTCGATTCCGTCGCAGCCGAAGCCCGCACAGATTGATGTTAACGAACCTGCGGAAGTCGCAGTGCGGCAGAAAACGCTCGAAGACGCGCACGCGCCGTTTCCGGCGTTTTTGATCGGTTATAAAGCGCCGCCGCGCAGATCCGATGAGTTTGCCGCGCTTGAGCTTGCCGGAAAATTGCTGTACGACGGCGAATCTTCGCGACTTTATCAAAAGCTCGTCAAAGGCGATGAATCAATCGTCCAGCTTTTCGGTTTCACGGACGAGCGACGCGGACCTTCTTCGGTTTTAATCGGCGCGATTCCGAAACCCGGACACGACGTAAAGCAAATTCGCCAGGTTATGTTCGACGAAATCAGGCAAATGGCGACTGCCGGACCGAGTGCGGAAGAAATGGAAAAGCTTCGCAACGGTTTGATTAACGACGAAGTTCGCGGACGCCAAAGCTCGATGTATCGCGCGCAGCGTCTCGCGGAAGCCGCTCTTTACGACGACGATCCGAATCTGGTCAACACAGAGCTTGAACGAATGCTCAAAATCACGCCCGAACAAATCAAATCGGCGGTCGCTAAATACCTTAACACCGAAAACCGCGCCGAATTGGATGTCGTTCCGGCACAGGAGAAATCCGACGAGGAATAAAACTCGCTTCGTCCGTCACAAAAACAATAAGATGAACCAACAAACAGAAGATTTTCGCAAAAGCGCGCCCACGCCACTCGCGCCGCGCTCGATAAATTTACCTAATCCTTCGGAAACCGTTTTGCCGAACGGTTTGAAAGTGGTCGTTGTCGAAGACAAACGGCTTCCGATTACAAGTTTCCGGCTCTCTTTTCGTTCCGGCACATCGAACGATCCCGCTGAATTGCACGGTTTGACGGCGATGACGGCTTCGCAGCTTAATGAAGGAACGACGACTCGCACGAGCCTGCAAATCGCCGAAGAAGTCGAGCGCATTGGCGCCAGCTTGCACGCCGCGCCGTCGGCTGATTTCACGACCGTTTCCGCTTCGGCTCTTTCCAATTACGCGCCGGAGATTCTGCGGCTGATGGCTGACGTGGTTTTAAATCCATCGTTTCCCGAAAGCGAGCTTGCGCTCGCCAAACAAAACACTTTGCAAAATCTGCAATATCAACGCTCGCAGCCGGATTTTCTGTCGAACGAGAAAGTATCGCAAGTGATTTTCGGACAGCACCCGTACAGCCGCGTCGCACCGACACCCGAATCAATCAACTCGATGACGCGCGAACGGCTTATCGCTTGTCATCGGCAGATGTTTGTTCCGAACAACGCAGTGCTGATAATTGTCGGCGATGTTGACCAAGCCGCGATGATGCACGAAGTCGAAACGCTTTTCGGCAAATGGCAGCAAGGCGAAACCGCAAATCCCGGCTTTCCGTCTCCGCCCGCGCGAACGGAGCGCAGCATTTACGTCGTTGACCGCCCCGGTTCGGCGCAATCGAATATCGCTCTGGCAAATATCGCTCTGCCGCGCACGAGTCCCGATTATTTTCCGGTTTTATTGATGAATCAGATTTTAGGTGGCGGCGCTTCGTCGCGTTTGTTTATGAATCTGCGCGAAGAGAAAGGCTACACTTATGGCGCTTACTCGTCGTTTGATATGCGGAAAACGGCGGGCGCGTTTGAAGCGAGCGCGGAAGTTCGCACGGATGTGACGGGCGCGTCGCTCAAAGAGTTTTTCGCCGAGCTTGACCGTATTCGCACTGAAGAAGTGCCCGCACAAGAGCTGCAAGATGCGAAAAATTATCTGACCGGCGTTTTCCCGATTCGACTCGAAACGCAGGAAGGCTTGACCGGACAGATTCTGGCGACGCAGTTGTACGATCTGCCCACTGATTATCTGGCAACTTACCGCGAAAATATCAATGCTGTAACCGCATCGGACATTCAGCGCGTCGCGCAAAAATACATTATGCCCGAACGTCTTGCAATCGTCATCGTCGGCGATGCTGCGGCAATCAGCGAACAAATTAAACCCTTTGCCGAGAAAATCGAATATTTCGAGGCTTCGGGAAAATCAAAGGAGCTTAATAAAACTATGAACAATTCCGCAGGAAACACGACGGCTGACGGAACCTGGAATCTTTCGGTTTCAACTCCGCAAGGTGATTTGCCGATTTCGGTCACTTTAACAACCGACGGCAGCAATCTGAGCGGTACAATCAACTCTCCCTTGTTTGGTAACGCCGACATCACGGGCGGTTCGGTTGACGGTAATAAAGTCAACGCCGTTAGCGCCGTTAGCTTTCAAGGTCAATCAATCGAAGTCAAAATCAACGGCACAATCGAAGGCAATTCGATGAAAGGCAGCGTTACGGCTTCGATACCGGGAATTCCCGAATTATCCTTTACCGGAACAAAAACCGATTAATAACGATTGAAGCCTGACGGTTTTTGTTGTATTTTAATTTGTGCTTTGGGTCGTTAGCTCAGTTGGTAGAGCAGTTGACTCTTGTTATTTGAAACGGGAGCCTTTGTTGGAAACAACAAAGTGAATAATGCGGCTGTATGCTGGAACACCCTGAGAGCTTCAAGTACGTTTTTTGAGCGTGACAATCTTGAAGATTGGGCAATCAGCAGGCAACTCTTGAAATTAGTTTTAGTTTCAAGAAAGCCCTCAGAGACTGTACGCCGCACGCCCAAACAGTTTCGGCTGTGGGCGATGAGACAGTCCAGACTACAACGCTCTTTTTAATAAATGGCGGCTGGTGAAAGCCAGTGTGGTAGGTAATCAACGGGTCACTGGTTCGAGCCCAGTACGACCCACCAAAGTTTTCAATAACTTGCGGTAAGTAGTAAGTAAATCTAAAAGTGCAGTGTAGCGAAAAATGCAGCGGCTACCTGCACTTTTTAGTTTTTATGCTTGTATTGCCAATCGAACGCATTCCATTTTCTTGATTGCATCAGGATGGTGTCTTTCGGTCGGATGAGCGTATCATGTAACCAGAGGTCACCTCCCAACTCTGCAAAACGTGCAGCGATGTGTGAAGTAAATCGTAAATCCTGAACTACTCGATACCACCGGGGCTAATCGTACCTTTGTTGGGAGGACGTAATTTTACCGGCTAATTATGGGTTAGTGTGCCTATTATCCAGTTATTGAATTCCGAAAAGCATCTCAATCCACCCCTATGGAATAGGGCAATCTAAAGCCTTTATTTATTATAAGTTGCGACAGTGTTCTCAAAGATAAATATAAAAGTAAGCTGCCAAGTGTTCGGTTGCCCTTAGTTATTTACTTTTGTTTGCAAACTTCAGCTTTCGTGTTTTGTAAGCAGACCAGTTTTATTAGGACATCTATTTGCTGTTGTTGTGCTTTGTTTTGCTGTTGTTGTCGTCGAATCTCGCTTTGCAAGTTTTGATTTATCGTTTTTTGCTCTTCGATTTGATTTTGCTGAACTTGGATTTGTTCCTGTTGTTCTTTGACTGCATTAATCAAAACAACGCTCATTTGCGAATAGCTAACGCCTTCAATTTCACCGTTTTGGTTTTTGTAAGCTAGTCTTGGCTCAACTTTTGCCACCTCTTCGGCAATCAAACCGATGTCCGCTTGATTCGTTGTTTTCCAGTTAAAACTGACCGGCTTTAGTTGGTTAATTAGATTTAAGCCGTCTTTATAAGGTTCAATATCAGTTTTGTAACGTCGGCTTGATGAACAAAAGGCGATTTGATTGGAAGTATTGCGGCACAAGGTCGCCTGCGGAGTGCCAGCCGCGCCCAAACCGTAGATAACCACTTTGTCGCTGCCGCTGCTGCGTCCTAAAGCAATCGTGTTGCTCGTGTCAACGACCGCCTCTGCGCCGATGGCAGTGGAAAAGGTGAGATTGTCAGTGCCCACATTCGCATTGGAGCCAATCATGGTGTTGTTGCTGCCCGTTCTGTTGCCGGCACCCGTTCTATTTCCGACATACGAGTTGTTGTCACCTGTGGCGTTGAAAACGCCGGACTCCGTGCCGAGAAATACATTGTTGCTGCCTGTTGAGTTAGTTTCGCCTGCGCTCGCTCCGACAAAGGAGTTTCTGTAGCCCGTCCTGTTGTAAAAGCCGGCTGCGGCGCCCACAAACGAATTGCCGTTACCTGTCGTGTTGCCGTAGCCCGCATCTGTGCCGACAAACGAGTTGAAGCTGCCTGTATTTGAAAATCCAGCATTAATGCCCACATACAGGTTGTGTTCAGTATTGCTCAAAACCCGCCTGCCGCGGATGTTGTACTGCGATGTCGCATCAAAGACGTTTGCCTTGCCCGTTCCGCTTACACTAAATTCGGCGCTCTGCTGCGTTGTCTGATTGCGGATAAACTGATTGCTGTTCATCTGCACAAAACTGCTCGAATCTATGTTGTCAAGTTTATCGGCATTGTTTGCATACGTAGCATTCGAGGCGGTATCTGCCGTTGCTGCACTCAAAGAACGAATAGCATAAGGCGTAGAAGAAATACGCTGTCTAGGTGAGAGCGTTACTTCGCCTATTTGAATTTCAAGCCAGCGAGTTTGACCATTTGAGAATGGTGCGGCAGTAAAATCAAGAGTTGTCGTAAATGCCCCATCCGTAACCGTAACAAGGGCGGTTAGTTCGTTGCCAACTTGATTGCCCCCGGCTTCAGCATCATAAAGGCGAAACTTCATTGTATAACTTCCATTTCCTTGCGGCATTGAAGCATCCCTTAAACGCCCTTGATATGTAAAAGCAGTGGTTTGCGCTGAAACCGCTGCGGAAAATATGAAAAGCGTGGTTAATAAAGCGATAAGTAATTTCATTTCTTTGTTCCTTTACAGACTGTGGCGTCGGATTTGATTGAGCAAACAATTGCTTTGAGTTCGTTAATCTCTTTTTGTTGTAGTTCGATTTGTGCTTGTTGAGCATTGATTTGTGCCTTTTGTTCAAGAAGCTGGTTTGCTATTGCCGTATTTTGCTCTACGGGGCTGTTTTCATTTAAATTTGCCGCCGCACAGGTCGAGATTTGATTTAAATTATTGCGACAGAGCGCAGTGCTGCCAGCCGCACCCAAAGCACCAACTTGCAGCAAATTTGGAGCAATAACGGTATCCGCAGTTCTGCCCAAAACAACTGTGTTGCTGGCGGAAACAACCGCTTCTGCGCCGATGGCTGAAGCGTAACTCAGATTAGTCGCACCGACGTTGGCAAAATTGCCGATGATGGTATTGTTGCTGCCCGTCGTGTTGCTTAATCCAGCGTCTTTACCAAGAAACGAGTTCCTCGACCCCGACGTATTGTTTCTGCCCGCGCTGTCACCCATAAACGAATTGTGCTCACCCGAATTTGAATATCCCGCCCATCCGCCGAAGAATGAATTATAATTGCCGATTGTGTTTGCTGTACCTGCCTGCACTCCAAAAAATGAGTTACGAAAGCCGCTCGTATTGTTAAATCCTGCGGCGTGCCCGAAAAAAGAGTTAACTTCACCGGTTGTATTACTGAAACCCGTGTTATAACCGAAAAAAGAGTTGTAATTTCCTATCGTGTTTGAAACTCCGGCGAGATTACCGAAAAATGCATTAGCCCCGCCGGTTGTGTTAGCGCGTCCAGCCCGATAGCCAAAAAAAGCATTCTGGATACCAGTTGTATTACTGTTGCCCGCGAGAGCACCGACGAAAGTGCTTCCCGCATTTGTACTTACTGATGCTCCGGCACCAATGCCAACAAACAAGTCACCAGTTCCAAAAACACTTAAAACACGGTTGCCGCTAATGTTATATTGTGTCGCTGAATTGACTGCGCTGCCTGAAAGCGTGTTAGAAAATGTCTTATCGCCTGCAATCGTCTGATTTGTCGTTAAATCAACAAAATTCTGTGTTGCAGAACCTGTGCCGCCATTTGCTATTGGGACAACACCAAGTCTCGCATTATCGAGCGTTCCTGTTGTGATGTTCGTTGCATTCAAGCTTGTGATGCTTGAACCGTTAATGTTAGCGGATAGAGTGCCTGCAACTGTTAAATTGCCCGGAATTTGAACTGTATCTGCGGGACGTGCCGTGCCATTGTAAGTACCGGCAACTTTGCCCAATACAATCGTATCACTTGCGCTGACTAAAGCGCTTGAGCCGAGCGCGGCGGCGAAGGATAAATTACCGTCTCCAACATTGGCACTGTATCCCATTATCGTATTGTTACTGCCTGTTGTGTTGTTGTATCCCGCAGTATTACCAAAGAATGAGTTACGGTTGCCATTTGTGTTTTCGCGTCCGGCGCTTGCCCCTACAAACGAATTACTGATGCCTGTCATATTGTGGGAGCCTGTGCCTGCGCCGACAAATGAGTTGTACTCACCTGTCGTATTGCTGGAACCGGCACTATCGCCAAAAAATGAGTTGCTGCTACCCTCACTATTGGCTAAACCTGCCTTAGAGCCGACAAACGAGTTGGAGTTACCGGTCAGGTTGCTGTAACCCGCGAAATAGCCGACAAACGAATTTTTGATTCCCAGTGTGTTTCCTTTGCCAGCGCTATAGCCAAAAAACGAGTTGTTACTTCCACCTGTAGTGTTCTGTCCTGCCTCTGTGCCAACAAACGAGTTGCCGCTACCATACACATTTGCCCCTCCAGTGTTAACGCCCGCAAACAAATTGTTTGTTCCGGCAACGCTCAACACTCGATTTCCTAAGATGTTGTACTGCGTTGCCGCATCGAAGACGCTTGCCCTTCCCGTCCCGCCTACGTTGAAGTTGGCGCTTAATTCCAGCGACGTCTGATTACGAATAAATTGGTTACTATTTGTTTGCACAAAACTGCTTGAATCAATGTTATCGAGCGTATTTGCGTTTGTGGCATTAGTTGCTGTATCTGCCGTTCCCGCCGATATTGAGCGAATCGCATAAGGAGCAGAATTAATTTGCTGACGCGGAGAAAGCAGTGTGTAATTTGAATCAGTGGGTTTCTTCACCCGAATTTCCAAATATCTATCCGCGCCATTAAATGCTGATGAACCGAAATCGAGTTTAATTGCGAAGTTACCGTTTGTGACCGTGATTCCTGTTGTTGCGGTTGAGTTTGGCGCGACAAGCGTTCCGTTAGCATCGTACAATGCAAACTCGAAATCATAAGTTCCGCTTGTTGCCGGCATAGAAGCATCTGTCAAACGTCCTTGATAATTGAATGAAGTAGTTTGCGCTTGAACTGCAATGGATACGGTGATAACGAGAATAAACGTCATTATAAATGAACGCACAAACGCGGATAATTTCATATTTTTTTTTAAGATTTTTACCTGTTATCGGAAAGAAAGGCTTTCGGTTAATAATTCTATTAACAAGGTTTACATTCTGATAATAAACCAATAAAAGGATTATTGAAAGCCGCCAAGCGACTTTTAGAGCGTTACATGTAGATCCGTTAGAAGTTTCGGCATTTTACACCGTTCATTATTTTTATTAATAAAGTTGCTTGCGTAGCGGCTTTTCACTTTCTGCGTCTAAATTCCACTGACATCTCCAGACCTTCAGCATTAAAACAGTTTCACTTTTGACGTTACGACTGTTTCGAGTCCAGTATGACCCGCCAAATTTTAAATGTGAAGGCGAAAAGTTGGAGATTCAGCTTTTCGCCTTTTTGTTTTTCAATGGAAGAACTGTTTCGAGCTTCCAATTGGAATCCGCAAATTCATCTTTTGATTTAATCAGCAGCCAGTTTCGCTCGTTTCCTTTCATTCGCAAAAGCGCAAACTCGCCTTGCAGCTTTTTGCCCAAAAGCCTGAAGATCAGCTTTCCCTTTTCCAATTGCCCGCCGACAATCTCAAATTCGCCATTGTCCCAGATTCTGACTTCGCCCGCGCCGTAAGTGCCTTCGGCGAGCGTGCCTTCAAAATCAATGTAAGAAACGGCGTGGTCGGGAACAGCGACGGCGAGCCGTTTTTCGTTCGGATTGAGCGAAACGCCTTTTGGAACAGCCCACGATTTTAGAACTCCGGCGATTTCCAGCCGAAAATCAAAATGAAGATTTGTCGCGTGATGTTCGTGAATGACAAAACGGCTGCGTTTCATATTTTTCTCTCCAATTTTTACATTTTAACATTTTGAAAAACTACGCTCTCGCGTATTGCTCGCAGACGCTGATTGTCACATCTTAGAACGCTTTTGTCGGGTGAAAGCGGGAATGCGGTAATATTTAGAAGTTTATTCAATTAAAATCCAGTGGAACGAGCTTTGCACTGTGTTTTACAAGAGGTGTGCGCTATGACTGACGATAACCAAACAAACCTTAACGAAAAAGACGCTTTTGTAAACGATGAGGACACGGAAATATCGCTTCCGCCTCCGGCGCCGAATTTTGAGACGGCACAAGCCGCGCCGGTTCAGCCGGTGATTCCCGTCGCTGCCGTACCGGGCGAAGCGCTTGGAGCTTTTCCGCAGCAGCCGCAAGTTGTTTACGTTGCGCAGCCGACCGTCGTTCAACCGAACCGAAGCTGGGGTTGGATTCCGGCGGCTTTGGTTTTGCTTGTGGTGGCAACTGTTGCGGGTGCTTTCGTCGGAGCCGAGCTTTATAAACGCTCGATTTATGCCGAATCCGCCGCGCCGTATTCATCCGAAGGCGTTTCGCCTTACGCCAATTCGACGACGAGTGAAAACAAAGCAGCTAAAACAGGCGAAGAAAATTCGTTAGCCGACAAAAAGGAAGCCGGTTTGAACGAAAACATTAAATCTGCGGACGGCAAATCCGAATTGAAACAAATCAATTCGATTTCAACCAGTTTTGCTCCGGTTCAAAAAGCGGAGATGAAAGAAACCGGGCGCGGCGCAGAAGGCGAAGAAAACAATCAGGAAACGGCTGAAGCCGGAGGCGAAGCAGCGAATACGGCTGATGAAAATAAAGCCGAAAAAAACAAGCAGCAATCACAGCCCGACGATGAAGACCCGCCCCCGCCGCCGGTTCAGCGAAAAGCCAAAGAATTGCAGCCGAAGAAAGTCGAAAACGTAAAAGACACTGAAAACATCGGTCAGCCGCAGAGAAGCTTGCCGAATTAACGGTTCTCAAAATAAGAAAAGTAAAATGCCCGATGAAATGTAGTCGGGCATTTTACTTTTCTTATTTTTTAATTTTATTCTTTCTTTGTCCGCAAAAATTAGATTATAATTATTTACCTTATCCGAATGATTCGGCGCTTTGTAGTGTTGACGATGAAGCAAACATAGTTTAAAGTCCAATTTCCGTCTTTTCTCATCGAATCCTCAAAAACTTATGAACGGCGAAACGCAGATTAATCGGCTTCTACATACAAATTCCGCAGACAATGTGATTTTGAGACAGGTTCTTGATTCAGTTCCCGCGCTCATTTCTTATATTGACGCGGATTTAAGATACCGTTTTTTGACCAAAGGTTACGAAGAGTTGTTTGACTGCCCGGTCGAGTCTTTGATTGGGAAAAGGTTAGCCGAAGTCGTTGGCGATGAAACGTTTCAAAAAGCTCTGCCTTATCTAGAAAAGGTTTTGTCCGGCGAGCGAATCGAATTTGAATCTACGCTTCGTTATCAAAACGGTAAAACGCGCGCCGTTGCGGTCACTTACATCCCAGATATTAACGAAAACGGGCGCGTTTTAGGTTTTACGGCGCACGTTCGAGACATTTCGATTAGAAAGCAAACGAGAGAAGAGCTGCGCGAGCGTTCTGACAAATTAAATCTCGCGCTCGACGCGGCGCAGCTCGGGGATTGGAGCTGGGATGCGGCAACTGATTTTGTCGCTCTTTCACCGCGCACAGCCGAAATTTTCGGCATCGAGCCGCATCCGAATTTGACTTGGGCGCAGTTGCGCGAACACTTAGTCGAAAGCGACCGCGAACCTGCGCGTCTGGCGGTTGAAAAAGCCGTCGCCGAAAAAACCGAATACGACCTTGAATATCGCGTCAATCACGGGGACGGAAAACAAGTCTGGGTTTCGGCTCGCGGGCGAGCGTTTTATGATGAGAATGGGAATGCCATCGGAATAATCGGCATCGTTCAGGATGTTTCCGCCCAAAAACAAATCCAGAACGTTTTGCGCGACCAAACCGAAGCTCTACGTTCAATCAACGAAATCGGCAAGCTGCTCTCCGGCGAGCTTGATTTGCAGAGACTAGTGCAATCTCTAACAGACGCCGCGACGGAACTGAGCGGAGCGCAATTCGGCGCGTTTTTCTACAATGTTTTGGACGAGCGCGGCGCGTCTTTTACGCTTTACACGATTTCCGGTGTGCCGCGCAGTCATTTTGAAAATTTCCCGATGCCGCGCGCCACCGCGCTTTTCGGTCCGACGTTTCGCGGCGAAGGCGTTGTCAGAATTTCAGATGTTCGCAAAGACGAGCGTTTCGCCAAAAACTCGCCGTATTTCGGAATGCCCGCAGATCATTTGCCAGTCGCCAGTTATCTCGCCGTTCCGGTGATTTCGCGTTCGGGCGAAGTTTTGGGCGGTTTGTTTTTCGGTCACGAAAAATCGGGCGTTTTCAACGAACGCGCTGAACAAATCGTCGTCGGACTCGCCGGTCAAGCCGCGATTGCCATTGACAACGCCAGACTTTTTGAATCCGCCGAACGAGCGCGACAGGCGGCGGAAAAAGCCAATCGCCTGAAAGACGAATTTTTGGCTACCGTCTCGCACGAATTACGCACGCCGCTCAATTCGATTCTCGGCTGGTCGAATCTCATTCGCAACGGGAGCCTAACGACCGAAATGCAAACGCGCGCCATGGAAACCATCGAGCGCAATGCTCGTTCGCAGCAGCAGATTATCGAAGATATTTTAGACGTTTCCCGAATCATCACCGGAAAGTTGCGGCTTGAAATCGCGCCGTTCGATTTGGCTGAGGTGATCGAAGCCGCAATCGAATCGGTTCGTCCATCCGCCGAAGCAAAATCAATTCGACTCGAAACCGAGCTGCGCCAAAGCAAAGCGCACGTCAACGGCGACGCGCATCGTTTGCAGCAAATCATCTGGAATCTGCTTTCAAACGCTATCAAATTTACGCCGAAAGGCGGCGTTGTGGGCGTTAAGCTCCAACGTATCAATTCTCACGTTCAGATTGTAGTTCGGGATTCAGGCAAAGGAATCGAGCCGGAATTTTTGCCTCACGTTTTCGACCGTTTTCGCCAAGCCGATGCTTCGACAACCCGGCTTCACGGCGGTCTTGGCTTAGGTTTGGCAATTGTGCGTCACTTAGTCGAGTTGCACGGCGGCACGGTTTTAGCCGAGAGCGAAGGCGAAAATCAGGGTGCAATGTTTACAGTCACTTTGCCAATAACCGCTCTTCAAAGTGAAATCGTACTTCCGGTCAAGCAAACACAAACGCTTGATACGGCACACCCGCACTTTCATCTCTCTCGCGGCTTTGAATCAAAACTTGACGGCTTAAGAGTTCTTTGCGTTGACGACGAAACGGATGCGCGCGAATTGCTTTTTGCGGCTTTGTCGCAATACGGAGCGTCAGTCAAAACCGCCGCTTCCGCGCGAGAGGCTTTCGAAATATTGCGGCATTGGAAACCGGACGTGATTATTTCCGACATCGGAATGCCCGACGAAGACGGTTTTTCTTTCATCAATAAACTTCGCGCGCGGAGTCCGAATGAAGGCGGAAATATTCCGGCGGCGGCGTTAACCGCTTACGCCGGAATTGAAGACCGCAAACAGATTTTGGCGGCGGGATTTCAGACGTTTGTTGCCAAGCCGGTCGAAACCGCCGAGCTTGCCGCGATTGTTGCCGAGCTTGCCGAAAAATAAAAAAAGCTGCCGGTTATTGTTCACAATAACCAGCCGCTTTTTTATTTTTCGATTTGTTGATTAGACAGTCGTACTAAAATGAAATAACAGCTCTTTCAAAGCGTTTTTCACTTCTTCGGGCAAATCTTCTTTTAAAGACAGATCATAAAGCGCAGGCGTCATTTTGCTCGAATTTAAATTGTGCAGAACTTTAACGGTCGCCAATCGCACCTGCAAGCTCGGATGTTCGGCGATTGTCTGCAAAATCGGACGAAATTCGTCGGCTTTAGTCAGCAAAGTCAAAATCGCAAACGCCTCGTAAGATTGTTTTCCGTCTGAAGAAGAAAGCCGCTCGAAAGCGCGCGCGGCAAAACCGGATTCGACGCAGGCGAGCGCCGCCAATCTTAAACGTTCCACATCGTGACTGCCAATAACGCGAACGAAAGCGTCCGAACGGTCGAAGCTCAAACGCGACAGAGCGCGCGCCGCAGCCGCCCGAACTTCTCTCGAAGGGTCTGCGCCGGCAAGCAAAACCGGCTCAAAAACCAATTCATGGTCAAAAGCGGCGAGAGCCATAATTGCTTCGATACGATGTCTCGCGCTGGCGTCGTAGAGCGCGACCTGCGATAAGCCTTCAATTGATTCCCGCGTTTTTGCAGCGGTCAAAACGCGGATTGCGAGCGAGCGCATCATTTCATCATCATCGTCTTCTTTAAGCTGTTCGAGCGCGTCCATCACAGATTCGTCGTGCGCGCCGCTCGGCAGCGGCGGAACTGGCTGCGGCGTCGTAAGCTGCCAGAAACTTAAATCAACGGCGGATTCGGCGGACGGCGCTTTCTCTTTGGCAAAGCCGTTTTGTTTGGAACTCTGGAAATCTTCAAAAGTTTTCTTCGCCCCGGTTGAATTAGCTTTTTTCGCCGCGCCGTTTAAATTATTTATCCCGCTTGGTCGCTTTTTATTTTCCGGAGAACCGGCTTGAATCCAATCGTCAACTTTCCGGTCTTTGCCGTTGTTTGAAACGGGGCGCGCACCTGCGCGTCGAATGGTGGTTTCCGTTTTGCTTTTCGGATAGCGCTCCTGGTTTTTCTTTTTCACTCGCGACCAAAAGATAACGCCGACGGCGGCAGCGATGCCAACTAATCCGAGATAAAGAAATGTATAATCACCGGATAAGTCGTCTTCGGCTAAACTCTGTCCAAAGATTTCGGTTGAAAAAGCCGAAACGACGGCACAATAGTAAGCAATTTTGCCGCCTCCAAAACTTAAAATGCGAGTTGCGGGTTTCGGTAGGATTTGTTTCGGAAAGTAAAAAAAAGGCATCCTCAATTTGGTGTTCATTTTTTTCTCGTCAAGAAGTTAAAGGGAAACAGAAGATTTCTCATTCTGGGAAAAAAGGAAAGCTGCGCGAAGCAAAATTTGCGCGCGAAATCATTATGCAACTTTTTAACTTTGTTTGTCACTTTTTTTTTGCTTTTTCCAATTTGCATTTTTGAATTTGACGAACCGAGGCTTGTCGGTTAAGACTATCGCAAGTTTTAAAATTCAATCTTTTTATTAAAATTATGAACGCTATCGAGCGAAACACATTAATTAATAAATACGGCGACGGTTTTTCCGAAGTCGAATCCGCGCTGGCAGACTTTCCATCCAATAAATTAACTGCCAAACCGTTCGCCGGAAAATGGAGCGCTGCGGAAATCGTTCAGCATCTCGCCGATAGCGAAATGACGAGCGCGATGCGACTGAGAAAATTACTGACCGAAGATTTTCCGGTGATTCACGGTTACGATCAGGATAATTACGCCGAACGTCTGCGCTACAACGAACGCGATTTAGCTCCCGCACTCGATGCTTTTCGCGCCGCACGCGCCACGAGCCTGCAAATTCTACAGAATTTATCGGAAGAAGATTGGCAGCGCGAAGGCTGGCATACAGAGCACGGTCGTTATTCAATTGAAAAGTGGCTAGAAATTTACGCCGCTCACGCGCACGGACACGCCGAGCAGATTCGCCGCCTTCGCGAAGTTTTAATAAATGAATCTAAATCGTGAATCAAATTTGCTTTTTGGCGATTTACGATTCACGATTTACGATTCACTAACGATGCTCGTTTCGGAAACAAATTTTCCAGATTTAAAGCTCGCGGCACGCGGCAAAGTGCGCGACGTTTACGAGATTGACGACCGACATCTTTTAATCGTAGCCACCGACCGCATTTCGGCTTTCGACTGCATTTTGCCGACCCCGATTGAGCGGAAAGGCGAAGTTTTGACCGCCATTTCGCGTTTTTGGTTTGGAAAGCTGGAACAAATCGGTGTTTCTCATCATTTGGTTACGACCGAAATTGAAGAAATGCCGGAGACTGTCAAAAAATACGCCGAAATGCTGAGCGGGCGCTCAATGCTCGTCAAACGCACCGAAGTTTTCCCTGTCGAATGCGTCGCGCGCGGTTATCTGAGCGGTTCGGGCTGGAAAGATTATCAAGCGAACGGCGAAATTTGCGGACACAACCTGCCGCAGAATTTGAAAGAATCCGAAAAACTGCCTGCGCCGATTTTTACGCCTGCAACCAAAGCGGCGAGCGGGCACGATGAAAACATCAGCGAAGCGAAAATGGCTGAAATAATCGGTTCGGAAAATACAAAACGGCTGAAAAATCTGACGCTCAGGATTTATAATTTCGCCGCCGATTTTGCCCGCACGCGCGGAATTATTGTTGCCGACACAAAATTTGAATTCGGACTCGATGAAAACGGCGAGATAATTTTGATTGACGAAGTTTTAACGCCCGACTCTTCACGTTTTTGGGTGGCGGAAACTTATGAGCCGGGAAAATCGCAGCCGTCTTTCGACAAACAATTCGTGCGCGATTATCTGGAAACTTTGAATTGGAACAAACAACCGCCTGCGCCGCGCTTGCCCGAATCAATTGCCGCGGCAACAACCGCAAGATATTTACAGGCTTATGAAATCTTAACCGGAAAAATTCTTTAATTTTTGTTTTAGATTTTGGGTTTATCCGGCGCAAATCGGAGTTGAATCTAAAATTTAAATCTAAGATGCTTATGCGCGAACGTCTTGAAAAATTGATTAATGAAATGCTGGACGGGCATATTTTGCTCGACGAAGCCCGCGAGGAATTTGAGAAAATTTATATTCAAAAAGCCCTCGAACGCTATAACAATCACCTTTCAAAAACCGCCGACGCGCTCGGCATTCACCGCAATACGTTATCCAAAAAAGTTGCCGCCTATCAAGCGCCGACAAAAACTCCAAAACCATTGCTGTCACGCTCTTCTCGACAGTAAATCCCGATCTAAAAATCTAACAATACTGCTATCAAGTTTTCTAACACTCTTGACAAAACTTTCCACATCCGGTAAATTAGCACTCGTTAGCGAACAGTGCTAACATATAATCACAACAATCAATTCATCAGTATTTATCAATCGAAAGGAGCAAAAATCGAAATGGCTACTAAAATCAAACCGTTACATGATCGAGTTATCGTGAAACGAATTGAAGAAACAGAAAATATGCGCGGAGGGCTTTACATTCCCGACAGCGCCAAAGAAAAACCGCAAGAAGGCGAAGTCATCGCCGTCGGTGAAGGCAAGTATAAAGAAGACGGCACACGCCAAACTCTTGATGTCAAAGAAGGCGACCGCGTTCTTTTCGGCAAATACAGCGGCTCGGAAATCAAGCTGGACAACGAAGAATTCCTGATTATGCGCGAAGACGAAATTCTCGGCGTAATTGAACGCGCAGGCGCTGCTGCTTAACGAATTATCATTAATAGAATTTAATTGGAGGAAATATATGGCTAAACAAGTTATTCACGGAGAAGAATCGCGCGCGGCGATTTTGCGCGGTGTCAATCAGCTCGCCGACGCTGTCAAAGTTACGCTCGGACCGAAAGGTCGCAATGTTGTTATTGACAAAAAATTCGGCTCGCCGACGATCACCAAAGACGGCGTGACAGTGGCGAAAGAAATCGAATTGAAAGACTCTTTGGAAAATATGGGCGCGCAAATGGTGCGCGAAGTCGCTTCAAAAACTTCGGACGTTGCCGGAGACGGAACCACGACTGCGACCGTTCTGGCGCAGGCGATTTTCAAAGAAGGCGTTCGCACGGTTGCTGCCGGAGCCAATCCGATGGCGCTCAAACGCGGCATAGACAAAGCTGTCGAACAAGTCGTCAACGAAATCAAAAATCTCGCCAGCCCGGTTTCCGGCGACGCGATTGCCCAGGTCGGCACGGTTTCAGCCAACGGCGACAAAACAATCGGCACTTTGATTGCCCAAGCAATGGATAAAGTCGGTAAAGACGGCGTGATTACGGTTGAAGAATCGAAAACGATGGACACCACTCTGGAAGTCGTCGAAGGTATGCAGTTCGACCGCGGTTATCTGTCACCTTATTTCGTGACCGACCCGGAGAGAATGGAAGCTGTTTTGGAAAATCCGTATATTCTCATCAACGAAAAGAAAGTTTCTTCGATGAAGGATTTGCTGCCGATTCTCGAACAGGTTGCAAAGCTCGGCAAACCGCTTTTGATTATCGCTGAAGATGTCGAAGGCGAAGCGTTGGCGACTTTGGTTGTCAATAAATTGCGGGGAACTCTGAACGTCGCGGCTGTCAAAGCGCCCGGCTTCGGCGACCGTCGCAAAGCGATGCTCGAAGACATTGCAGTAATGACGGGCGGAACGGTTATCTCTGAAGATATGGGCGTCAAACTCGAAAGCATCTCGATTGATGATTTGGGTC
>DASWLV010000016.1:0-107823 GCA_036400075.1 Pyrinomonadaceae bacterium
GGATTTAATTTGACAATCGCCTGCTCAAGCTCGACCGTACCGTCAAAAACGTCGGAAAGTCCGGGGTGCTCCTCGATTCCGAGATAATCCGCGAGACTCGGCATTCGCAAATCCGCGTCAATCACGAGGCAATTCACGCCGTCCGTTTGCGCGAGCATCCACGCCAGATTGATGGCAGTCGTGGTTTTGCCTTCGCCGGGACGCGCGCTGGCGACGACGACCGCCTGCATTTCTTTTCCGGCGGCGCGGCGACGCTCGGCGGCGAGCAGAAGCTGCGTTCTCAGGCTCCGATATTCTTCGCAATGCGGCGAGCGCGGATGTTTGATTGCGACCAGATGCGGCTCGACCGCTTCCAGATTTAATTCTACGGTTCTAAATTCGGGCGTTTTCCGCGTCGGCAAAACGACTCCGGCGCGCTGTGCTCTCGGTTCGACTTCGATTGTTGCCGCTACGGGTTTTTGATTTAAAATCGCCGTGCCCGAAAAATCTTCGCTCGTCGAAAGCGGAACGGCGGGTTTGCCGATGCTCCACGTATCGAGAAGCTGCGCAAAATCGTCTGGTTTGGTCGGGTGCGCATTCTCTGTCGCTTCGATTTGTACGTCGTTTTCAGCCACAACCGTCGGCGCACCGATTTTGCGTTCGAGTATTTGAACCACTCTGGCTGAATCGTCGCCGCGCTCGACGGCTTCAGCGGGATTCGGTTCAAAACCGAGAATTTTGGAAAAACGATTTGCGTAAGCGTTTGATTTATTGCTCATTTTATTTTCGTACCGCAGCCGTAAATATTTACCGCCTTATCTTGTAAAACCTTCAATGTCGTCAATTTCCAAAAGTTCGTCGTCAAAAGAAATCGGTTCTTGATGAATTCGGTTGGCTCCGTTACCGTTTCCATTTCGGTAAACGGACGGAACGTATTCGTTAAGCGTGCTGTGATTTGCTAATTCAGCTCTCGCATTGGAATTAAAAATATTTGCCGAGTTCGGCTGATATTTAGTTTCCTGTTCGACCGGCTGCGGCGGGAGCAAATCGAGATTGTCGGCGACTTCTTCGATAACCTGCCGCCCGATAACCTGTTCGCCGGCGGCATAAGCCGCGAGCATCGCGTTGTCGCACAAATTGTTGATTTGTCGCGGAATGCCTTCCGAGCAGCGGAAAATGTAATCAATCGCGCCGGGCGTAAAAATATTCGGCTCTTTTGAACCGGCGAGCAAAAGGCGTTCGGTAATGTAACGCTCGACTTCATCAACGTTCGGCAGCGCGTGCATTTTGCAGCGCAGCGCAACACGTTGTTTTAATTGCCGCAGATTCGGTTTGTTCAAAACTTCGCGCAATTCGGGTTGTCCGGTGAGAACGATTTGCAGATGTTTCGCCGTGTCCGATTCAAAATTGAGCAGCAGGCGAATTTCTTCCAAAACGTAATCGGAAAGCTCGTGCGCTTCGTCAATAATCAAAACGGTTTTCAATCCGCGCCTGTGTCGCTCTTCCAAAACTCTGCCAAGAACGGTCAGCAATTCGGCTTTGTTTTGCCACTCTTTGACGTTCAACAGCGACGTGACGTGATGATAAAAATCTTCAATCGAAAGCCGAGGATTAAAAACGTAAGCCGCTAAAACGCTTGAATCCAAACGGCGCAAAATCCAGCGCAGAGCTGTCGTTTTGCCCGTTCCGACCTCGCCCGTCAGCACGATCAAGCCTTTCGAGTTTTCCAAACCGTAATAAAGGCTCGCCAAAACTTCGTTGTATGAAGGCGTAAAAACCAGAAAACGCGGATCGGGCGTTAAGGTAAAAGGAAGCTCGTCTAAACCGAAAAATTCTTTGTACATAACATTTGAAATGATGAACTAGGAACGATGAATTATGAATTAAAATCCGTTCATCATTCATCATTCATCATTTAGGAAACAAACCTGTCAAAAACGTGCGATATTTGCAGCACGAAAATTAAAACCGGAATGCTCGCCGCAGCAACTGCTACGGCAAATCCTGTTTTCAAAACTCCGAAAATCGCGCGCCAGCGTTTTTCCGCAGGCGTCAAAAGCTCCGGCACATTCGCCAAAACGGGAAGTCCCGTGTAATGTTTGGCGTCGTCAACGTTTTGAATCGTGAACAAGCGCGGCATTTCCGCCGCCGCCGCGAAAACAAAACCGAGCGCCAAACCGAGGAAAGCGCCAATGGCGATCAGCATCGGGCGTTTCGGCGCGACCGGAGATTGCGGCAAATTGGCGGCGTCAACGACGCGAATCGTTTCGCCCTGCGAATTTTTTTCGCGCTCGGCTTGCAAGCGGGCGTCGTTGTTTTTCTTTAACAGCTCGTCATAGCTCCCTTTTGCGGTCTGGTAATCGCGGTTGAAAGATTCGAGCGCGACTTCCGCATTCGGGATGCTTTCGATGCGGCGCTGCAAATCGCTAATTGCGGTTTGAACCTGCCCTGCTGAACTTTTTATTTGTTGTAAAAGCTGCTCTTGCCTGCCGATTTCGCCGTCTATACGGCGCTGCTCGTTTTCGATGCTCTGAATTTGCAAATCAATTCTGCCTCTCGACGCGGCTCGCATTTCGTCCTGACTGGTTTTCGCTGAAGCAATCAGCCCAGCGATTTCCTTTTCGACCGTTTCGATTTGCGCTTGTTTGGCGACCACGTCCGGGTGTTTCGGGCGATATTCGGTCTGCATTTTTTGCAACTGCTCTTTGTATTCGGTGCGGCGCTTAATCAAATCCGCGTAAGCGGGCGTTCGAGTCGGGTCGGAAAGCAAACGGTCGCGCTCGGCGGCTTCCTTTTCGCTGATGTCGCTAATCGTGTTTTTCTGACGTTCGAGCAAAACCCGATTGTCGCGCATTCGCCCGATTTCGGTTTCGACCGACTGCTCGCGCTCGGCAGCGGTTTTTAATTGCTCGTGCAAACCATTGAGCTGCGCGATTAAACCGCCCGCCGCTGTCGGCAATTTGTCCACGTTTTGCAGCATATACGTGAGCCGCTGGGCGTCAATCTGGTCTAATTTCTCTTTCGATTCGGCGAGCTGTTTCTCGAAAAATTCCTGTGTCGCTTTCGACTCTCGTTGGGAGTTTTCCGTCTGCGTGTTAACAAATTTTCCGGCAAGCTCGGCGACGACGTTGCGCGCGGCTTCCGGTTCGCGGTCGCGGTAGGAAATCGTAAAAGCGGGAACCTTGTCATCAGCCGTTCGATCTCGCTGTTCGACTTTAATGTTGTTTCGCATCCGGTCAATCAACAACTCCATCGGCACGCCCGCATCGCGTTCGCGTGTGAAGAGTCTGTATTTCGTGATCATCGGTTCGAGCGACGAGCGACTTTTGATTTCTTCGGTGATTTGATTGAGCCGCGCCGACACGTCTTCGTCCGAAAGCGGTTGAATTACGTTGTTCGAGATTGCGGGCGGGCGAATCGTCAAAAGCGTGGTTGATTCGTAAATGCTCGGAAGCTGCACGACAACCCACCAGACAGCCACGGTCATCGCCGCGACGGGCAGCAAAATAATCAGCTTGCGCCGCCAAACCATTGCGAATAATTCGCCTAAACTTCTTTGCCGAAATTCAACGCCCATGTTTTTTACCAGTTAAAACAGCAAGTTTGTCTCATCTTTTTTGTCGCCGCGGAACCAGCGCCGCAGAACAAACACCAAAATTATCAACCCGACGCCCGCCATCAGCACCCACGCATCTTCATTAAAGCCAACGCTTTGCAGCTTAATGTCTAACAAAATTGTGAAAACTGCCGATAACATTTTCTTTTACTTAAAACTCAAACTTTAGTTTGAAAGCATTCTTCAAATTTTCAGAGAGCCGCGCGGTTATCCGCAGCGGCGAGAACCGTTCCGAGACGGTTTTTATACATTTGCGCGGGCGCGCGCCCGGCTTGCAGGGCTGCTTTTTCTTCGAGCGAGACGGCGCGTCGAAGCTGTGCGATTGCCCGATCTTTTTGACCTTTTTTGTGAAAAACCCATCCGAGTGTGTCCGCATAAACCGGCTCGTTCGGATGTTTTTCGACGAGCGTTTGCGCCAGCGTGACGGCTTCGTCCAAATTTCCGCGCCCGGTGTCGGCAATAATCCACGCTAGATTATTCGCAGCAACGGGCGCATTCGGATTGGATCGCAAAGCCTCGCGGTAATTTTTAACCGCTTCGTCCGCGTTTCCGCGTCCTTCTTCGAGCATCCCGATGAGCGTAAAAGTTTCATCGCTCGCAGGGCTGCGCTGCAAAATCTGGCGATAATTTTCAATCGCGCGGTCAACTTGTCTGTTCGCGGCGAGCAAAGCGGCGTAAGCCTGATAAGCCGGAAGATAATCGGTATTCTGAGCGATTGATTGCTGCAAAGCGTTTTCGGCTTCCGTCGTTTTGTTTTCCGCCGTAAAAACCTGTGCTTTGAGATAAAAAAGCGCGGCTTGCAATTTATTGTCGGCGCGGTTTGCGCTAAAAGCGCGATCAATCTGCGAGTGTGCAGCCGCGAAATCTTTTTGCCGAATCTTGGCGCTGACAAAACCGCTCAAACCGTCGAAATTATTGCCGTCAAGCTGCAAAGCTTTTTCGTAAAAACGCACGGCTTCGTCAGCGTTTTTGCCGCGTAGCGCCGCGCTCGCCTGACTTAGATAAACACTCACCGCATTTGGCGCAAATTTTTGGGCGGTTTGAAAATCGGCGCGCGCCTCCTGTTCTTTTCCGATCTGCAAATTCGCCGTTCCGCGCGCCAGAAGTGCGTTGACGCGCAATTCGGCGAGCAGAGGAGCGGAAATCTCGCTGCTTGGAGCGGCTTTTTCAAGCGCTTTGAGCAATTCGTTTGCTTGATTCAAAGCCGTTTGCGGCTCGCCGGTGGCAAAACTGATTTGCGCGTTTAAAAGTTTGGCGTGCAGATAACCCGGATGATAGCGCTGTAAATCCTGGATAAAATTGCGTGCCTGTTCTATCTGCCCGGCGCGAAACTGGGCATCAGCCATATAATAAAGCGCCAAACGATTGCCCGGTTCTTGTTTTAAAACTTCCTGCAAATCCTTGATCGCCGCTTCCGGCTCGGCGTTTTTTAAAGAAACGCGCGCTCGCAGAGTCAAACCTCGCACATCTTTGTTGTTGCGGCTCAAAATTTCCGTCACTTGGGCGCTTGCTCCCTCGCTGTCACCGGTTTGCAGATAAAGCTCGCCGAGTCGCATTTGCGCTTGGACAAATTCCGGTTTGACCGCCAAAATTTCGCTATAAACTCGGCGAGCGTCGGCAGGACGATTAACGGCGGCGTAAAAATCCGCGAGCAGAGTTTTTTCTTCAGGTCGGTCAGGATTCAAATTGGCTAAATTTTTGTAAGCGTTTTCAGCTTTGTCGTGCTGTCCGTGCGCGTAATAAAATCCGGCGAGAGCTTCGAGCGGCTCGCGCTCTTTCGGTTCGACTTCCGCCGCGCGCAGATAATGTTTTTCGGCATCCGGCGCGCGCCCTTTGAGATCAAGAAAACGCGCGTATTCGATGTGCGCGATTGCCGATTTATCGTTGACGGCAAAAGCGCGGATGAACGTTTTTTCAGCGTCCTCCGTTTTCTCGCGCGAAACGTAAAAACGCGCCAGACTGAGATACGTTTCGACTCTTTGCGGATTGAGCGAAACGGCTTTTTCGAGCTGGGCGACGACTTCGCTCGTTGCGGCGTTTTTGACCGTCATTACGCTCGCCTGCAAAACGTGACCTTCAATGTAATTCGGGTCGGCGGCGAAAATGTCCTGAATTAATTTTTCGGTTTCTTCCGTTAAAGGCGGCTGCGCTATCAGCAAATAATTTCCCAATTTTACGCGCGCTTCGAGCTGAGTTTTGTCCAGTTCGACCGTCCGGCGCAGTTCTTCTACCGTTTCCGCCAGCCGCTGCTGACCTTCAAAAGCGCGCGCCAGCCCGAAATGCGCGGGAGCGGAAGCTTTATCCAGTTCAATCGCGCTGCGAAATTCGAGCGAGGCTTCGGGGAAACGCCGTTCTTTGAGATAGCTTTCGCCGCGCTCGACATGCGCTTGTACCGCCTTAGCCGTGCTGCAAGCCGCGCCGGAAAAAATGATGAGACCTGCGGCGAGCAAAGCCAAAGCGGCGGTGACGAATCTGATTTTCGGGGAATCTGCTTTCATTCTGGGCTAATTCTTTTGGATTTAAAACTTAAAACTCGTAATTTTATTTATTTTTACAACCGATTAGAAAATTGTCGGCATTAAGGGAATATTGCGAATCGTTGAAACATCCCAAAAATCAAGTGCTTGGGAGAGGCACGAATGAGTTTTTGATTTTGCGGCATTGTAGCACGAATTTGTTAATTTGGCACAAATTCGTGGAGGTCGGCGGCTGCTTCGGCAGCCAAATTTTTAGCGGTTTCCAGAGCGTCTTGTTCCGATTTGTCAATCGAAACGACGACGCGAATCATCGCGCCATCCGAGCGGCGGCGCGAAATGCTATCTAAAACGGTGAAAAACTTGTCTTTGTATTCATTTGCCACAAATCGCCCGCGCCCTTGATACCAGTAAATCATCAAAGCTTTTGAGCGATTGTTTTCAATTACATAATTGTTGGCGACGAATTTCTGCCCGTCGGGCAAGCTGATTTCGACGGGCGCAGCTTCGGTCATCGTCCAGCCCGAACCGGGCAGACAGTTGCGCGGGCTGTGATAAGTCGCGCCCGTGCGCTGAGTTTCATAATAACCGATGTAAAGGTTCGCGCCTTTGCCCGAAGCCGGGACAAAATAATCGCGCATCAAATAATCGTCCGAGCCGAGAACTGTTTCAACTTCAGTTTCAAAACGCTGGTCTGCGCCGTTTTGCTGCCAATCGCCGATTTTCGCCGGAAAATCTTTCAACAGTTTTCTTTCAGGACGAATTTCACCTGCCGCTTCGCGCCAATGAATCAGCGCGCCGCCCGTTAGCAAAACCAGCAGCAAAAGCCAGAATTTAAAAGAAGAGGAGAAGAGGAGAAAAGGAGAAAAGGAGTGAAAATCAGTTTTACTGATTTCTCCCTGTCTCCAGTTTAAATCCAGGATTTTTCCGACAAACAGCAGCAGCAGCAAAGCCGCGACATAAACCAGCCAGCCCGAAGCGCCGTGCAAAAAGCCCTGCGCGGTTTCACTGCCGTAGTAATAAGCGAGAATGCCGGTCGCGGAGACGCGCACGCCGTTGGTCAAAACCGCAATCGGCAATGCGGCAAACATTAAAATTGCCGCGCGCCACAAATCAAAACTTTTTAAAGACGCGAAATTCCTCCGTCGGCTCGTAAAGTAAGCATAAACGAGCGCGAGCGTGACGAGCGTCATCAAAGAGCGAATCCCGCTGCACGCTTCGACGACTTCGAGCCAGATTGATTGCGAAGCGCCGCGAGGCAGCAATTCGATGACGTTACCGAATTTTGCCGCCGGAATTCCGAACAGCCGGATTCCCCAAACCGCCAAATCCGTCGCCAAAAGCTGAAGCGGAAACGCGATTTTGTTAAAAAGAATCGTCGGAATCGGAATCGCCAGCGCGAGCAAAACAAACGGCACGACGAGCTTTTTCAAAATTTGCCAGCCGAAAAAATAAATCGTAATTCCGGCAAGCATTAAAATGAGCGAAAATCTCTGTGTAAAAAGCTCTGCGCCCAAAATTCCGACGAGCAAAAGAAACATCGCCGCCAAAACAGTGATTCCGCCCGCCGTAAATGCCGGACGTTTTTCCAGTTTTCCCAGCTCGTCCTTTTCAAACCAGAGCAGAAAGCCAATCAAAAAGGGAATCAAAAGCCCGTGCGAATAGTTTTCGTCCGTCCACCAGGTTTGCGCGAGCAGCTTTAAAGCGGGCGCATACAAAAACAGCAAAGTCGCGGCAAGCAGCAAAGGCTGCCAAAATTTGGCGAAACTGTTTTTAACCCAAGAATTTTGCATCGAGCGAGAACTTTATTCGGTGTGCGAGAAACTTTAGCAGAAAAGAGCGGACAAATCGAGATTTGGGAAAATAAATCTCTTTAAGGAAATTAACGTAAAATTGGTTTTATGGCAATAAAAAAGTGAAATCACTAAAATAAAAATTCAAAAATAAGTCTGAATTCTTATTTAAGGTTCCACCTCTTACTTGAAAAACTATTTTTCTTTGAAGTTACGCAGTTGAATAGTTCTTTGATAAAAATAAAGCATAAATCCGCCAAAATGCGAAGACTTGAGCCGGATTCCGAAACGCTCCGGCAAGAAGTTGTTTTATTTATAAGCTTTGTTCCTGTTGGTTGAGCGCCATTTCCAATCTTTCCAAACCTTCTATTAATGTCGAATTGTCATTTCCTATTCCAATTCTGAGGTGTTGAGGCATTTCAAAAAATCTTCCCGGTACGATTGATGTTTCATATTTTTCCAGAAGAAGCGCGGTTAAAGCATCAACGCTTCCCTGCTTCAAACGCGGGAAAGAGACCGTGCCAAATTTATGCTCCGTCCATTCGAGACGGTTACAGGATTTATAAAATGAATTGAGCGTTTTACTGTTAATTTCAATAATGCTGCGGGCGCGATCTGCAATTCGATTGAGATTTGCAAGCGCAATGCAACTGAGCCTTTCAGCAGAATGAGCGGGGATAACGCCGAAAAGATCATTTAACCGCCAAAGTTTTCCGGCAAGCTCCGGCTCAGCTAATATCCATCCGCAGCGCAGTCCGCTAAGCCCGTACACTTTGGTTAAGCTGCCGGTCGTAATGAATTCCTTCCCTAGGTGAAAAGCAGCACGCGGCGTTTCTTCAAATAAAGCATCCAGATAAACTTCATCAACAAGGACGCGTGCTCCGATTTCACGCGCAATATCGCCAATCTTTCCGAGCGTTTCATTGGACGTAAACGCGCACGATGGATTATGCAGATTTGTTAAAACAATTAGCTTCGTTCGTGAGCTAACCTGACGGGCAACTTCTTCCGGTTCAATGCCGAACCCCGATTCGGCTGGACGAATAAACCTTTTAACATCGGCACGTAAGTATCGCGCTGTACTTATCAGAAGCTCGTATGTGGGCTGTTCAATCAGCACTTCATCTCCCGGTTCGAGAAGCGCAGCCATTGCCAGATGATTAGCCATTGATGTGCCGGTTGCTGCAACAACGCATTCGACAGGAACGTTGCATTTAGCAGCCAGAGCCTTTTGGAGAGGTTCATAACCGTAGTAGCTCGAACCGCTCAAATCCAAATCTTCTAATGTAACCGGCAGTTTCGATAACGGAAAATTCATCAGACCGCTTGAGGCGAGATTATAGCGGGCTTGTAAATTAGTTTTAGCCCATTGCATATATTCCGAACTCATCACTCGATTTGAACTCGGAACTTGAGAGAAATTGCTTGTCATTTATCTTGACTCCGCCTGCGCCAGAAGAAATAAACAGGTATTCCGGCAATAACAATAATTAAACCGATCACACTGTTTGAAGGATAATTATAAAAAGTGCTGAAAACAATCAAAGCGCAGGCAGCAATAAACAAGGCGGTAGTAAATGGATGACCGGGAACGCGGTTATATGTTGTTCCGGTGTTCTCAATGTTTTCGTGAGTCTCAAGTTTTTTCGAGCGAGTCGCGCGGCTGCGAAGTACAAAAAGCGAAGCTGCCGTTAATCCAAACCAAATAAAATCAATTGAGACAACATAATTCAGGATTTGTTCATATTTGCCGGAAAGCGCAATTATTATCGCCAGCGCTCCCTGCAAGGCAATTGCGAGAACGGGAGCGTGGGTGCGTTCGTTGAGCATTGCGACGCTTTGAAAGAAAAGCTTATCTTTTGCCATCGCAAAATAAACGCGCGGAGCTGTCAGCATTCCCTGACTTAAAAAGCCCAGAGTAGAAATGGCTATTCCTAAAGCAATCAACGCCGCTCCCCGTTCGCCAAAAGCAATCCGCATAATTGTTGAAGCCGGAGTCGTGGTTGCTGCCAAACGTTCGGGACCGAGCGCATAAAGGCAAACGAGATTGACCAATGTGTACAGTAAAATAACTCCGATAACTCCGATTAAAAGACCGCGAGCTAAATCACGACGAGGGTTGCGCATTTCACCCGATACAAAACTTGCTGTTTGCCAACCGCCGTAAGCAAACATCACAGGAATCAATGCCGCTCCCATTGCAGTAAATAAATTTAGTGAGAGAGGACGATCCGGCGTGTTGCCAAATGAGCTTGCCGGTTCGGATACAAAGAAAAAGCCGCATACAATAAGTGCAAGAATGGCTAAAATCTTTAGAACCATTAAGGCATTCTGAACACTGCTGCCTGCCCGAACGCCGAGACAGTTGATGATCGTCAATCCTCCGAGAGTTAGCGTTGCGATAAACCAATCAGGTAAAGGAGCGTGAGTGATTTCCAGAAAGTACCGAGAAAAAGTAATGGCGACGGCAGCCATTCCGCCGGTTTGTGTAACCAGTAATAAAGCCCATCCGTAAATAAATGCTACCGACGGATGATAAGCCTCCCGCAAGTAGGCATATTGTCCTCCAACATCAGCGCATCTGTCCGCAAGCTCGGCGTAGATAAATGCTCCTAAAAGAGCGATCAAACCACCGAGCAGCCACGCTCCTAAAATTAAGAATGGGGTTTGAACATGCTGCGCAACAACATATGGATTGATAAAAATCCCGGAACCGATAATTCCGCCCATTACAATCATGGTGGAATCAAAAAGTCCCAAGCGTTTAGCGAGTTTTGAAGTATCGGCAGTAACTACAGTTTCACCTCCCAAAAAGGTCTTTTTTAGACTGTTTTACATTATTTCCTTCTATTACCGGGCAGCAACAGAAACGCTGATATGCGACGGATATTTTGGCGAATGATAAATGTGCTGACTTGCTCTTTGATAATCGCTTTCTTTAGCGAGAAAGATGTTTTCGACAAACTTTTGCGGATTGCGGTCATAAAGCGGAAACCAGGTGCTTTGTACTTGCACCATGATGCGATGACCTTTTTTGAATGTGTAATTGTTGCCGCGCAGATCAATCGTGTATCCGTTAACTTTATTAGGCTCAATCGCTTCCGCCTTTTCAAAACTGCGGCGATAGCGACCGCGGAAAATCTCGCTGGCGACCATAAATTGATAATTCGCCATTTTCGCATCCGCCGGGTATTCAGCCGGATAAACGTCAATCAGTTTCACCACCCAATCGCTGTCCGAACCCGTCGTCGAAGCAAAAAGATGCGCGAAGATGTCGCCTGTAATCGTAACGTCTTCGTTCAAAACGTCCGATTGCCACGAAAGAACGTCTTTGCGGTCGGAGAGAAAACGCTGGTCGTCGGAAAGCCATGTAAACCAGGATGAGCCTTGCGCGTAAGTTCCTAAAATCGGTCGTTTGCGATACGGAACCGGATTTGCCGGATCTGAAACGTATGTGTCAAACTCCTCGCCTTTGTTTGCCGGTTTCTGAAACGAAACCTTTCCGTCAGACTGCAAATACAATTCGCGTTTTTGCAGATTTTGCTTCGGCGTCCAGGAATCGTAAGTCATCCATTTGTTTGAACCGGACTGGAAAATTGTAGCTTCCGCCAGCTTTAAAGTGCCTTTTCCTTTAAGGTGATAAGCAAACCACGGAGCTTGTATTTCGCTGCGAAAATATCTGCCGGTATCGCTGCCGAAATCAATCGCGCCCAATCTGCGTCCGCGTCCGCCCCACCCGCCGTGATTCCAGGGACCCATGACGAGAAAAACCTGATTGTCGCGGTCGGTTTTTTCCAGAGTTTTGTAAGTTACAAGCGGTCCGTATAAATCTTCCTGATCCCACCAGCCGCCGACAATGAGCGTCGGAATACTCGTTTCTTTTAAATAATTCGGCACCGCGCGTTGCTGCCAATAAGAATCCCAGTTCGGATGAGCGACGGCATTATTCCAGGTAGCGGATTTGTTGTCGAGCTTGTTGACCAGCGCCCCAACGGTTTTTAAATCAAAATACCAATCAAAGGCGTCCGGTTTATCGAGCTTGACTGCGCCCTCGCCCTCGCCTTTGACCGTTTCGAGCAAATAAGCCCAATCGTGGGCGTAAGTCTGACGAAAAGCGCCGTGATGAAATAAATCATCGCCCATCCAAAGATCGCCGATTGGAGCCTGCGGCGAAGAAGTTTTGAGCGCCGGATGCGGATCAATGAGCGCAACCGACGACAGCCAACCGCCATACGAAACGCCGTAAATGCCGACTCGCCCGTTATTGTTGGCGACGTTTTTAAGCAAATACTCAATAGTGTCGTAAGTGTCCGTGCTTTCGTCAACGGCTTTCGGATCGCGATGATTTACCGGCGGGCGCACCATCACGAATTCGCCTTCGGACTCATACCGCCCGCGAATGTCCTGAAAGACAAAAACATAGCCGTCTTTAACGAGTTCAGGTCGCGAACCGTTGACTCCGCTCGAATTCCAACCTTTGACGCCGTAAGGCGAACGCTCGATTAAAACAGGAAGCGGCTCGGTTTGGTTTTCTGGCGTAAAAATAACCGTAAAAAGCTTAATACCGTCGCGCATCGGAATCATCGCTTCGGTGCGTTTAAATTGAATGCGTGTATCTTTGGCGGGCTGGTCGGCAATCCGCTTGGTGGTAAAATCTCTGCCGCCTTGTCGCCAGATCATGCTGGTAAAGCGCCCCGTTGCGGCATCGCGCACAAACTCGGCTGAAGCAGGAGCAACTTTTAAGAAAAACTTGTTTTCGGCTGTGGGGAAAATCTCAAGTTTGTCCTGATTGGTGACTTGCAGGTAAAACTTTTCGCCTTCACGGAAAAATGAGAAAACTGTTCCTCCGAGATTAGCGGCGTCTTCATATTGTCCGATGTAAGAATCGAAAATCTTTGGATCAATCTTAACTTCGACAGGAGAGGGTTGCGGCGCTGGCGGTTGTGCCAAAGGTTGAGCCGCAGCTTGCGCAAATGCAATCCATAATAGAGCAAAAAAGGTAAATCGAAAAATATTTGTTAAGCGAAGTGTTTTCATGATTGAAATTCCCAGGAAGATTGATTCTGACCGATTCGCGACCAATTTATCACTCTTGCGAATTTAAACAAAGTTTCGCTTATTCCAATTGCATATCTTCTATTAGTTTTGCACATTCCATTAACTATTAGTTTTGCACATTCCGTTAACCAGACTTACTTTCGGCTCTTCAATAAACATACAATCAGACATTGCATCCGTTTCTTTGTTGATTTTATCTTCTATTGAATTGTACCGATCAACCAACCGTTTTAGTTTATTTTCATTAGTTTGTAAGGTTGAATAAATCAAATAAGTCTTCGGTCCGCCGCAAGCCTTTGCGCCGAATGGAATAACCCGGCATTGATTCAAACGCTTTGCCCGGGGTTTTCCGATTTCACGATCAATTTCTTTTTTTAGTTTCTTTAAATTAGCTTGATTCGATTGTTCTTTATTTACAGCATCGTCAAGAAGACGCAGATTAACTTTCTCATTCGGGTTTATTGTTAGCGCTAAAGAGACGCCGGCAAAAACAATCAGCAATAATGTTAATTTGGATAAAAACTTCATATTACTTATTCCTCTAAATATAAAAATTAACTAAAAGAACCTTTAGGAAAACTGATATTAATGCATTTTAAATGGTCCGCCTTTAGTTTCCGGCTTTAGCTCCGGTTTCGAAGAATCCTGTACTACTTCATGCATCTCTAAAACGTTGGGTTTAAAATATGCCTCTTTTGGCAGAGTGCCTGATTGAGCGTGTCCTTTTATAAAAGCATCTGAACGCACCCAATTCATAAAATCTTCGCGGCTGTTCCAGAGAGTAAAGACAACGTAAGGATCGCCTTCATTGACCGGACGTAAAACCTGATTGGAAACGAATCCGGGCATTTCATCAACCAACCTTGCTCTTTCACGAAATACTCTTTCAAATGCTTCGGAGTATTCAGCTTTTACATAGATGCGATTTGCTACGGTTATCATTTACTCTCCTTTGATAGAAAAAGCTAATTCTTAAAATCCTATTTATCTAGCTTACCAATTAAAAATAATCTAAGCTCGAATGATGATAACTGTACGAGAGTTATTTGGCGATATAGATATTTATCTGTTCGATCAAATATTGAAAGGCAGATTCAGTCCCAATATGAAGATATTGGACGCCGGATGCGGCGGTGGGCGCAATCTTGTTTATTTTTTGCGCCAGGGATATGAAGTTTTCGGAGTTGATCGAAATCGGCAAGCTATTGAACAAGTCCAAAGTCTTGTAGCGAGCCTTGCTCCAAATTTATCCAAGAATAATTTCCAGGTTTCAT
Source organism: Pyrinomonadaceae bacterium (assembly GCA_036400075.1). Classification (GTDB taxonomy): domain Bacteria; phylum Acidobacteriota; class Blastocatellia; order Pyrinomonadales; family Pyrinomonadaceae; genus JALZCH01. Next base: position 14,195 of record DASWLV010000016.1, read on the forward strand.
CAGTAGAAAAGATGCCGTTTCCGGTCGAGCATTTTGATGTAGTTATCATCAGCGCAGTTTTGCACTTTGCCGGAAATGAAGAGCACTTTCACGAAATGCTTACAGAGATGTGGAGGGTACTAAAAAGCGGCGGTCTATTTTTTGCGCGCCTTGCTTCTTCCATTGGAATAGAAGATAGAATTCAACACATTCAAAATCGAAGATTTTTATTACCGGACGGCTCGGAACGGTTTCTCGTTGATGAAGAATTTCTAACGAATGTCACAAATGAAATTGGCGGTATTTGGCAGGAGCCTTTGAAAACCACGAATGTGCAAAACCTCCGCTGTATGTCCACTTGGGTTTTGCGAAAGAATCCCTACTAAAAATTAACAGAACGTGAGTTCGGGATAAGGAAATAAGAAAACTTAAATAAAATCAAATCTTTGCGTCCTTTGCGTAAAACCTTTGCGAGCTTTGCGTTTAAAAATCGTCGGAATTAAACGCAAAGCTCGCAAAGCGAAGGGAGCAAAGTGCGCAAAGAAAATCCTGTTTTGAGTTAACTATTTATTTTTCAACAACTCTTATCTCGAACTCATATTATCTTATTAAGTGATATTGATTCTGACGTTTTAGAATCCAGCTTATTCGTCCTTGCTCATCTATCGCCGCGTTTTCCTCTTGTCCGACCCATAATTCCTGATTGTCCCATTCCGGCACCGGCGTTGTCGTCGCAAGTTCAATCGCAAACCACGAGCTTGGAATCAATTTCACGTCACCGCGACCTGGAACGCCTTGTTGTCTATCCCACAAACCAACAAGCGGACCTGCACCGTGACCGTGATCGCCGATTGGATGCGTATAAACGCTGCCGTTAATTCCCGCCGCTTTCATCGCCGCAAGCGAATCTGCCAACACTTCGTTGCCGGTTCTTCCAGCTTTCATCCGCTCCATTACTATGTCCTGCAAACGGTTCGAGTTTGCCAAAGCGCGTTTAATTCCTGCGGGAACGTCCTTTTCGCCTTCGCGTAAAACATAACCCATATGCTGGGTGTCCGTATTAAGCCGCATCAATGTCATTCCAAAATCAACGTGCAAGACATCTCCGCGCTGGATAGCCGTCGGCGCGTTTTCAGCCAGAATATTAACCCCGGCTTTTTCTTTACGCTGTATGCGAACCGAAGGTTGAAACCAAGTGCCGAGCCGATTGTTGCTGAGTTGTTGCCGCAGCCACCAGGTCACATCTTCGTTTGTCGTTGTTCCCGGTTTAATAACTTCATTGGAAAAAGCACGACTTATTAAAGAGTGGACGACTTCCATCATGCTTCTGTAAGTCGGCATCATTTCCGGCAATCTCGTTTCAACGTATTCAAGCGGCAGCTCTTCGGCACGGATGATTCGCCCCGTGTATTCGGCTCCTAGAGTTGCTTCCAGTTTTTCTCGCTCTCCTGCCGAAAGCCCATCCGAAAAAGCATGAGTTGAAGAAATATTAACGGCTATATTTTGGGGATTGCGTTCTGTTACAAGTTTTTTCAGCAAAGCCCATTGTCCTTCGCCGTATAGCTCGCGGTTTTCGGTTTCAGGATCGCGGTAAACAGTGTAAAGACCGCCATTTGAGCCGCCGCCCAGAGCCAGACGCTCGATGCCTTCTTTTTCACCGCGATCATTAAAAACGTAAATCGTGCGTCGCCGCGCGGCAAAAGTAGTAGGCGAGACAAGCGAGAAAAAAACCGGGTCTTCGTTATATTCGCGGCAGATAATAAGCCACATCTTGACTTTGTGTTTCCGCATAAGCTGCGGCAAAACACGTTCAAGACGCAGTTTTAGCCATTCCTGTTGAATTTTAGCTTGCTCACGCAAGGGAATTGAGAGTGTTTCCGTTCTCGAATCAACCATTTTTGCCTGTGATTGAGCGGATGAAATTACGCCTAATAAACAAACTATTAAGAAAGTGAAAAGTATTTGAGCTTGAAAACGGCACAATTTGTGTTTAGTTAATTTAGACAATATATAATTGCTCCTACTTCAAAAAAAAATATTTCAATAGAAGTAACGCAGTTGATGGCAGAAACACGACCGTGAGGGAGTGTGCTTTATTTTTACACACTCCCTCACGGTCGTGTTTCTGCCATAGCATCTTAACTGCGTAATTCATATTTCAAGACATTTTCCTGAGAAAATCATTCTTATTTTTGAGTACGTAATCTGCCGATATAACGGTTATAACCCAAACAATTGAAGCTGCGTATCCTGCTATCACATCGCTCGGATAATGAACGCCTAAATAAATGCGCGACAAACCAATCAACAGAACGAGAAAAACAGCAGCAACCCAAATTAAAGATTTCAACCAGTGTTTGCGTATCATTGAGGCAAAAATCCAGGCTAAAGCTCCGTAAAAACACAGTGCAAAAAGCGCGTGTCCGCTTGGAAAGCTGTAAGAACTCGGCAGCGGCGTATCAAAAAACGGGGCTGGTCGGGCGCGCGCGAAACTTATCTTTAGCACAAAATTAAGAAATACGGCTCCCGCCATTGTCATTGTTATTAAAATGGCTGGGCGCTTCCTGTTTTTGCGAATGAATATTATAAAAACACAAACAAAAACAGTGCTTAGAAACAAAGTTGAACCAAGCACTGTGACAAAATTCATTAGGAGCGTAAGCGGTTGGCTGGAAAATCCGTGAACGAAAATACGCACCGTTTCGTCCATCGCCTGAGTTCCGCCCTCAAGAACCTCGTCCGCCAGCCACGCAAAGAAGAATAGCGCTCCAACCGCAATCATCAAACCGAAAAACAAAATTGAGCCGACTAAAGTTTGAAGCCAAATAAAAAGGTTTTTAAGGCGGGCTTCTGTACGTGCTCTCTTTGATAGATTCGATGACATCCTTTTTTAGCCGAAACGAAAGTTATTTAAAAATAAAACATTATCGTCTTGCCATTACTAAAACCGCTTTGTTTTATTCGCTATAAGATAATGCGCCGATACCGCGAAAGCACCAGCATATAAAATCCGTAAGCGACTAATCCCAAGGCTACAACGCCCAGTAATATTTGTCCGTATGTTTGTTCTCCCAGCGCGCTCAGTGCCCCACTTAAACCCCGCGCTTCTCCTGCATTTGAATGTAGAGCGGCTTGAATCAAAAATGCTCCGATAATTCCAAACACCACTCCTCGCGCGGCAAGACCGAAACGACCGGTACGAATCGCAAAAGTTTGCACCCCTTGGCTCATTTTACTCATCTTCAGCTTTTCGCGGAACTTAGCTGTAAATGCCTTGTAGAAATGTGATAAAGCCGCAGCGATAAATCCTAAACCCGCCAGACCGACCAACCATTGACCGAACGGCTGGGCGAGCAAAGTTGCCGTCCATTCTTTCGACGAATCCTCACTGCTGCCGTTTCCGCCGGAGCCGAGAATGATTTGAACGGCTGAAAAAGCTAAACCGAGATAAATAACTCCAATAACCGCATACCCGATTCGAATTGCTATTCCCTTTACGCCGGAGCCTTTGTCTTCTGTATCCTTTAGAGCCTGAACAAAACGCCAGAGAGCATAACCGGCTAATCCAATCGCTACGGCGCCTAACAAATACTTACCGTAAGGCTGAATCATAATTTCTTCCAGCGCGCCGTGTGAATCAGTTGTTCTCCCGCCGCTGTTAAAAGCCGCATATGCGGCAAGAACACCGATAATAATGTAAACAACTCCCTTTGCCGCATACCCGAATCTGGCGAGAAGAGTAATTCCCGGACCGGCAGATTTTTCAATTCGCTTGCCCTGTTCTTCTATGAGTCCAAGAGATGAATTTTTACTTTTCATGAATTACTTCTTTCGCGGGGAGACTGCGAAAGACCTTTATAAAAAACGTTAAGTATCAGGGTAGCATAAGCTCGTTTCAGGAATTGTCGAGAAAAGTCGGATTTCCCAAATAATTTAGTGCCGGTTAATTCGGAAAATGTGTGCGAAATATGTGCAAACTCAGATAAACTCAAATAATCGGTCGCGTTTCAAATTTAATGATGCTTTGAATTCGGTTGATAAACATCCGGCTTTATCACTGAAATTTGTATTTCTTCGCTCTTTGAAAGCGTCACAATTTCGCGTCCGCCAGTCAAACTTTTACTTTAATCGCCGAGCGGAAAAATGTGGATTTTGTCGCTGCGCCGGGAAATAAAACAGAAGAGGATTTTCGTTAATTTATGCCCAGAGAAATTCAAGACGGTGAAGGAACAACCTGGTCGTGCATACAGGCTTACGCCGGTTTGTCGAATAACGCCGAAAAGCGCGAAGCGGCGCGCGTCGAAGGCGCGCCTGATTTGGTTGAAGTCGTTTGCACGCCGAGCGGCGGCGCGCAAACCGTCCGCTTAAAGCTTGCGGGCGATTGGGAAAGCAAGCTTTCGGACGAAGAATTGTTGAGCGAAATCAAAAAACAAAGCTGAATCCGCGAGTTAAATTTAACATCTCCCAATTCAATTCGTATTTTCGTTTAAAATGCGGTAAATTTTGTTGCAAAAAGGAGAACTCGAAACAATGCTCGGCGGAAAATCTTGGGACGAATGGATTTCGGAATATTCAAAAAGTCATCAACACCCGGTTAATCAAATCACGCATAAAATCGGGATTCCGATGATCGCTTTATCATTGCCGCTATTTTTAGTGGCGCTTTTCATTCGCGGTTTTTGGATTGTCCCGACTGCGCTATTCGTCATCGGCTGGATTTTCCAATTCATCGGTCACGCCTTTGAAGGCAAACCGCCCGAATTTTTCAAAGATTGGCGGTTTCTTTTCGTCGGATTGCGCTGGTGGTTCGCTAAAATTAGAGGATAAAAAATAAATAAGTGAATTGGCTTAAGATTTAAATTCGTTAACAATTTTCTTTCTTTAACGTCTATAACAGCAGTTGCCGCCAAAACTCTGCATAGAAAATGAAAAGGAAATTAAGTTATGAGCCGATTTAAGTTATTCGTAGTTTGCTTATTGTGCGTTGCCGCCAGCGCAGTTATCCAGGGACAACAGGAAGAAGAGCGCGCCGGTAAGCTCGTTATCGAATCTTACGCCTTCAAAACTTACGCCGGAAAAGAGATTTCAGCAGAGCTTGGCAAGCTGTGGGTACGCGAAAATCGCAATAATCAATCAAAGCGTTTGATTCAGCTCGCATTTGTGCGGCTTAAAAGCACTGCGGCAAAACCCGGCTCGCCGATTGTTTTTCTGGCAGGCGGTCCGGGCGCGCCCGGCATCGGAATGGGACGAGTTCCAGTTTATTTCAGCTTGTTTGATAAATTGCGCGAAGTCGCAGACGTGATTCTTCTAGACCAGCGCGGCTTGGGAATGTCATCACCGAATTTGGATTGCCCGGCGACACCCGTTGCGACAGATGTTTTTGAGACTGCGGAGAAATGGCAGCGAGCTTTCACCGACAATTCTCGCGTTTGCGCGGAACACTGGCGCAAACAGGGAGTTGAAATCTCAGCTTATACTAACAACGCCAGCGCAGACGATCTGGACGATTTGCGGCAGGCGCTCGGCGCTGAACGAATTAGTCTCATCGGGCATTCTTACGGAACCGTGCTGGCTCAGGCGGCAGTCAGGCGGCACGGCAAAAATCTTGACCGCGTTGTTTTCGCCGCGACAGACGCCGCTGATAATCTAATCGCGCTGCCGAGCGTTTGGGATTTAATTATTAAAAAACTTTCATTTCTTGCCGCAGAGGATTCTGTCGTGAGTAAACTAGTGCCGGATATGGAAAGTCTTTACCGGCGCTTGTTGGATAAGCTGGAGCGAAATCCCGTAATACTAACCGTCAACAACGCGCAAACCAGGAGTTCGGCGCAAATTCGTGTCGGTAAAATCGGATTGCAATGGCTGGTGCGTAACAGCATGACCGATGCGAGAAACTACGCCTGGCTTCCGGCGTTGTTTCACACCATAGACCAGGGCGATTATTCTCTCTTTACGCGCCGGATAGAGGCATTATATAACGGCTTTCAAGGAAGGTCGCCGATGGCGAACGCTGTGGATTGCTCGGTTGGCTGGTCGGCTGAACGACTCGCACAAGCACAAAAAGAAACGCGGCAGGCGTTATTCAGCAACGTAAATCTGCAATGGACGGCGGAAAATTGTAAGGCGATTGGCGTATCGGAAAGCGGTTCTGCATCGCAATCCCGTCTTTGGAGTACGCTTCCGACTCTGTTTATAAGCGGCACGCTTGATACCAACACGCCGCCTTTTCAGGCTGAAGAAGTGCGCTGGGGATTTCCGAACAGCACACATTTAATCGTTGAAAACGGCGGACACGAAACATTGCCCGGTTCGGAGGTGCAAACAGTCGTTGTTGATTTTTTCAAAGGGCAGGATGTCAAAGGACGCACAGTTTCGTTCGCGCGTCCGCATTTCCTCACAGTTGAAGAAGCGAAATCGCCGCCTCCGAATCGTCGTTAAATCAATCGGGATTCGATCAGTGCTACGCCTTTTCCTGTATAACCGCAGTCAACGCTGAAAGTTTTACACAGTTCGCTGCAAAACTTTAGCGCGGCACATCCAAAACATCCGTTCTCGTAATAATTCCAATAATTCGTTTGTATTCCTCGACCAGAACGGCGGGGGATTTCATCAGTTTTTGCGAAACTTCGTTTAAGCTGATTGATTCGTCAACAACCGGAAAGCCTTTTTCCATCACTTCGCCGACGTTTGAATTCATCAACTCGCGGTTTTCGAGCAATTTCGCCAAAACTCTCGATTCGCGAATTGAGCCGACCGATTTGCCTTCATCTAAAACCGGAAGCTGCGTGATGCCGTTTTCGTCCATCACTTTGAGAGCTTCGGCGATTGTTTGATTGGGAGCCACGAAAATCAGTTTACGCGGTCTGCTCCCGTTTTTCGTTTCGGTCAAAAGTCCGGCGGTCAGGCGCTGCGGTTCGAGAAGCTGTTTTTCTTTGAGCCATTCGTCCGAATGATGCTTCGTCAAATAATGCTCGCCCGTGTCGCAGACAATAAAAACGATCAAATTGTTTTCGTCCAAATCTTTGGCGATGCGCAGCGCGGCGGCAAAATTCGTCCCGGTCGAACCGCCGCAGAAAATGCCTTCGACTCTGGTTAATTGCCGCGCCATCTCGAACGAATCGCGGTCTGTGATGCTGTGAACTTCATCAACTACGCGCGGTTCGTAAGTTGTCGGAAGCATATCCGATTGCCCAATGCCTTCGACCAGAAACGGCGAGCCTTCGGGCATATTGCCGGTTTCTTTGACCGCTTTTAAAATCGAGCCGACCGGATCGGCTTGGACAATACGGATTTTCGGATTTTGTTCTTTTAAAAAACGCCCCGCGCCCGAAATCGTTCCGCCTGTTCCGACCGAAGCGACGAAATGTGTGATTTTTCCGTCCGTGTCGCGCCAGATTTCCGGTCCGGTGGTTTTGTAATGCGCTTCGCGGTTCGGAATGTTGTTGAATTGATCCGGGTAAAACGAGTTCGGCGTTTCATCGGCGATGCGGCGAGCGACGGTCAAATAATGATCGGGCGAGCCTTTTTTCGCCGTCACGGGGCAAATTACGACATCCGCGCCGAGAGCTTTGAGATATTTTACTTTTTCGGTCGAAACCTTTTCGGTCATAATAAAAATACATTTATAGCCTTTGACCGCCGCCGCGACAGCCAGACCGATTCCCGTATTGCCGGATGTGGCTTCAATCACAGTCCCGCGAGGTTTGAGCGAACCGTCTTTTTCCGCCGCTTCGATCATCGCTACGCCGATTCGGTCTTTGACCGAATATCCCGGATTGAGCGATTCCATTTTGGCGAAAATCTGCGCTTTGATTCCGTATTGTTCGGTGAGCTTTGTGATTTTGACGAGCGGCGTGTTGCCTATAATACCCAAAACATTTTCGTAATACTTCATTTTTGAAACCTTTAAATTGATTTTTGTGTAAAATTTAAGTATTCAAGCAGAATAAAATGATAAGAATTTTTATCACAGATGGACACGGATAAAAGAAGGATGTTTTTTGATAAAGCAGATTTGATTTTTTCATCTTTGATTTATCCCTTTTTAAATCCGTGTTCATCTGTGATTATTTCCACCAGTTTATTTGCCCGATTACTTAAACGTTTGTAATTTTAACTTTTTTTTGCGCGAAAGCGGCAACGCACCAAAATTCATTTTATAGTCTCTAATCTATCTTTCATAATAAGCATCAAAACAATTGTGATTCTCAAAAAATTGTTTCTACTGATTTTGCTTTTAAATTTCAGCGGCGCACTTGCCGTTGCGCAAACCGTTTCGCAAGCAACGCCGTCCGCAGCCGACAAAAATGCTCTGTTGCGGCGGGAATCGTTTGAAAAAGTTTGGACGACAGTTAACGAAAAACATTTCGATCCGACTTTCGGCGGCGTTGATTGGAAAAAAATGCGCGAAGTTTACGAGCCGAAAGCGCTCGCCGCCAAATCGGATGCCGAGTTTTACCGCGTTTTGCAAACGATGCTCGGCGAGCTTGGTCAATCGCATTTCAATGTTGTCCCGCCCGAAGCGCAAATTGAAACCGAAAATAAAGAAAACGGCGGAAATGGAAGCGTCGGTATTGAGTTGAAAAGAATTGACGGCAAAGCAGTTGTATTTCGTGTCCGCGCGGATTTGCCCGCCGCCAAAAACGGCATCAAACCGGGATTTGCGATACTCAAAATCGGCGACAAAACTGTGGAAGAAATCCTCGCGCCAATTAACGCCGCTCTCGAAAAACGACATGGAACGGAAGGTCAAAAACAGTTTACGCGCGAGCGAGTTTTGGAACGTTTTCTTGACGGCGCGCCCGGTTCAACAGTAAAAATCGAGGTTTTAAACGAAAAAGACGGACGCCAAACGCTAACGCTTCAGCGCGCGCGGGAAAAGGTTGAATATTCGCTGCCGCTCGGAAACTTTCCGCCGCAGCCGGTCGAATTTGAAACGCGCCGACTGGAAAACGGCATTGGCTACATTCGTTTTAACATTTGGGTGATGCCGCAGCTCGCTAAAATCAGGGCTGCGATTAACGAAATGAAAGACGCGCCCGGAATCGTTTTCGACGTGCGCGGAAATGTAGGCGGACTCGGAGCTTTAGCAGCCGGAATCACCGGAAATCTGGTCACCGAACAAACCTCGCTCGGCTCGCTCAAATTTCGCGCGGCGGAACAAAAATTTATCGCGTATCCGCAAGCCGATTCGTACAAAGGCAAAGTCGTCGTTTTAACCGACGGCGGAAGCGCTTCGACGAGCGAGATTTTCGCCGCCGGTTTGCAGGCGACAAAGCGCGCGAAAACTGTCGGCGAAACCACGATGGGCGCGGTTTTGGCGTCGCTTTTTGACCGTCTGCCGACCGGCGCGATTTTTCAATACGCAATTTCCGATTACAAATCGCCCGGCGATGTTCTGATCGAAGGTCGCGGAGTCAAACCCGACGTTGAAGCGCGATTGACGCGCGAAAGCCTGCTCGCCGGACGCGACTTGCAGATTGATGCCGCCGTCCGCGAGATATTAAAATAACCACACAAACCAAAGGGAAATTACAGATATGAAAAACTTTAAAAATTTAACAGCCGTTTTCGCATTGATTTTATTTGCCTCCGTCAATGCGAGCGCGCAGCAAACCGCCGCGCCTGCGAAATCTTCAACGCCCGCACCGAAAACCGAAACTAAAGCGCCTTCGACAACTGCGGCTCTACCGAAAGCCGACGAAATTATTGACAAATTCGTCGCGGCGACCGGCGGCGAAGCCGCATACAAAAAAGCGAACAGCTATCACGTCAAAGGCACGATGGAAATTCCGGCGGCGGGAGTCAAAGGAACTTATGAGAGCTTTCAAAAAGCGCCGAATAAATCGGCGGTTTTTATCAATATTCCGGGTTTGGGTCAGATGATTGAAATTTTTGACGGCAGCAAGGCTTGGGCGAGCGATCCGATTCAGGGAACGCGCGAAAAAACCGCGGAAGAATTGGCGCAAACCAAGCTCGATTCGGATTTTTACAGATTTGCTCGACTCAAAGAATTGTTTCCGAAACGCGAAACCAAAGGCATCGAAAAAATTGAAGGCAGTGACGCTTACGCCGTTGTGATGACGGCGGGCGACGTTTCGCAAACTTATTATTTCGATCAGAAAACGAATCTGCTCGTGCGCGTTGACCAAATCGCCGTGACGCCGCAGGGCAAAATTCCGGTGCAAACCTTTCTGTCGGACTATCGAAAATTTGAAGGAGTTCTAATGCCGTACACAATGCGTGTGGATACGGCTTCCGGCGGTTTTACCTTTAAAACCGAAGAAATCAAATCAAACATGGCGATTGACGACGCCAAATTCGCCAAACCGACAAAATAACTGAGAACGGAAAATTGAGAACGGAGAACTGATAAGAAAATTCAAGATTTTCGGTTCTCCGTTCTTCATTCTCAGTTCTCCGTTACTCGGAGAGCAGTTTTTTAATCGTTTTTTCCATTTCCTCGCTGGCGTGATTCGAGCCGGTTCCGATGTAGCGAATGATGCCTTTTTTATCAATTAAAATTCCGGTCGGCAGGCTTTCGACCGAAAAACGGTTGTGATTGACAAGTCCTTTTGCGATGGCGAACGGGTAAGGCAAACGCTGGGTGCGTTTGATTTTTTGCAAAAACGCGAATTCCGTGTCGGCGTCTGCGCCGAAGCCTTCAGCCGAGCCGTAATAACGGGTAACACCGACAATTTCAAAGCCTTGACCGGAATAAGTTTTGTGCCATTCGGAAAGATTCGGGAAAGCCGCGTAGCAAGGCTCGCACCAATGCGCCCAAAAATCCAAAAGCACGACTTTGCCGCGCAAACCGGCGAGCGACGACGCGCCGATTTCGCCGAGCCATTTATCTGCCGCCAGTTCCGGCGCAGATTCGCCGAGCAATTTGTATTGCGGCTCGCGTTTTCTTAAAAAAGCGAGAATTTGGGCGCGCGATCCGGCGTCTCGAAATGCGGTATTGAGCGCATCTTTCGCGGCTTTCACTTTTTGCAGAGCTTCCGGTTTGCGCCCTGTTTCAATCAAAAATGCAACTAATTTGTCGGTTGCCAGCCAGTATAAATCCGGCTGATTGACGTGCGACCCGGTTTCGCGCAGATTTTCCAGAACCGTTTCGGCTTTTTGATTTGCGCCCCCTGCGGCGTGAATTTCAAACAGCTTCATTGCCAATTCGTAAACGTCTTTAACGAGGCGTTTGTTGGAACCCGGATCGGAAAGCGCTGGCTTAGCGGCGAGCAGCGCGGATTCGGCGTGAAAAGCGGCGCGTTCCGTTTGTCTCGCGGCAATGTAGTTTTCCGCCATTTCGCTTTCAATCAAAACGCGCTCCGCAACTTTGACGGGCGCGTTTTTTAAATATTCTTTTAAGAGCGCTTCGGCGTCATCGAAATTCTTGCGGCGCGCGGCTGTAACGGCGGCAATCGAACGCGCGGTTTGTGATTTTTCGCCATCTTTTTCCGGCAAAGCGAGATATTTTTTCATCGTTTCGCCCGCGCCGTCGGTGTTTGTCGCCAGCAATTGCAGCATTCCGAGATAATACAAATCGTCACCCGCCGGATTTTGCGCCGCAAGCTGCGCGGCGTATTTAGCGGCAAGCTGACGCTGTTCGCGCTGAGTCGTCTGGCGCAATTCGTCGTTGTAAGGAAGTTTACGCCGCTCGTAATCTTCAAACTTGCGCTTCGCGTAAGTGTTCGCGTCCTCGTAAAGCGCCGCTCCGTTTTTTGCAGCTTCATTCGCAGCGGGAGAAACCGGATTTTCCGCAGTTGTGCTTGGCGCGGTCGCGGCTGGATTTGTCCGCACCGGCGGAACGCGGCGCGATTGAGCGAAAGCCGTTGTCGAAACGCACAAAATTAAAATGACGGAGAAAAATCGAGTCATAAATTTAGCTTTGAAAACGAGATAAATTAAAAATTTGTAAAAACGGAGAATTCTTACCTTCGACGATTTTGTCCGCAATCAGCCGCGCCGTCAAAGGCGCAAGTAAGATGCCGTTGCGATAATGCCCGGTTGCGAAATACAAATTGGATTTTTCGGGAAACTCGCCGATTATCGGCAAATCGTCGCGGCTCGCCGGACGCAAGCCAGCCCAGATTTCGGAAACCGTTGAATCACATAGTTTGGGAGAAATTTCCGACGCCGTTTGCATTAGGGAAAGCAAACCTCTGCCCGTTATGCTTTTGTCAAAACCGACATCTTCAACAGTCGCGCCGATTAAAACTCGATTATCGGCGCGCGGAACGATGTAACCGCGCGCCGAATAAACGACGTGGCGCAAAGGTTTTTCTTGGCACGCAAAACTGAGCATCTGACCGCGAACCGGCTTTATTAACGATTCAAGAGGCAAATCAAAAGGCATTTCCGAAAAAGCGCGAGTCCACGCTCCCGCCGCAACAATTACGTTTTGCGCCCGTATTTCGCCCGCATTTGTGGCAACGCCGACGGCTTTGCCGTTTTCAAACAAAATCTTTTCGACTTTGGTCGAACATCTAAGCGAAACACTTTGTTTTTGGAGTGATTCGACGAGAGCGCGAATCAAATTACGATTTTCGACTTGCCAATCGAGTGGAAAACGCAGCGCGCCCAAAACTTTGTCCGAAACGTTCGGCTCAAGCTCTAAAATATCTTCGCGACTGATTTTTTCAACAGGTAAATCCGCCGCTCGCTGCCACGTAAAGCGTTTTTCCGTTTCTTCCAAATCCTTTTCATCAAACGCCAGATAAAGCGTTCCGGTTTGGTCAAGCCGTACATCAATGCCGCTTTCCTCAAACAAGTCGGCGGCGAAATCAGGATACAAATCGCGGCTTTGGCGGCAGAGATTGAAAAAATCATCCGCCGAATCGGCTTCCGCTTGCGGCGCAAGCATTCCTGCGGCTGCATTTGACGCTTCGGTTCCGCAATGAGCGTTTTTTTCGAGAATCAGAACGCGCCCAACGCCGCGTTTTTTCAGTTTGCGCGCAATGGACAAACCGATCACACCGCCGCCGATGACGATTGCGTCAAACGTCTCGCCGCCAAGTTTTGACTGTTCTGTAAAATTGAGCTTGTCCGAAAACATCAGTTGTGCGTGGGCGAAAACGATTTTTAAATTATGAGTTTGTTCGCCTATCTTCCGTTGTGTTTCAAGTGTAGCAAACCGTTCGCCCGGTCAAAAACTTGCCGCTCGAAACATTTGAATTTTAAAAATAATAGTCGGAAACCGTACTGAAAAACGGTCGGAAAAACGACATTATCAAAAGCCGAAACTGAAATTATGCCAACGAATTATCAATCAACCGAATTCGTAATTCGTAATTCATAATTCGTAATTGACCAAAAAATGCTTTTTCCGATTGGCGACGACAACAGCGACCTTTTGCGATTTCCGTATGTAACTTATTTGCTGATTGCGGCAAACATCGTGGTTTACATTTTGTTTCAAGGCGCGGGTTATAACGACGCTTTTACCTACGCATTTTCGGTCGTCCCGCGCGAGATTACGACCGGCGTTGATCTTGCCGCGCCGCAGATAATCCGCGATTCTTTCGGCAACCGCGCCGTGATTCCTTTACAGCCGACGCCGATTCCGGTTTGGGGAACAATTCTGACCTCGATGTTTATGCACGGAGGTTTAATGCATATTTTCGGCAATATGCTTTATTTATGGATTTTCGGCGACAATCTCGAAGACCGTTTGGGACACATCCGCTTTGCCGTTTTTTATCTCGTCTGCGGAACAATCGCGGCTCTGGCGCAGGTTTTCACCGACCAGAATTCGATTATTCCAATGCTCGGCGCTTCGGGCGCGATTTCGGGCGTTCTCGGCGGTTATATTTTATTATTTCCGCGCCGCAGCGTGACGGCAATTATTTTCTTCACCGTCATTCAAATTCCGGCGTTTGTTGCCCTCGGCATTTGGATCGGATTGCAGCTTTTTCGCGGTTATTTTTCGTCATCCGAAGCTGGCGGCGTTGCTTATATGGCGCACATCGGCGGTTTTGTTGCGGGATTTTTATTGATTAAAGTTTTTGCGCTTGGAACAAAACCTACGCCGCAGAGAGTTTTTTAAAACTCAATCCACTCGGTCGGTTCTTTGTGATGCGAGAGAGTAATTTTTGTTTCGGCTTTGAAAAGCGGCGAGCGCATCGCGATAGCTTGTTCGGCGGTTAAACGCGCCAGATGCGGCTCGTTGGCTTTTTGCGAGAGATGCGCGAGAACGATGTGGCGCGCCGCGCCGTCAAACTCAGCGGAAAGCCAGTCGGCTAAATCTTCGTTTGAAAGATGCCCCGTGCGCGACGCAATTCTTTGTTTTAAATCCCAGGAATAAATCGGGCACGCGCGCAGCATCGGCAAGCTGTGATTCGATTCGATAATAATCGCGTCGCAGCCGCGCAGTTTTTGTGAAATCAACGTCGTCATCTGCCCGAAATCTGTCACCGCCGCTAATCTGATTCCGCAATATTTGGCGACGAAACCGAAATTATCCGCCGCGTCGTGGGGCACGCTGAATGGCTCAAACTCGATTTCACCGATGCGGAAGTCCTGACTTGATTGAATTTCAACGACTTTCCCTTTAATCGCGTCGGTTCTTTTAACGCCTTCGTCCGGTTTAACGTGACGCTTTTCAAAAAGATACGCTTCGAGCGTTTCGCCCGACATATAAACCGGACAATTCAGACTTTTCAACAAAACCCGCAAACCGCCCGCGTGATCAGAATGCTCGTGCGTGACGAGAACCGCGTCGAGCTTTGCAACGTCTTCGCCGACTTCGGCGCAGCGGCGCACAATCTCCTTCGCGCTCAAACCGGCGTCAATCAGGACTTTTGTTTTTCCGGCAGAAATCAAAACCGCATTTCCGGTCGAACCGCTGCCGAGAACCGTGAATTTCATTTTTTGACAATAAACCTGAGCGAAATTAACATCGTCAGTATGGAAACTACGATAGTAATTGATGACGACATAGTTGCCAAACTTGAGGGCGAAATGCGGCAGCGAGACGGCGCGACATTCAAAGAAATCGTTAACGAAACTCTGAGGCTCGGTTTGCAGGTGAAACAGACTGGCAAACCCTTTAAAATCCGCCCGCATTCGATGGGCAAGCGCGAAGACTTAAATTACGACAAAATCAATGAACTGCTTGAAACAATCGAGCAAAATTAAACCGAATGAATTTGCCCGATGCCAACATTTTGCTTTACGCCTATAATTCTGATGCCGCCGAACACGAAAAATGCCGCTAATGGCTCGAAAACCAACTCTCTGGTACGGATTTGGTCGGTTTCGGCTGGCAAACAATTACGGCATTTCTACGCATTTCGACAAATGCGCGGGCATTTCCTAATCCTTTGACTCCAACTCAAGCCACTGAAATCGTGAGCGATTGGCTCGAAGTTCCGAATGCGCGAATACTGCTGCCCGCTGAAAGCCATTGGACGATTTTCAAAAATCTGATAACCGTCGGACAAATTAAAGCCGCAATGATTATGGATGCGCATCTCGCCGCGCTCGCTATCGAACATAATGCCGTTCTCATAACGACGGACAGCGATTTTAGCCGCTTTTCGGGCTTGAAAACAATCAATCCATTACAATCTTAAAACCGCATTTCCGGTCGAACCGCTGCTGAGAACCGTGAATTTCAACAAATCTATTTAAAAGAGTTTTAGTTTGTTACGAAACCGAAACCAAAAATTATCAAGTCTCTTGAGGTCTTTTTTTACTCTGGAATAACCCAATATGTTTGGATTACCTGAAACTTCATACGTATCTGAACAAACTGTTTCAACTTTCAAATCTTTTCCATATGCGAAAACCAAATATTTTCGATCTTCATAAAAATGATCGAGTGTTAAGCACATTCCCGCAGGTTTTTCGGGAAAATTAAAGCCAACTGAAACAAATTTCTTATTGATACCTTTCCACGATTTAATAACTTCTAAAGTTTGGCTACTTTTTTCACTGTTTTGAACCGGAGCGAGTTTATCTTTAGCGACTTGTCCGATAAAAACAGCTTCAGCTCTTTTAATGCGATCTGGAAGCGGCTCGCCCACACACATACAAGCCAAGATTCCAGAACTGAAGAAAAATAATAACAAAGCTGTAAATACCATCTGTTTAAACACTTTCATTATTATTTTGATCTGCGATAGCATATTTGAGAACCATTGCAAACTTAGGAAACATCTAACCGTGACCGTTCTACCTTAAAACCGTTGAGATTGCCAAGCGCGGCGAGAGCGATTCGTTCGGTCTGGAAAAATTCTTTTGCAACGGTTTGAATGTCGTCGGGCGTAACGGCTTCGATGTTTGCCAGAGTTTCCTCAATCGGAATCGTTTTGCCGTGAACGATTTCCTGCCGCGCCAGAGTTCCCGCTCGCACGCTCGTTGATTCCAAACCGAGCAGAATCGAAGCCACACCTTGTTCTTTGACGAGTTCGAGTTCTTCCGCTGAAACTCCCTTGCGTACGATCCGGCGCATTTCGGCGATTGACAAATCAACGACCTGATCGAGATGTTTCGGCGAAGTCCCGGCATAAATCGAAAAAATGCCGCAATCCTGAAACGCAATCGCGCTCGCCCCGACCGAATATGCCAGACCGCGTTCTTCGCGGACGGATTGCCACAAACGCGAGGAAGTTCCGCCGCCCAAAATATTTGTCAAAAGATTTGCAGCATAACGCTGCGGACTGTTTGACGGAACAAAAGGCGTGGCGATAATAAGATGCGTTTGTTCCAATTCGCGTTTTTTCTTGAGCAAGATTGGCGATGCCAATTGCGGTTGTTCGTTGTTCGTTGCTCGTTGTTCGTCGTTCGTTGTTTTTCCGAAAGATTTTTCGGCTAATTCAACCAGTTGCGAGTGTTCGAGATTTCCGGCGGCTGCAATAACTATGTTTGACGGCGCGAAAACTGCGGCGTGAAATTCGGCGGTTGTTTGGTGACCGAAGGTTTTGACAGTTCCGCGTGTGCCTTCAATCGGCAAGCCTAACGGATGAGCGGGGAAAAACGCGCGGTTGAAAAGCTCGCCCAAGTATTCTTCGGGCGTGTCTTCGACCATTTTCATTTCTTCGATGATAACCTTTTGCTCGCGTTTTAATTCCTTTTCGTCAAAACGCGGATTCGCCAGCATATCCGCCAAAAGATCAAAAGCCTGCGGGACGCATTTGTCTACGATTTTCATTGTAAAACCCGTGATTTCGTGCGAGGTAAAAGCATCGAAATTTCCGCCGAGCTTGTCCGATTCAACCGCAATATCGAGAGCGGAACGCTTCGCTGTTCCTTTAAAAACCGAGTGTTCGATGAAATGGCAGATTCCGTTTAAATGCTCCGGTTCGTGGCGCGAGCCGCTTTTTACCCAAAATCCGATTGTCGCGGAGCGCACGCCCGGCATTTTTTCCGTCAAAATTGTGAGACCGTTTCCTAATCTTGTTTTCTTTATGTTTTCGTTCATTTAATTAATGCAATCATTTATCGTAACACGCCGGAAAAACGCCCGCCAAACAAGCAAACAGTCGCGATTATCAGAGCTTTTTAACATTTCTTAACAATCAAAAGTTTGACATCACCGAAACCGCCAAATATAGTCTTAATGAAACTGATTTTCACTTTCATTTTATTTTAAAACCTTTAGCCTGCTAATTTGCTAAAGGTTTTTTCATAAACGGATTTATAAAACTGATGAAAACCTTTCGCAAGATTATTTTTTGGCTTCATTTAACGTCTGGCGTTTTTGCCGGAATCGTGATTTTGATTATGTCGGTAACCGGCGCAATTCTGGCGTTTCAGCCGCAAATCGAAGCGTTTGTCGAACGCGACGCGCGGACGATTCAAATTCCCGAAAACGCCGAACGGCTCGATGCGAACACGCTTCTCTCACGAGTTCAAGCGGCAAAACCGGAAATCAAGCCGACAAATCTGACGATCAAATCCGAATCCGGCGAAGCCGCAGCGCTTGCGCTCGGACGCGAAGGAACTTTGTACGTCAATCCTTACAACGGCGAGATTACTGGCGAAAATTCAAAAGCGGCGCGAGCGTTTTTCCAATTCGTAACCGATTGGCATCGCTGGCTCGGCGCTTCGGGCGAAAATCGCGCGATTGGCAAAGGAATCACGGGCGCTTGCAATCTGGCGTTTCTGGTTTTGGCGATTACCGGAATTTATCTCTGGATGCCGCGCAAATGGAGCCGGAAAAATGTCAAAGCCGTCGGCACGTTTCGTTTCGATCAAAAAGGAAAAGCGCGCGATTTTAACTGGCACAATGTCGCCGGAATCTGGACATCGCTCGTTTTGATTGTTTTGACGGCGACGGCGGCTGTTATTTCGTATCAATGGGCGAGCAATCTGGTTTATTACGCGACCGGCAACACGCCGCCCGCGCCTCAGCAGCCTGCGCCGCAGCAGCAATCAAGCGGCAATGCGCCTTTCGTAGTTCCCGCAAACGTTTCTTCCCTGTTTTCGCGGGCAGAACAGCAGTCACCCGGTTGGAAATCAATCGCGTTGCGTTTTCCGATTGGCGAAAACGCGATTTTCACGATTGACGAAGGCAAATATTTGAACAAATTCGGGCGTTCGACGCTGACGCTAAATGCAAACACGGCTGAAACCGTCAAATGGGAATCTTACGGCGACCAAAATTCAGGGCGGCAGCTACGCTCGTGGATGCGTTTTACTCATACGGGCGAATCTTTTGGAATCCTCGGGCAAATCATCGCTTTTATCGCGTGTTTGGGCGGAAGTTTGCTTGTTTATACCGGACTTTCGCTAGCCTTCCGGCGTTTTCGCGGCTGGCTGGCTAATCGTTCAAAAAACTCGGGTTCGACCCCTGTTCCTGTAACCGAAAACGAATGAATATTATTCGGGAATTTGCCAATCAATTTCTCCGCGTTTGGCTTTTCTCAGTGCTTCGTTGATTTGTGAAAAAGGACGGCTGCCCAAAAAGCCTGTGGCAAGCGGCGACGGATGCGCGCCTTGCACGATTTTGTGTTTGGTTTCGTCAATCAACTCAATTTTCTTTTGAGCCGGTTTTCCCCACAAAACGAAAACCACAGTTTTGTCTTTCTCATTGATTTGCCTGATAATTTCATCGGTAAACTTTTCCCAGCCTTTGTTTTTGTGCGAATTTGAAACGCCTTCGCGGACGGTCAAAACGACATTGAGCATTAAAACTCCCTGTTTTGCCCAAGCTGTTAAATTCGCGTGATTGGGCGGCTCGACGCCCAAATCATCCTTTAATTCGCGGTAAATATTCCTGAGCGAAGGCGGAATTGTCTGGCTTTTGTCTTCAACCGAAAAACTCAATCCGTGAGCCTGACCTTTTCTGATATACGGGTCTTGTCCGAGAATCACAACTTTAACGTTTTCGTAAGGCGTCAGCTCAAGCGCCGTAAAAATCTTTTTAGGGGGCGGAAAAACTGTTTGCTCGCGTTGTTCTTCAGCAACAAATTCTTCTAATTTCACAAAATAAGGTTTTTCGCGCTCATTTTGAAGTTGCTCTCGCCATCCTTTTGGAATCTCTGGAATCATAAATTTTCTAACAAAAGTTTTTTATAATGATTACAATAACCTACTCACTTTTCAAGAAAAACGGCTGCTCTATCCCAGAGCAGCCGTTTTTCCGAATCAGATTTTAAACCGATTAACTAACTCCGTCTTTTTTCGCGTCGCTTGTGCCGTTTGTAGTGACTTCAACAACTTTTTCCGACGCGAGAACGATTTTGCCGTCTTCCTGCTGCTTGATTCCAAGCTGCGATAAAACCTCCGGCACAGTCAAACCGAGCGATTGAAGCTGCTGCAGCAACCCGAAAATAATGCTCGGACTGGTTTGGGCGAAACGGTTGATTCCGCTTGAGCCATTACCGTTGCCGTTTGAACCACCCTGATCAATCATCACGATTTTATCAATCTTGCTCATCGGTTCGGCGACGGCTTTAAAGACCGGCGCGGTGGCTTCGATTATCGAAGGCAGTTTTTCGAGAATAGTTTGCAGGCGAGCGGAATCGTTAAACTCGCGCCACGCGGCAGCTTTTTCTTTGATCGCGGCGGCTTCCGCCAAACCCTGCGCTTCGGTGGCTTTTGCCTGCGCCAAACCTTGCGCTTCAAGCTTTTCGGCTTCCGCCAGACCTTGCGCTCTGATACGTTCGGCTTCGGCTAATCCAAGCGCGCGGACACGGTCGGCTTCGGCTTGTCCTTCGGCTTGAACAGCCGCTGCGCGTCCCTGACCTTCGCGTTGAAGCGTTGCGGCTTCGGCTTCGGCTTGCGCGATTTGCGCCTGTTTGCGACCTTCGGCGGCTAAAATCGAAGCCTCCTGTTCGCCCTGCGCGCGAAGCACTGCGGCGCGTCGGTCGGCTTCGGCTTGTTTGACGACCGTAGCTTCAAGCTCTTTCTCTTTACGCAAAACTTCCTGTTCCTGCACCGCGATTTGTTCCTGCGTGCGAATTCGTTCGATGCGGACTTCTTCGGCGATAACTTCCTGACGCGCTTTGGCTTCGGCAAGCGGTCCGGCTTGATCTGCGGTGGCGCGTTCCTTTTGAATTTCGGCGGCAACCTGCGCTTTTTGAATTTCGGTTTCGCGGTTTGATTGCGCGATTAACGCTTCCGTATTCAAGCGAACTTTTTCGCCTTCCTGCAAAGCGAGCGACGCTCTGATTTTAGAATCGCGGTTTGCTTCAGCCTGACCGATTTCGGCGTCGCGTTTGACTTCTGCCGTGCGGCGTTTGCCGAGCGCGTCCAGATAACCTTCGTCGTCCGAGATTTCCTGAATCGTCAGCGCGTCCAAGCCGATTCCCATTTTTTCCAAATCTCCGGCGGCTTCGCTCGTTAGTTTTTGAGCGAAGCTTTGACGGTCGGCGTTGATTTCTTCGACCGTCAACGTGCCGAGAATTGCGCGCAAGTGACCTTCGAGCGTTTGAAAAACCAGCCGGTGAAAAACCTCAGTGGGCATTCCCAGAAAACGTTCGGAGGCGGCGCGCAGAGATTCGTCATCGCCTTTGATTTTGACGTTGGCTGTCGCTTTGACCGAAACCGGAACTCCCTGCGCCGTGTAAGCGCGGGAAGTTGCCAGCGGAACTGTCAAAACATTCAGGCTAAGATATTCGACTTTTTCGAGAAACGGAAAAACGAGCGTCGCGCCGCCGCGCACGAGCCGGTAACCGACCGTCGCTCCGTCCGCGAGCTTTCGCCGGCGACCGGAAATCACCGCCGCCTGATTCGGCGAAACCTTGATGTAATTGCGCGACAGCAGCATCATCGCAATGATAAAGCCGATGACGACCAGCAAAACAATAACCGGGATGGAAAGAAACCAAGCTGAATCGAACATAATATTTAACTCCAATCTAAAAAAGAAACTGCCTTTAAGCCGTTTTGGACGGAAGGAACGAATTAGTGTTTTCCTCCGCACTGACTAAAACCGAATCGCCCGCGATTGATTCGATGCGGACAATTGCGCCCGTTTTGATTTCCGTTCCGTCTTTGGCGCGGGCGAGCTTTTCGACTCGTTCTTCGCCGATGCGAACGGTGATTTGACCGATTTGGTCGGGTTTGATTGCGACTGTAACCTGCGCCGCGCGCCCGACAAGCTGATCTGCACTGACCGAGCTGGACGCCTGCTGATTAGTCAAAAATTTTGCAAACAAAGCGATCAAGCCGCCAAAAATTACGCCGCCGCCCAAACCTGCGAGCGTGCTTCCGATTGCGCCCAGACCAAGCTGCACGCCGATTGCGCCGAAACCGCCGAACGCCGTGACAAACACGCTCAAAACGCGGCTGTCCAAAACCGCAATGTCGCCCGCGCCGTCGAAACTGTGCCCGCTTTCAAAAAATTCGAACAAATCGCCCAAAACCAGCGAAGCGATCAAAAACACAAATCCGACGCCTCCGATTAACAGAAACAACATCAGCAAATTAAAACTGGCGAAAAAATCATTCACGTTGTTTTCGGGTAAAATTTAGAAATAATTTAACTTTCGTCGGGCAGAAGATAACACGAAAAAGAGCCGGACTTCAAAATCGAAAAGGTTTATGATTTTGCCCGCATATTCCGTATTCCTTTCGCCGCAAATCAGCCAATCTCTCTTTGAGGACAAAACCGGCGCCGGAAACTCTAGCAGATTGAGACAACAGCCAGTAATGGTTTTCAGCTAATTCGGAAAGCTCCGATGATGAAACGTCAATCAGTTTGCCCGTTTGATAGAATTGTTCGGCTTCGTTTAAAACGTCCAGAAGTGTATCGGCATTGTCTGCGGCTGCCGCGAGGCGAAACATTTCGCCGGTCGTCCGAAGATCGGGCGATGCTGCCCAAATTTTTTGGAAAGCATTAATTATTGTACTGTTTACATTGAATTGATTGTCAAGGCAAAACGCCGCCAATCGCCGCATATCGTCATCCGAACGAGCGCGTTCGGTCAAGATTTCAACCGCCTCATTCCAATTTTTTGTCCAACTTTTTGCCCAAAGCTTTTCGACTCCGAGAACCGGACGATTTTCTAAAGCTGAAAAATCAACGAGCGTCGCCCAGGTCAAAAGGTTTTCGCGCTGCTCGGCGTGTTGACGATGATGTTTTTCCTGTTCGATTTTCGCTAAATCCTGCGCGGTCGGAGCGAATAGAGCGGTGACGCGCGGCGAATGAAGTTGATTTTGCGATTCGGTTTCGGACAAAAAAGAATGCTGCTCGCGCCGTCGGCGCGAAGCAGCATAAACAATCAGTGCCAGAAGGATTAAAAATGAAAGACTGAAGATGACTGTTGACATCTTTTGCGCCTTTTGCGCGTCCTTGACGGAAGCAACTTTTGCCGTCGTTTTCTATTACGACAAGCATTTCCTTCCGGTTTCAAGTTTTTTAATCCTTATAAATTTGCACTACCGGTTTGCCGTTCATATCAATATAAGCGCGGTACATTCCTTCGCTGTTGAACGAAATGCCGATGTTGCCGAATTTATCAATCGCAATCACGCCGCCGTCCGCGTCTTCGTTGTCCATTTTGCCGAGCGCGGGCAGCTTTCGTTGAATCACGGCGTCAACCGCTTGTTGTATCGGCATCGCCTGATATTCCATTATCGCCGAGATGTCGCGCGCCACGCCCAAGCGAATAAAATATTCACCCCAGCCGGTTGCCGACACAGCGCAGGAGTTGTTGTTGGCATAAGTCCCCGCGCCGATAATCGGGGCGTCGCCGACGCGACCGAACTTTTTGTTCGTCATTCCGCCCGTAGAAGTCGCGGCGGCGAGATTGCCGAATTTATCAACCGCAACCGCGCCGACCGTGCCGTGCCGATTTTCGTCTTTTTTCGATTCGACGAGCGAAACTTTTTTGCCCGCTTTTTCGGCTTCCGCTTTTTTCTTTTCTTCTTCCTGAATCCGTTTCAGAGCGTCAAAACGGCGCTGGGTGAAAAAGTAGCTTTGCGGAACAGTTTCCACGCCGTTTTCACGTGCGAATTTTTCTGCGCCTTCGCCGATCATCATTACGTGCGGCGATTTTTGCATAACGAGACGAGCTAGTGAAATCGGATTTTTGATGTGTTTCAGAGTCGCCACCGCTCCGGCTTTTAGAGTTTTGCCATCCATAATCGAAGCGTCCAACTCGTTTGTGCCTTCGCTGGTAAAAACAGCTCCTTTTCCGGCGTTAAATAGCGGCGAATCTTCCATAATCCGAACTGCCGCTTCGACGGCATCGAGGCTTGTGCCGCCAGCCTGCAAAACTTTATAACCCGCTAAAACGGCTTGTTCGAGCACGACGCGATATTCTTTTTCCTGTTCGGGCGTCAAGCTCCCGCGTGTAATCACGCCCGCGCCGCCGTGAATCACGATTCCAAGCGTCGGATTTTGCGGCGATTGCAATTGTTTCACTTCGCGTCCGGCGCTTTTTTGCCCGAAAGCTGTTAACGGCAAAATCATCAAAACTCCAATTAAGATCAGCGAAATTGTTTGTCTCATAAATACCTTGTTGAGAATCCTTCGGAAATGTACGGCAAATTATAACAGAATCAAACCGAACTTCGCGGGCTGACGGACGTAAAAATGAAATACGCGGTTTCGGTCAAATATGTTATAAGTTTGGCGTTTTTCCGCATTCCGAAATTCAAACAAGGAGAAAACTAAAGGTGGAGCTTCGCATCGAGAATCTCTCGAAAACCTACTCGAACGGCGTTAAGGCGCTCGACGATGTTTCTTTAACGATTCCGACGGGAATGTTCGGTTTGCTCGGTCCGAACGGCGCAGGCAAATCAACTCTGATGCGAACGCTTGCCACGCTGCAAGATGCCGACAGCGGCTCGGCGGTTTTGGGCGATTTGGACGTTTTGCGGCAGAAACACGAAGTTCGCAAAATCCTCGGTTATCTGCCGCAGGAATTCGGCGTTTATCAAAAAGTTTCGGCAATCGAAATGCTCGATCATCTGGCGCTTTTAAAAGGCGTGCGCGACCGTGCCGAGCGCAAACAGCTTGTCGAAGCTCTGCTCAACCGCGTTAATCTTTACCAGCACCGCAAAAAAGCTCTGAGCGGTTTTTCGGGTGGAATGAAACAGCGTTTCGGAATCGCGCAGGCTTTGATCGGCGATCCGCGCTTGATTATCGTTGACGAGCCGACCGCCGGGCTTGATCCGAGCGAGCGCAACCGTTTTTACAATCTGCTCGCGGAAATCGGTGAAAACGTGATCGTCATTCTTTCCACTCACATCGTTGAAGACGTAAAAGAGCTTTGCACGAATATGGCGATTATTAACAACGGCAAAGTTTTATATGCGGGCGCTCCAGCCGCCGCGCTCGAAACGCTCTCCGGCAAAATCTGGCGCAGACAAATCGGCAAAGGTGAACTCGAAGATTATCAACAACAGTTTCGCGTTATTTCGAGCAAGCTCGTCGCCGGTCAGCCGATTATTCGGATTTTTAGTCCCATCCCGCCCAGCGATGGTTTTCGCGCGGTCGAACCGGATTTGGAAGACGTTTTCTTCGCGCAAATCACCGACTCTCGATCAAACGAACGAGAGGAGGAAAACTAAATGTTCACCGTGTTTTTCGGCTTTGAAGTTCGCTATTGGATGCGGCGTTTGATGGTTTACGTTTTTCTCGCCGTCGTCACATTTCTGGTTTATCTGGCAACGTCGAGCGACAACATTCAAATCGGCGGAGGCGTTGACAACACTTTCCGCAACGCGCCGTTCGTGATTCAAAATTTTTACGCGGCGATGTCGTTCGTGATGCTGCTGATGACGACCGCTTTCGTCAATTCGGCGGCAACGCGCGAGTTTACGCAGGATACGGCGGGAATAATTTTCTCCACTCCGATTCGCAAAACCGATTATCTGCTCGGCAGATTTTTCGGCTCGGTAATTGTTGCGGTCGTTCCGATTTTGGGCGTCAGTCTCGGCATCGTCCTCGCTTCTTTAATCGCCGGAGTGAGCGATCCCGAACGCTATACCGCATACAATTTTTTGGCGCACCTCAACAGCATTCTTATTTTCGCAGTCCCGAACACCTTTCTCATCGGCGCGATAATTTTCGCCATCGCAATCTGGACGCGCAGCACGATTGCTTCATTCGTCGGCTCGGTTGCACTACTCATCGGTTACTCGCTGGCGGGCGAGTTGTTGCAGGATTTGGATAATCAAACTCTGGCGATGATGATTGACCCGTTTGGCATCAACACTTACAACCTGGTGACAAAATACTGGACGGCGAGCGACAAAAACAATTTGAGCGTCGGATTGACCGGCTGGATGCTGGCAAATCGCTTGCTGTGGGTCGGAATCGGGACGATTTTTCTCGCGGTGTCGGTCTGGCGTTTTACTTTCACCGAACGCACAAAACGCAGCAAAGCAAAAGATGAAGAAGTTTTGTCGGAAAATTATGCCCGAATTCCATTGGTTCAACTTACGGACACAGCGGCAACAAATCTTTCGCGATTTTGGAGCGAAGTAAAAATAAACTTCTGGACGATTGTTAAAAGCACGGTTTTTGTCGTGATTGCGCTCTTTGCAATCATTGACGTAATGGTTACTTTGTATCATTCGACCGGCGAAGGTTACGGTATTTCGTCTCTGCCCGTGACCTACAGAATAATTCACCTGCTGGACGGTTCGTCTTCGCTTTTTTTGATTGCGATTATCACGTTTTTTTCCGGCGCAATGATTTGGCGCGAGCGCGAGGCGAAGTTTGACGAAGTTTATGATGCGCTCCCGTTTCCGACCTGGATTTCGTTTTGCGCCAAATTCGCCGCGCTGATGGGAATTGTCGCAATTTTGCTTGCGCTTGACGTTTTGTGCGGCGTGGCATTTCAAAGCTTGAAAGGCTTTTATAATTTTCAGCTCGGACTTTACGCGCGAGATTTCTTTCTGTTTCAGCTTTTATTTTTCGGCTTTTGGGCGATTCTGGCGATGCTCTCGCACACGCTCGCGCCGAACAAATACGTCGGCTATTTTATCTTTGTCGTCGTTTTTATGGTCAACGCCTTTATGGCGAATTATTTCGAGTTTGAATCGAAAATGCTTCGTTTTGCGGCGTTTTCAAATTACACCTACCCGGATTTTTACGGAATCGCGCCTTATTTTTCACAAGTTCTCTGGTTCGGTTTGTACTGGTTTTTATTCTGCGGCTTGCTCGCGGCTGGAACGGCTGCGCTGTGGCAGCGCGGGCGCGAAACACATTATAAAAACCGGTTTGGTCAGGCTTTCCGCAGTTTACGCGGAACAATCGGCAACGTCGGAGCAGCATTTTTGCTCGGTTTTCTCTGTATCGGCGGGTGGGTTTATTACAACACGCTTGTCGTCAACAAAGTCGAAGCGAGATCGGAGCGCCACAAAAAAGCCGCCGATTATGAACGAAGCTATAAACAGTACGAGAATTTGCCGCAGCCGCGCATAGTGGATGTGAAATACAACATCGAGCTTTTCCCTGAACGCCGCGACCTTGTTATGCGGGGCGAGGAAATTCTGCAAAACAAAACCGACGCGCCGATTGATAAAGTTCATTTAAACCTCGCCGTCAATTTCGAGACCGACATCGAGCTTGAACGCGCGGCGCTCGAAACAAACGACGAACGCTTAAACTATCAAATTTACACGCTCTCGCCCGCGCTTCAGCCGAATGAAACGATAAAATTGAATTTCACCGTGAAATACAACAATCACGGGTTTGAAAACGATCTTTCACAGGAGCAGATAATGCCGAACGGCACGTTTTTTAATAGCACGATTGCGCCGCAAATCGGTTATCAACCGGGAACCGAGCTGCAGGAACGCAACGACCGGCGACGACAAGGATTGCCGGAAAAAGAATTGATGCCGCGACTCGAACGCGACTGCGCGGCGAATTGTATGAACACATATATCTCGAACAACTCCGATTGGGTGAATGTCGAAACCGTGATGAGTACAGCCGCCGACCAAACGGCGATTGCGCCCGGTTCGCTCGTTCGGGAATGGACGGAAAACGGGCGGCGTTATTTCCATTATCGGCTCGACCATAAGGCATTAAATTTTTATTCGTTCTTGTCGGCGCGTTATGAAGTTGCGCGCGAAATCGTCAATGGCGTAAATCTCGAAGTTTATTATCACAAAGGTCACGAATGGAACGTCCCGAAAATGATGAACGCGCTTCGCAGAACTTACGAATATGCGACCGCAAATTTCGGAGAGTATCGTCACAAACAGCTTCGCATTATTGAATTTCCGCGCGTCGGCAGCTTTGCGCAAGCTTTTCCCGGCTCAATGCCTTATTCCGAAAGCATCGGTTTTATTGCAAATTTGGAAACGCCGGATGCGATTGATATGGCGACTTACATCGTCGCTCACGAAATCGGGCATCAATGGTGGGCGCATCAAGTCTGCGGAGCAAATATGCAGGGCGCGACTTCGCTTTCGGAAACGCTGGCGCAATACACGGCGTTGATGATAATGGAAAAAGAATACGGTCGCGATATGATGCGAAAGTTTTTGCAGTATGAAGCCGACGCTTACCTTCGCGGGCGCGGCGGCGAATTGATGAAAGAACAACCACTGCAAACGGTCGAAGCCGATCAAGGCTACATTCATTACAACAAAGGCAGTCTCGTGATGTATTACCTCAAAGAAATGATCGGCGAGGACAAAGTAAACGCGGCTTTGCGCGAAATCATTCAAAAACACGCTTACAAAGACGCGCCGTATCCGACTTCTTACGTCTTAACCGACGCGCTCAGAGGACAAACGCCGCCGGAATTTCAATATTTGCTCAAAGATTTGTTCGAAGACATCACGCTGTTCGCCAATCGCACTACCGAAGCAACTGCCAAAAAACGCGATAACGGACGTTTCGAAGTGACGATAAAAGTGCTGACGCAAAAACTAAAAGCCGACGAAAAAGGCTTGGAGCAGGAAGTCCCGATTGACGATTTCATCGAAATCGGCGCATTTGCTGCGCCCGAAAGCGGCAAGCGTTACGGCAAAACGATTCACCGCGAGCGCGTAAAAATAAACAAACCGGAAAACGTTTTTACTTTTACTGTTGATGAGCTGCCCGAAAAAGCCGGAATTGATCCGTTTGCGCTGCTTGTGGACAGACAGCCGGACGACAATTTGAAATCGGTGTCGGAACAGTAGTTAGCGCGATTTTGCGGAATTTTGAATTGACGGTCGCACTCGCCGAGCTTCGCGCCAAATGCCGGGAATTGCGCGGATTTTTTGAAATTTTGTGGTATGGGCGCGGGCTGCGAAAACGTCGTAATTTTGCCGTTCGATTTCATTTAAAATCCCCGCGTAAATTCTGGCGGCAAGCAAAACGCAAAAACGGGCGTCTTTCTCAAGCAGCGGTATGCCAAGTTCGGCTTTTCGGTAATAACGCCGTGCCCGTTCGATTTCAAATCGCATCAGAGCGATAAAATTATCATCAACTCGCCCGGCAAAAATCTGTTCTTCGGAGACATCGAATTTTCGCAAATCTTCCTGAGGCAAATAAATTCTATTCATCGCCGCGTCTTCACGAACATCGCGCAAAATATTCGTCAACTGCATCGCAATTCCGAGCGCTTCGGCGTATTCCAATGTTTCCGGTTTTTCATAACCGAAAATTTCCGAAGACATTAACCCAACTGTCGAAGCCACGCGAAAACAATAAACGTAAAGCTCTCGCCAGCTTTCGTAGCGCTTAACGTGCGTGTCCTGAACCACGCCGCGCATCAATTCGAGCGGCAATTCCTGCCGGATTCGATACTTTTTCAACATCTCTCGCCAAGCAAGCAAAACTTTTGCTTGTTCGTTGTTCGTCGTTCGTTGTTCGTTGTGAAAATCCGCGCTCCGCGCTCCGCACTCCGCATTTTGGTAGATTTCGTCGAGCTTGCGTTTCCAATTTTCGACTGCCGCAATTGCTTCGCGCTCGCTTCCGACTTCTGCGGCGTCAACTTCATCGTCAACCAGACGACAAAGCGCGTAAAGCGCGTAAATCGGCTGGCGCTTTTCTTTTTTTAAGAAACGCGCGCTGAAATAAAAACTTTTGGCGTGTTTTTTTGTGATTTGGCGGCAAAATTCATAAGCGCGTTCGAGTTCGGCGCGCGATTCAACCGGAGTTTGCGGAAAGTTTTTAGCGGCGATTGATTCCATCGGTCAAACGCGGCGCTCGGCGACATAATCAGCCATCTCGCATAGCATATTCGCCGGTTCGCGCCTGTCGAACTCGGTCAACAAAACGTCTTTCGCCGTTGAGATTAAATTTCCGACTCTGATTTGCGTTCTCATTGCGCCTTGTGTGAGAGCAAAAGTTTCCCGGCGTTCGGTAATTTGCGAAATGTGCAAATCCTCCTGTAAATCGAGCAAATCGTCGCTCGTTTGATAAGCGTCGCCGAGCAATTCGGCGAAACGCGAGAGCGCATTTAACTGATTTTCATTTGCCCCTGAAAGAATCGCGCCCAAACTCAGCGCCATGCGCATCAACGCCGACGTTTTCAAATTTCTGAGCGATTCAAATTTTTCCGGCGCAACAGCGTCTGACTTAGCGGCTGCCAAATCAATTGATTGCCCGCCGACCATTCCCGCCGCCCCGATGCATTCGGTTAATTCTCGATGCGCTTTGATTGCCGCCGTCGCGCACATCGTACAATCGTTTTTCATTCCGGCGAAAACCAGATTATACGAAGCATTGAGCAAAGCGAGCGCGACTAAAACAGCGTTTCCTTCGCCGAATTTTCGGTGCAGACAAGATTTGCCGCGCCGTTCATCGGCGTCGTCCATACACGGCAAATCGTCGAAAATCAAAGAGCTGGTGTGAACAAATTCGACCGCGGCGGCGGCTGGCAAAACCTTTTCACTCGCCCCGCCGACCAATTCGGCAGCCAGAAGAGTTAAGACCGGACGCAGACGTTTACCGCCTGGAAACATCGCGTAAACGAGAGCTTCGTTAAAATCCGTTCCAAGCGCGGCGGGCGCAAGCGGCAGATTTTCACGTAAAGATATTTCTATTTCCGGTTTGGCTTTCTCAACATAAAGCCATAAATCACCATATTTGTTCATAAAACCCCTTGTTCTTTTTGCTTTTTATTTTAAACTTTCACTGTTTTGCCTCCGCCTTTTGCGAAACAACCTGTCTGTAAAATTCAAATGCGCGATCCGCCAATTCAGTTTGCACCGTTATGTGAAACGGGTGTTTGGCTCTGAACGACGGCAAACGCTGTATTTTTGCTCCGAGATTTTCCAATTCGTGCGCGATTTGCTCGTCAGGCAATTCTTCCGTTTCAAATTGTTCCGCCGCGCGGCGAAAAGCTCCGCGCAGGCGGTCGAGCGGCAATTCTCTTTCGGCTAAAACTTTCCGGCGCGCTTGAAATTCGCCAAGCGCATAAAGTACGAGACGCGCCGCGTCAACGGTTTTAGTCGGAACATCGAAAAGCGACGGTTGATTCATTTGATAATCGAGTCGTCAAAAAACGGTCTTTCCGTAAATTCGACTTCGCGGTAAATCTCGCTGAGCTTAATTTCACACGGAGCAAACCGGAGCGCAACGGCTTCTTCCAAACCGTTGTACTCAGTGTGATTCCAAAATCTCTCGCCTTGTTTGATAAATTGCGAAACGTGCGGTCGGTGCTGCGCTACGAGCAAATACTCGGTAAAGCTTTCGATTGATTTGTAATAAGAAAATTTGTCGCCGCGGTCAAAACCTTCGGTCGAGTCCGACAAGACCTCTACAATCAATTGCGGATTTGTCAAAAGCTCAAGATTGCCCGTTTTCTTGATTTCAGGTCTGCCGCACAAAGCGGTCACATCAGGGTAGCGATACGGCGGATAATCGGGCACAAAAATCCGCATATCAGAAGGAAAAACTCTACATCCGTGTTTTTCGAGACGTTCGTCGAGACGCCGCAGAAAGTTTTTAACAATCGTGTTATGAGCCAGACTCGCGCCGCTCATCGTCCAGACGTTTCCGTCCCAATACTCGAATTTTTCTTCCGATTTTTCGTCAAGCTCCAGATATTCTTCGAGCGTATATTTTTGTTTGGGCTGGGCAATCATCGTCTTTAAACTTACTTGTTCGGTTGTTTTTCACGGTTTTGGGGTTTGCCGTCGGCACCGTACAAAATTCTGTCGCGTGTTATTTGCTCCTTTGGCGTTTCCGGTTTGGTTTCAGCGGCGGCTTTGATCCCGGTTTTAGGCGGATTTATCGGTTCGGTTTGTGGCGCGGCGGCGTTTGGCGTGTTTTGCGATTTGGGTTTCAGGGCTTCTTCTTCAAACGGATCGAGCCGCGAGAAAATATAGAAAACTTCGCGGTTGCGGACGCTGCCTAAAAATCGGTAAGAGTCGTAGATTTCTCCGGCTTTTAAAGTTGCCGGTTTCGGCACGTTTTCGGAAAAAAGCAGATGAAACTCGCGTTCGACGATTGCTTCCATCTCCGGCACGTAATCAACCTCGGATTCGCTGGCGAGCTTGATGGCAAACTGACGCAGCGCGGTAACGCGGTTAAAGTTATGTCGAATATATTCCGGGCTAACCTCGCGCTGGCTTTCGCGCGCATCGGTGACTGTTAATTCGGTTTCAAGATAATCGAGATAGGCTTGGACATTCGGACCGAATTTTTTCTGAATTTGTTTTTTCGGTTTCGGCGTTTGCGCAGGCGCGATTAAAGCCGCAGTCAACAGCAAAACAAAGACAACCAAAATTTTCGACACTAATCGCATAACGTCCGAAGAGCTTTTAAATAAAACGGTTTCGTCTTCCAAGTTTAGCACAAATCCAGTCGGCACTTGCAAAGAGATTTTGCAGTCGCGGCGGCGTAAATGCTACATTTGCGAACGGTTCAAGCAATGAACGAGAAGAATAAAAAATGGCGCGTCGGATTGGGAGTTGCGGGCGGAATCGCGGCTTACAAAGCGGTTGAGGTTTTGCGCGGGATGCAAAAAGCCGGATGCGAAGTGCAGGTAGCGATGACGCGCCACGCGACCGAATTCGTTCAGCCTTTAACTTTCCGCGCTCTGACCGAAAAATACGTTTTAGTTGATGATTACGCGCCCGAAAATCCTGACCCAATTGCGCACATCAATTTTTCGCAAAACATTGATTTGCTTTTAATCGCGCCCGCCACCGCCAATATCATCGCCAAATTTGCCAACGGAATTGCCGACGATTTTCTTTCAACGGCTTATCTCGCCGCGACCGCGCCGGTTTTAATCGCTCCGGCAATGAATACGCAAATGCTGCTGCATCCGGCAACGCAGCGCAATTTAGAACAACTGCGGCTTGATGGCGTACATTTTGTCGAACCGGACACGGGCGAAATGGCTTGCAAAACCGTCGGACCCGGACGTTTGAGCGAACCGGATGTGATTGTTCGGCGCGCTTTGGAAATTTTAGAAGAGGAGAAAAGGAGAAGAGGAGAAAAGGAGAAAATTTCCGAAGCCCGAACCCCAAAGACCGAAGACCTTAAATCCGAAAGGATTTTAATAACCGCCGGAGCGACGCGCGAGGAAATTGATCCGGTGCGTTTCATCTCAAATTATTCGAGCGGGAAAATGGGCGCCGCGCTGGCGACGGCGTCACGCGAAAGAGGCGCGGAAGTTGTTTTGGTTGCGGGAACTGTCAGCGTTGAATTGCCCGAAAACGTAAAAGTCGTGAGAGGCGTTTCAGCCGAAGAAATGCACCGGGCGGTTTTGAGCGAAATTGAAAATGCGACGGTTTTTATTGCGGCTGCGGCAGTTGCCGATTATCGTCCGAAAAAACGCGCGACTGAGAAAATCAAAAAGAAAAATGCTGACTTTATTCTCGAACTCGAAAAAACGCCTGATATTTTGGCGGATGTTTCGGCAAAGCGCGGCGAGAATTTGCTGGTCGTCGGATTTGCCGCCGAAACCGAAAATGTTTTGGAACACGCCGGGCAAAAATTGATTGCGAAAAATTTGGATTTAATTGTCGCCAACGATGTTTCGCGCTCCGATTCCGGTTTCGGCGCGGACGCAAACCAAATCACGATTTTATCGAAAAACGGAACAAAACCGCTGGCTCTGCCGCTCGTTTCAAAGTACGAAGCCGCACACAAAATACTCGATGAAGTGATAAAATTGCGACGGAAACGATAGTTTATGGCTGAAAGCCTGCGCGAAGATTTTTTGGAATTGCTTGCGGACGTGCGCGAGCATTTAGCGTTTGCGCAAGAATTGGGCGTTGCAGGATTGGAAACCGATTTTATCGCGGAAAAAACGGAAGAAACACAGCCTCAGATTTTAAGAACCGCGCCGCCCGCTTTTCAGGCTTATGTGCCGCCCGTGAACAAAACCGCGCCGCCGAAACCTGTTGCTGCGCCCCAAACAAAGCCGCTGCCTCGTTTAAATTCTTTCCGCGATAAATTGGAAGCGACAAAATTGTCAAAAATCTCGCCGTCGGTTGCAGCGTGCGAGGAGGAATCGAACGCGCCGGAAATTCTAAAAAAAATTGCAGAGCCAATAAATGTCGCGCCGCCGCAGAATTTTGCAAAAAAATCAGAGGAAACAAAAATGGAAGGTTCACTTTTTGGCGATCTGACGCCGGAATCGGCAACGCTCCCGGAATCGAACGAAACCGTCGAAGAAATCCGCGCCGACATCGGCGATTGCGTGCGCTGCCCGCTTTATCAGGGCAGAACGAAAATCGTCCATACGGAAGGCAATTGGACGGGGCGCATTCTGTTTGTCGGCGAAGCGCCCGGAGCGAACGAAGACGCCGAAGGACGCCCCTTTGTCGGGCGCGCCGGACAGCTTTTGACCAAAATCATCGAAGCCATCGGTTTAAAACGCGAAGAAGTTTTAATCGGCAACGTCAACCGCTGCCGCCCGCCGCAAAACCGCACTCCGACGATTCAGGAAGCCAGAACCTGCCGCCAATTTTTAATGCGCGAAATCTCTATCGCGCGCCCCGAAATCATCGTCGTAATGGGCAACACGGCGACGCAGAATCTGCTCGACACGAAAGAAGGAATCACCAAAATTCGCGGAAAATTTCAGGATTATTACGGCATTAAAGTAATGCCGACTTTTCACCCGGCTTATCTTTTACGTGACCCTTCAAAAAAACGCGAAACTTGGGAAGATATGAAAAAAGTGCGCGACGAATTGGCGAAAACTGGCAAATGATTTTCATTGCCGAGGTGTAGATGCCTGAAAAGAATTTGAGAAAAAGAATAAAAATATTTAGTTCCTTTTCTCAGTATCCCGGCGGTTCAATCTTTTGTTATATGCAGCCTATCTTGATAAAGAAACCGGCTCCTTCGTTAAATCAAGGGTTACTTAGTAGAAAAAACATTGCTTTCAGCATTTTTCTCTGTTATAACTGCGGCACATTTTCACGCTTGAAGTAACGCAAAGTAGAAGAACACCTGTCGTTTTTGAGTCATTAAACTTTTTATCTCATCAGGCGAGATTTATGAAAATTTTTGGCTTTCCTTATTTTTCAATAGCAAAAGTGATTTTTGTTATCACATTATTTCCGCTTTTTACGGGTATTGTAAGGGCAAAAGCGGTTTCTGATAATTCTTTTGGAAACAAAGGAGTTGCGGCGATAGGTGTAGAACAAGGCTGGGGGAGAGCAAGCATAATTCAGCCGGACGGCAAAATTGTTGTTGTTGGAGGCGTTTCGAGGCAGGAAACTGGAATAGATGGTTTAATTGTTCGACTGAATGTCAATGGCAGCTTAGACACCGCGTTCGGCACTGGCGGCAAAGTTTATGCGGCTATTTCTAATTTTGATGACTATTTTCAATCCGCCGCTTTAACGAATGAAGGAAAAATTGTTGTCGCCGGAAAAATTCAGCGTATCGGAGATTCAACAAACAGTGATTTTCTCGTCGCCCGTTTTAATTCCAACGGAACTCTAGACACTTCTTTCGGGGGAAGCGGATTTCTCACGATTAATCAATCAACGTTTGACTCTTTCAACAGCATTGCAGTTCAGTCGGACGGTAAAATTGTCGCAGCCGGTTATACATCGCAAAATAACGGTGAAATCGCGATTTTTCGGTTTAACCCAAACGGCAGTCTCGATAGCAGCTTTAGAGGCGGTTTTGTTTATCTGAACTATAATGACGTGACTGATGAATCGGCATTTGCTGTTTCAATTGTTCAAAACGACAGAATCTTAATCGGCGGCACACAGAAACGACCGTTTCCGCCTCCCGGCGCGGATTTTTACGAAAGCATTTTAGTCGGACTGTTGCCGACCGGAGAAATTGCGCCGGATTTTGGCAGCTCCGGCAAAGTTACTTTACCGCCCTCACCATTTATGTCGTTCGTTGGCGGTTTTGATATGGCGGTTTTGCCCGACGGCAGGATTATGGTTACCGGCAATGGCGGAACTCATCGTCTTTCGAGCAACGGACAGATTGACGATAGATTGGCGGGCGGCGCAGGCGAGTTAATAGCCGTTCGTAACGATGGTTCTTTTGTGATGTCCGGCAGTTATTTAACCGGAAATACGATTTACGTTAACGCCCAGGGAAGATTTGTCGGCAGAAGCGGCGGCGAGTATCCATCGGATATTGCGGTACAGCAGGATGGCAAATTCATTTTTGTTCGCGGGATAAACGGAAATATTTTGGTCGAGCGGTATGTTGGATTTAATTCCGTCGGAACTCATTTCGCCGATTTTGACGGCGACGACATAACCGATTTTGCCGTCGTGAGACAGAACAATAATACTTTTTATTATTTGGGCAGTGGAAACCAATACGCATACTCGTTTCGCCCGCAAACGCCAATTGGCAAATTTATGCCCAAACCTTACCAAGAAGGGTATTACAGCTATTTCTATTGGTGGAACGCCGCACCGTCGCCGGATTCTCCCGGTTATTTTAATTTAAGAGGAAGCGGCTTTAACAACGGAACTCGATTTCACTGGGGCTTGACGGGCGATATACCTGTCAGCGGAGATTTCGACGGCAATTATGATCCCGATTTTGCGGTTTTTCGTCCGTCAAACGGAACTTGGTATTTCACTTGTTTATATTGTGTTTCTCGTGCAATTCAATTTGGTATGAATGGAGATGTTCCTGTTCCGGCAGATTACGACTTTGATGGAATTACTGACATAGCCGTTTATCGTCCCTCAAATGGCTTTTGGTATGTCCTGCGCTCCTCTGACGGAGGTATGACGAGTTTTCAATGGGGAATTTCAACTGACATTCCCTTGATCGGGGATTTTGATGGTGACGGTTGGGCGGATTTCGCAGTCTATCGTCCATCAAGCGGAATTTGGTATTTGCTCAACTCGACTGAAGGATTTCGAGCTGTGCAGTGGGGAATTTCGAGTGATGAACCGGTTCCCGGAGATTACGACGGCGATGGGCGACATGATATTGCGGTTTTCCGCAACGGTATTTGGTATTTGCTTCAAAGCAGAGA
The DNA here is from genome assembly GCA_036400075.1 of Pyrinomonadaceae bacterium. Taxonomy (GTDB): domain Bacteria; phylum Acidobacteriota; class Blastocatellia; order Pyrinomonadales; family Pyrinomonadaceae; genus JALZCH01. Next base: position 50,956 of record DASWLV010000016.1, read on the forward strand.
CGGTTTTCGTGCGATTCACTGGGGGATGAATGGTGATGTTCCTGTTTCCGCTCGATATTAGGTTTGCAGTTTAATTTGATTACTCTTAAAGAAAAAGAAATTAGCCGCTTGGATAAGAACCCACAACCGAAGGAGAAAGGCGGAAAGAAATAATTTTTTGAGTCGTTAATAGCTTATCGCTAGCTTGTTTCTGCTAGCTTCAAATTCAGCCTTATGCAAAATTTTTTGTTTGCCGATGAAGAAACGCAGCCGACGGAAACGCTTGATGAGGTGAATCAGGAATTGCTCGAAAAGGCGAAAGCGATTCCGGCTTTGCAGAGTCGAATGTTTATTTTCGGCGAAGGTTCGGCTGGTTTGCGCGTTGCGGTTGTCGGCGAATCGCCGGGTGCGCCGGATGCTGCGAGCGGGCGTCCGTTTATGGGACCGGCGGGCGAAATGCTGGTGAAAATTTTGAACTCTATTGGGTTGAAGCGCGAAGATTGTTATCTGACAAACACCGTCAAATATATTTCCGCCGGAGACGAGCTGACACCTGACATTTTAAACTTTTTCATTCCGTATCTGCATCGAGAACTCGCCGTTGTTCGCCCGGAAATAATAATCGCGTTCGGCGCGACTCCGACCAAAGCTCTTTTGAACACGAAAAAACCGATTTCGCAAATGCGCGGCGAATTTCACGATTACGGCGGTTTTGCACGAATAATGCCGACTTTTAATCCGGCTTATTTGCTACGCGATCCGACGAAAAAACGCGAAGTCTGGGAAGATATGAAAAAAATCCGCAATGAGCTATCTGCTTCAAAATAAATTCTTTCAATGCGTTTTGACTGATTGAACGCCCCGCCCTAAAAACTGCTTTGACCGATTTTTTGCAAAATTGGTCGGTCAATTTTGCAAATTCGGTCGTTATGAATATTTCTCTGGAATAGAAAATAAAAATAAAGTCGCAGTAAGCGCTTTATCGAACAACTAAGTTGCAAAGCTCATTGGAATTAGCTCGATTCCTGCAATTTTAAAAGCGCCCGAATCACAGTCGAACTGTATTTAAACAAGCGTCAGCGAACTCAAATTATTACCGCTGCGTTCGGTTGGAAGTGTATTTAATGGCGCATAACCAAAATCTCTCTAACTAATCTCAGTTAAAAGGGCAAATAAATGAATCTCATTGAAAGAAAAAATTCCGTACAAGTTAGTGCAATCCGATTTTTCGCTTTGGTAATCTGCATCGCCGCAATGACAGTCAATTCGACGGCACAAAAGCTCATCAATTTGACAACGATTCAGGACGCATCTCAGCAAATATCCGCTCCGACGCTGATTCAGAATCCAAGCGGCAACGGTAATATTACCTGTAAAGAATTAAATGATTCCAGCGATTATATGTTCGCCCATATTCTAATGGATAACGAATTAAAACTTGATTTTAATCCGCCGGCGGGAACTTCGTCTTACCCTTTTATAAACAGCAACGGCGGCAATCAGCAAGTGTCACCGACTTTAGCGCAAAATCCTTATAGCTCGGTTACAATAAAAAGAACCGGCAACTCTTTTGATTTTACTTCCGACAAAATGATAACCGCCGTTATAGTCAAAGGCGGCTCTATCGAAAATGGCGGCGGAGTCAATGTTTACGCTTATCCGATTGGAACACAAATGGGCAGCGGATTGACGACAATCAACTCTCAATTCGGCATCAGCCACATCAGTTTTTGCTTCCAATCGCAAACTGCGCCAACCGCAGCCGAGGTGACAGTCGCCGGACGTGTAATGAACGGCAAGCGCGGAATCGGCAACGCGCAAGTTTATCTGACCGATCAAAACGGTGAAACGAAAACGGCTCATACCAACAGCCTGGGCTATTATCAATTTTTAGAAGTCGGTGTCGGAAAAACTTATACCATCAATATTCTTAGCAAACGCTATTTGTTCTCGCCAAAGGTAATCACCGTCAACGAAAAGCTTGCAGAGCTAAACTTTAATGCCGAACAGTAAAATTTGTTACCCAATAAAACGCTGAGCCGATTCAAAATGGTTTTTTGAATCGGCTTTTTCTTGTGTCCAGACTTGCCGCGCAGTTTGGCTTTAGCTATCTTTGGCATTTGATTTGATACGCTCAATGCCGATTGCAGATAAAAATCCGAATGTTCCGGCTGCTGAATTTGTCGAAGTCGCGCTGCCGCTGCCCATTCGACAAACCTTCACTTACCGTTTGCCGAACGGCTTACGCGCTCGCACGCGCGTCGGCGCGCGTCTGCTCGTTCCGTTTCGCAATCAACAAATGACGGCTTACGCAGTCGCGCTGCACGATGAATTGGACGGAGCGCTCGGTTTGGAAACGGAGAAAATTAAAGACGCGCTTGAATTAATTGATTTGGAGCCGATAATTGCGCCCGAAATTTTACGCTTAACAGCGTGGATTGCCGATTATTACAGTTGTTCGTGGGGCGAAATCATCAAAGCCGCTTTGCCCGCCGGAGTCAATGCGACGATTGAGCAAATCTGCATTGCAACTCCGTTTGGCAAAGACGAGATTTTGCGGCTCTCGGAAAAACAATTAAAAACCGCGAAAGCGCAGATTTTGCGGCTCGTCGCCGAAAAGGGGGAAATTTCGCTGCGCGAATTGGGAAAAAGTTTTGGCGAAACGGCGGCGAAAAGAAACATCCGTGAGCTTGAAGCTAAAAACTGGATTAAAATTTTTCACCGCGTTTTGACTACGCAGGCGAAACCGAAACGCCGCAAAGCCGTGCGGCTGCTTCCGCCGGAAAACCACGGCGAAAACGGCAACGGCGCTAAAAAATTAACCGAAGGGCAAAATCGGGTCATTGAGTTTTTACTTGAAAATGAAGGCGAATTCGGTTTCGCCGAATTGCTCGAAGCCGCCGAAGTTTCCGCTTCGGCAATCAACACGCTCGAAAAACGCGGCGTTGTAGAAACTTTCGTCCGCGAAGTTCGGCGCGATCCGCTCGCGCACGCCAAATTGCCGAAGAAAAACGATTTGGTTTTGACTGCGGAGCAATCCGCAGTTTTGTCGGAAATTATTCACGCCGCTTCGGAAAATGAGTATCGAGCGTTTCTGCTGCACGGCGTCACGGGCAGCGGCAAAACCGAAATTTATATTCGCGCGATGCAGTTTGCGCTTCAGCAAGGAAAAACCTCGTTGATGCTCGTCCCGGAAATCGCTTTGACGCCGGTTTTTTCGCGCCGCTTGCGCGTGATTTTCGGCGAAGCGGTGGCGATTTTGCATTCGTCGCTTTCGGTCGGCGAGCGTTTCGACGAATGGCGCAGAATCAAGGCAGGCGAAGCGCGAGTTGTCATCGGGACGCGCTCGGCGGTTTTCGCGCCGCTTGAAAATTTGGGCGTCGTCGTCGTTGACGAAGAACACGACGGTTCTTACCGGCAGCAGGAATCGCCGTTTTATCACGCCCGCGATGTCGCCGTCGTGCGCGCCAGTTTTGCAAAGGCGGTCGTGATTTTGGGTTCGGCAACTCCCGCGCTCGAATCGTTTTACAACGCTGAACGCGAAAAATATCGCCGCCTCACGCTGCCCGCGCGAATTGGCAATCGTCCGATGGCTGAAGCGGAAATAGTTGATATGCGCGAGGTTTTTAAAGCTACGGGCAAAGACGAAACGCTATCGCCCTTGCTGCTCGCTGCAATCGAAGAAACGCACGAGCGCGGCGAGCAATCAATTGTTTTGCTCAATCGTCGCGGTTATTCGCAGTTTGTTTTGTGCCGCGCGTGCGGCGAAACCGTGCGCTGTCCGAATTGCGACGTGACGCTTACGTTTCACCGTAAAGAAAACGCGCTGGTTTGTCATTACTGCAATTTTCGCCAAAAGACGCCGCGCGTTTGTCCGGCTTGTCAAAGCAAATATATTAATTTCTTGGGCGAAGGAACAGAACAAATTGAAGACCGTCTGCGCCGCAAATTCTCCGATTTGCGAATCGCGCGCGTTGATCGCGACACGACCGTCAAAAAACATCTGTTGGAAGACACTCTGCACGATTTTGCCGAAGGCAAAATTGATATGCTCGTCGGAACCCAGATGCTCGCCAAAGGTCACGATTTCCCGAATGTGACGCTGGTCGGTGTGGTTTCGGTTGACGCAGGTCTCGGATTGCCGGATTTTCGCGCCGCTGAACGGACGTTTCAACTTATTACGCAAGTTGCCGGGCGAGCGGGGCGCGGCGAGCGAGCCGGGAGAGTTTTGATTCAAACTTTTTACCCGGAACATTACGCTTTAAAACACGCCTGCGCGCAGGATTACGCGGCTTTTTACAAAACAGAGCGCGCTTTTCGCCAAAAACTCGGTTATCCGCCGTTTTCCGCGCTCGCGTCTTTGCTGATTCATCACCCGGATTATGTTCACGCGCTCGAAACCGGCGAGATTTTGCGCGCTTGTCTGGAAAATGCGAATCGTGAAAACGCTTGCCGTATTTTGGGCGTCGCGCCCGCGCCGCTCGCCCGATTGAAAAACGAGTTTCGGATGCAGATTTTGGTAAAAGCGAAAAATCGCCGCGCGTTGCGCGAGACTCTGGATTTGGCTTGGGCGGAAGCCGAAGAAAAAAATTGCGATTTGCGCGCGGTTAATCTGGAAATTGACCCGGTAAATCTGCTATAAATCAAATCTTAGCTGAAAGTAACTGCAATAATCACAACTAAAAGCGCAGAGAATAAAAAAATGTGTGAATTTGCGCGACTTTGTGATTAAATTTGTCTGAATTTTATTAATGAGCGAAGCAACAGCATTTTTAAAAGCATTTCTGGAAAATCCTTTGACCGTCGGCTCGGTTTTCCCAAGCTCGCCGGCGACCGCCAAGCGAATGGTTAAAGGCATTAAGCCGAATGAAAACGCCATCGTTTTGGAGCTGGGCTGCGGTACGGGACCTTTTACCGAAGCGATTGAAAAGATTTTGCCATCGCCGGACGCATATCTCGGAATCGAGCTAAACGAAGAGTTGGCGCAGATTCTGCACGAAAAATTTCCGCATCTGAACATTGTTTGTGACGACGCCAGTCGCGCTACGGAGATTCATCAAAAATCGGGTTTAGGCGCGGTGAAATACATTATTTCCGGTTTGCCGTTTGCGTCTTTGCCCGAAGAAGTGAGCGAAGCGGTTTTGGCGGAAGCCGATAAATTTATGCAGCGCGGCGGATGCGAATTTCGGACGATTCAATACGCCACCTCAACACCTTTGCCGCCCGCCAAAAAGTTTCGCCGAATGATGAACAAAAAATACGGCAAAGCTCATCGCAGCAAACTTGTCTGGCGCAATCTGCCGCCGACTTATATTTTCACCTGGCGGACTTGAAACTTTTCCCTGATGCGCGCAGTATAAATTCAACAACTTTCAAGCTAAACCAAACACAGCTCGATTCTGTTATAAAATTTAGGAGCTTCTAAAAATGTTAAGACAAAAAATCGCTGCCGCAGTGATGCTTTCCTCATTGCTCGCTGCGCCCAATTACGCAATTTTCGCGCAAACCGGCTCGACTAATAATGGCGGTGGTACTGCCGCTGCGTCCGCAAAATCCGTTTATCGCGCGCCGGACGATGTTCTCGCCAAAATCAAAGATGAAGGTACGAAAAACTCGAAAGTAATGGACACTTTGAGTTATCTGACAGACGTGATCGGACCGCGCTTGACCAATTCGCCGCAAATGAAACGCGCTAACGAATGGACGCGCGACACGATGGCGAAATGGGGTATGCAAAACGCGCATCTCGAACCTTTCGGACCGTTCGGACGCGGCTGGTCGCTAAAGAGCTTTTCGGCTCAAGTCGTCGAGCCGCAAGCGTTTCCGGTTATCGCTTACCCGAAAGCCTGGTCGCCGGGAACAAACGGCGCGGTCACGGGTGATGTCGTTTATCTCGATGCAAAGGACGACGCGGCGCTCGAAAAATACAAAGGACAGCTTCGCGGCAAAATCGTTCTCGTCTCTGACGCCCGCTTGCTCGAAGCCGCTTTTAAAGGACTGGGCGCGCGCTACACCGATGAAGAATTGGCAAAACTGGCTGCGCCGCAGCCAGCCCAGCCAGCGCGCGCAGGCGCTCCAAATCCCGAACAGCTTCAGCGTTTTATGCAGCAGCGATTATTTTCGCTCAAACGGTTGAATCTTTTAGTGCAGGAAGGCGCAGCCGTGATGATTGACAACAGCTCGCGGGGCGACGGCGGGACGATTTTCGTTTCCGGCGCGTCGGTCGCACAGGAAATTCCCGCCGACCCGCAAGCTGCGATGCAGCGTCGCGGCGGAATTTCGCCTCAACAAAAAGAAGCCGAAGGCAAAATGATTCCGCAAATTACGATGGCGAGCGAGCATTACAATCGTCTCGTGCGAATGATTAAACACGGCGAAAAACCGAAAATGACCGTAGAGCTTGCCGTTCAATATCAGGATCAGGATTTGATGGGCTACAACACGATTGCCGAAATTCCGGGAACAGACCCGAAATTGAAAGACGAAATCGTGATGCTCGGCGGACATATGGATTCGTGGCATTCCGGCACGGGCGCGACAGACAACGCCGCCGGTGTTGCGGTCGCAATGGAAGCCGCGCGGATTATTCAAACACTCGGTTTGAAACCGCGTCGCACTATTCGCGTTGCGCTTTGGAGCGGCGAAGAACAGGGGCTTATCGGCTCGCGCGCTTATGTTAAAGAGCATTTCGGCGAAATGCAGAGTGCGGGACAAGGCGCAGCGGGAGCTTTGACGAAAAAGCCGAAATACGAAAACCTGTCGGCGTATTTCAATCTCGACAACGGAACCGGCAAGATTCGCGGCGTTTATATGCAGGGAAATGCGAGTGTGAGACCGATTTTTGAAACCTGGCTCGCTCCGTTCAAAGAAATGGGCGCGGCGACTTTAACGATGTCGAACACGGGCGGCACAGACCATCTCGCGTTTGATGCTATTGGTTTGCCGGGTTTCCAATTCATTCAAGACGAAATCGAATACGACACGCGCACACACCACTCGAATCAGGACGTTTACGACCGGATTCAGGCGGACGATATGAAACAAGCGGCGACGATTATGGCTGCTTTCGTTTATCAAACCGCAATGATGGACGAAAAAATGCCGCGCAAAACTTTGCCCGCGCCAACTGCTGCTGCAAGATAATTTCTGCGGCAATCTAAAAATAAAAAAGGCGGTTAGCTAACCGCCTTTTTTTCGTTTGACGCTCCTTTTTCGAGAATCAAAAAATCCGTGAGATAACGCTTCAATTTGTCGCGGTTGTTTTGCCGGAAAGCATCGTAATCGCGGATGATTCCGGCATCAGGTCGGGCAAGCAAAATGTAGGCTTCGAGCAGTCCGGCATCGTTTATTTCCTGCAATAATTTGAGCGACGGATTGAGCTGTTTAATATCTTTGCTTTGGTTTTTAACCGCTTCCAAAACGCTTCTCAGCGCGGCGGCTTCTTCCGCCAGACTATGACGATACGTTTTTTCGTTGGGAAATCTCTTGGAGAATTCGCTCGTGCGCCAGGCTGCGCGGCTAATCCCGTACATCATCCACGCGGCGGAGCCGTCTTTGCTGTCTTTGAGAATGGATTCATCGAGCGTGATTGTTGTCCGGTCGCCTTTTTCGTTCGAGTTGATTCCGGTTGGAATGTCAATTTTCGGATGCGCGACCTTGAGATTGTTGATTTGCGCGAACTGAATTAACCCGCGCCAAGCCATCTGGTTGTAAGGTTCGGCAACAATGGCGTCGAAAAATTTATTCTTTGCTTCTTCGGTTTTGCCGCTCACCATCAATGAATCGCCCCAATAACGATGCGCCGTTTCCCGGTTCTGGTCGAGCGCGATTGCTTTGGCAAACCAAATGCCCGCTTTTTCATGTTCTTTCGCGCCGTAAAAGCTGTTGCCGGTGTAAAGAGCGGCTTCATACAGAGTCGGGTCAAGGCGGGCGGCTTTTTCGTATAATTCAGCGGCTTTCAAATAATTTTTCCCGGCAAAAGCGGCAAACGCTTCGTTCATCGCTTCGTTAGCTTTCGGGTCGTCCGATTTGCCTCGCTCGCCGCCGTCCGGTTTGATTTGGCTGAGAAGCGAATCGAGCTGCGGATTTCGCAAGCCTAACTCTTTGGCTTTAAGCAGCGCATTTCTGGCTTTTACACGCCCCTCTTTGCGCGACGAGACATCTTTGGCTTGGTCTGCTTTATGAAGCAATCCGATTCCGAGTCCGAAAAACACATCGGCGTCGGCTTCTTTCGCGGCGGCGAGCTTTTCAAAAAGCGGCAAAGATTCGACGTATTTGCCATCGTTTATCATTTGAATCGCCCGCTCGCGCTCGGCGGCGAAATTGTTTGGTTTGTCCTGAGCCGAAACTGCGCCGGAGGTTGCGCCGAGGATTAAACATAAAATCAACAGCAGTTTTACCGCCGCCGATAGTGAGAATTTTCGTGAAATCATCCGATTTTCCTTTCAGCAATTTCAAATTGTGACGAGATGAATTTAAATTCGATTGCAGAATGTGTCAATTGCTTTTTAAGCCGCGCCGAAAACAATTCGCGGTTGGATAACTTGTTCCCGTTCATCGAAAACGCCGATGGCAACAAGATTTTCCCGCTCGTCACACAAACGAACAAACTCTGCGTCATTAAAATTTGAGAAAATTGGTGTTTTCATTCCGTTGAGCGTCCGGGCTATTCCGAGTTCATCTAAAACAACGAACGGAAAATGTCCGAGAGCATCGTTTGGGGAAATTAAAACTTGTCCGATTCGATTTTCAATCGCAAGATTCTCAAGCTCTTCAAGCGTCACTGCTCGGCGTAAATCGAAACTTCCGGCTCGCGTCCGGCGTAGCTCCGCCAGATGCGCGCCCGTTCCTAATTCTTTTCCAATATCTTCCGCCAAAACGCGGATGTAAGTTCCGGCTGAACACGCAACGCGAATCGTGATTTGTTCGTTGTTCGTTGTTCGTTGTTCGTTGTTATCAACTTCCAATTTTGAAATATTGATTTTAACGGGCTGGCGTTCGATTTCTATGCCTTTGCGCGCAAACTCGTAAAGTTTTTTGCCTGCAATTTTCTTCGCCGAATACATCGGAGGCGTTTGCTGCGTTTCGCCTCTGAATTTTGATAACGCATTTTCGACCTCTTCGCTCGAAAAATCTCCGCGTCTCCGCGTCTCCGCGTCTCCGCGTCGCAATCCAGTCCTGTCGCCCGTGTCGGTTGAAAATCCGAATTGGATTGTCGCCAAATATTCTTTTTCGGCTTTGTCGAGAAATTGCGCGAGTCTGGTCGCTTTGCCGATTAAAACGACCAGAACTCCGGTCGCAAACGGGTCAAGCGTGCCGGTGTGTCCGACGCTGCGCGTTTTTAGAATGCGCCGCACTCTGCCGACGACATCGTGCGACGTAAAGCCTTCCGGCTTGTCTATGATTAAAACTCCGTTCAAGATAATTTCGGATACAAAAATTTTAAAACGTCGCCGAAACGCGCCGCCCAAGCCTGTTCGTTGTGGCGCGCTTCGGGAATTTCCTGATAAGCGAAATCAGCGCCCAATTGCCAGCCTTGCGCGAGCAGCATTTCTTTTAATGCGCGGACTTGATGTTTGATTTGCCCGCCTTCTTTTTTGCCGATGTCGAGCCAGATGCGCAAAGGAATTCGTTCGGTCAATTTAGCGGCTTCGCGGATAATTTGGTTGTTCGCCCACCAGATGGCGGGCGAGATTGCCGCCACGCGCGAAAAAACGTCCGGTCGTTTAAAACCGAGGTGAAGCGAAACCAAACCGCCGAGGCTCGAACCGCCTAGTCCGGTAAATTCGCGTTCGGTGCGCGTCAGATATGTTTTATCAATAAATGGCTTTAATTCTTCAATAATCATTCGCCCGTATTGATCCGCCTGTCCGCCGTGACCTTTCATTCTGCCGCGCTCGGCTTTGACCGGCGTGTACTCGTCAATCCGTTTTCCGCCCGTATTATAAATCCCGACAATTATCAGCGGCGAGATTTCGCCCGTCAAAATCAATTTTTGCGCCGTTTCGTCCGCGCCCCAAGCCACGCCGCCGAAAGCGTCTTCCGGATTTATCAAATTTTGTCCGTCGTGCATATACAAAACCGGATAACGTACTTCCGGGCTGACACCGTAACCGGGCGGCAAATAAACCAAAACATTGCGCGGATGGTTTAAAAACTGCGAGCCGAAATTCTCGTGCATTTTTATCTGTTCAGCAATCATATTGTGAATATTTTAACTTGAAGGCGCAAAAACATTTTGTGCGAAACGCACGTTTAGATTTTAATCGCGAAAGAGTTAAAATTTACAGATGTTTAGAAAGAAGTGGAGTCCGAAAACCGAATCCGACGAGCCGGTTGAAATCAAAGACATAGAGAAAGCCCGCAAACGGACGATGGAGCGCGCAGTCCGGCTTCTCGCCGCCAAACCGCGCTCAATCGGCGAATTGCGCGAGCGTCTGTTGGAAAAAAACTGGACGAACGCCGAAATCGTCGAAACGGTTCTGCAAAAATTAGAAGAATATAAATTCGTTAACGACGAACAATTCGCGCACGATTTCGCCGCTTCAAAGCTCAGGCAAAAGCTGGTCGGAAAACGGAAACTTCAGCAAACACTCCAGCAAAAACAGCTCGATAAAGAAACCGTCGAACACGCGCTCGAACAAGTTTACGAAGAAACGCCCGAAGCGGATTTGGTTGAAGAAGCGATTAAAAAACGCATTCGCTTAAAAGGCTTGCCTGGGAGTCGCGACGAGACGAAAAAGTTTTACGATTATCTGATGCGGCAAGGCTTTTCTTACGGGCTGATCAACGATAAAATGCGCGAAATTGCTCGCGAGGATTTTGACGAAAATGAGTGAAATTTTAAATCTGCAAAAATTTGTTTGGACTGAAAGCGATTTTGAACAAATGAATTGGCGCGAAGCGAGAGTTTATGCATTTGCATTTCTCCCCGAACGAACGGAATTTCTGCTCGATATTGATTATATTCTTCAACGGATTTATCAACCTGAAAATGCGAATTCGCAAAGGTTTTTGGTCGCAGCCGCGACGCTTGTTTTTGAAAACGTCAGCGACCTTAGAATTGAGCTTGAGCCGAATCAGGAAATAGAAATTATAAATATCGAACGCAGCGCACATCGAAAATCTAAAAATTCGGAATTGATAAATCGTAAAACCGAATGGAAATGGATTATTAAAACAAATCAAGGCGACATCGCCTTTCGCGCCGTCGGCTATAAGCAGCATTTTAAAGGTATGCCGATTTTGGGTCAGGAACAGGCTTTGGATTTGGATTTACGCGGCGGTTTTTCTTTTTCTCGCGTTAATGAGTGAAACCAGTTACGACAAACGCATTTCCAATCCGTTTTTAACTCTCCAATTTAATCCGCAATTAGAGCGGTTATGGAATCAGTGAACGGCAAATCAAGCATCAGAGTCAGTACCTTGAACGGTAGTGAGCGGGTTTGTTAATTGACCCGCTCACTACCGTTCAAGGTACTGACTCATACATGCAATGTTGATTCGCTCTAAGTGTGCGGATTGCCAAAAACTCATTTGAAAACAAAGTCAATTGATTAAACTTTTGTTTGGGTTTTGCCGTAAAGTGTTTGCGACACCTTCCGTTAAATAAACAGAATCTTGAATCGTACATTAGAAAAAGAGGAGCTTTAACTTAAATGCGGATTTGGACACAATTAACTTTTCAGGTCATTCAAACCAAAACCCTTTTATTCTTAATCATTTTATTTACCTGCCCGGCATTCAGTCAGTCAGCCTTTGATGTTAATCAGCGGTTTACGCCCGAACAGCTAATTGAAGATGTGGATTTCTACATCAAAAATCTGGAAGAGGCGCACGTTAATCCGTACGCTCATATTTCAGCCAAAGAATTTCAGGCGCGCGCAAACCAAATAAAATCTCGCATCCGCGAGCAAGGAGCGATGACTCAAAAGGAATTCTGGCTGCTTTTTACGCCGCTCGTCAGCGCCGTTCAGGATTCTCATAGTTATGTGGTTGAACCGCGCTTTTTTATTAAAGCGGAAAAAGATGCGACGAAATATTTTCCGATTCGCACGGTTTATATTGACGGCAAAATTGTGGTTAAAGAGTCGTTTGCCGATGAAAAGATTGAAAAGGGAGCCGTTATTACGAGCATCAACGGCGTTAAGAGCGACGAGATTATCCAAAAGCTCAGCGGGCATCTCTTCGGTATCGAACGGGAAAGAGTCGAAAGCGCCGCGCTTTGGCTCTGGGTCGGTGCCGCCGAAGTTTTCGGGCGACCGGATGAATTTGCCGTTTCTTTCGCGGACGGCAAAAAGGTTCGGGTAAAAGGCATTTATTTGCCGGAAATAATTCAAAGAGAAAACGCTTTGAGGGCGGCAAACTCCCCGGCACCGCAAACAAACGAATCTCCGCTTGAGCTGAAGCTGCTCGGAAATGGTGTGGCTTATCTTAACTCGACAACTTTTGATTACGATTTGGAAAAATATAAATCAATTCTGAAGGATGCGTTTACACAGATTAAATCAGCCGAAGCGAAGACTTTGATTATTGATGTCAGAAATAACCGGGGCGGCAATTCGTTGCTCGGAGACGCGCTGATTAATATGTTCAACGCAAAGCCGTACAGACATTATTCGATGAAGTGGAAACGGAGCAATCAGTATGTCGAATATCTTAAGAGCAAAAATTTACCCGTGCCGGATAATTATATGGCGTTGCGTCCGGGCGAGTTTATTTCGACTCAGCCGCCGACGGTCAATCCCGGCAGTAATCCGCTTCGATTCGACGGGAAGGTGTTTGTTCTCGGTTCAAAGGAAACATTTTCCAGCGCTCAAATGTTTTTGGCAGTGATAAAAGATAACGGGCTTGCAAAGATTATCGGCGAAGAAACCAAAGCGCCTGTATGCAATTTCGGCGAAATTTACTTTTTTAATCTGCCGCATTCCAGACTACGGGCATCTCTTTCCGTCAGAAACTGGATGCCGCCCGCCGGTTGTAAAGACACCAGAGGAGTCGTGCCGGATTTGCCGGTAACGAGACGAGTTGCCGATTATGTGAGCGGCAGAGACGCGATTTTGGAAACCGCTTTGAATTTAATCAAAAAAGAATCCTGATAAGGTTTTGGGCGGCGTTTAATTTATTTCGATTTTTCTTTCGCCGCGTCGAAAATTGTTTTCGAGAGCGAAATCATTCGGTCGCGCATTTCGTTGTACTCTTTGTCTCCGGCAAAAATCTCTCTTTTCGCGAAAAGCATTTTGACGAGCTTTTCATTGGCGAAATAAAACCGCGTCGGGACGATTTTCAAGACTTTTCCAAACGGTTTTTCATAACGAAATTCGCGCTCGTAAATGAAAATCGGCTTTTCGTCTTTGTAGAAAAGCTCGATTATCGAATAACCCATTTCGCCGTAGATTTGGGCGTTGATTTTTTTGATTTGATTCTTTTCTCGAAAAACCGTCAGCTCGGCTCCCTCGGTTGAAATTTCGTCTAATTTAACAATCGCTTGTTTGAGCTTCGCCGAGTTTTTGTTGATGCTTTCAACATCATTGCGGATTGCGGAAACATCGGTTTCGCGTTGAGCGTTTGCGAAAACGGAAAATAGACACAAAGTTATAAACGCCAAAAGAAATCTCATCGTCACCTCGCTTTAATTTCTTCGACAATCATTAAAACATCCGTAAAATGATGCTGCGTGTGCGCCCCGAAAAGCGTGCCGCCGGCTTCGATTTTCCTGTTCAAATTCGCGCGGTATTTTTTGAACTGTTCGGAAGAAAGAACAAGCTGAACATCAGTCAGACGCTCGACCGCGACGTTAAATTCGTTTCCCGCATCGGCTTTGACGCACACCGGGGCATCGAGCTTGATTGTCCAAATTGTTTCTTTTTGATTCGAGGCGTTAACGACGCTTTTTCGCAAAAGCTGACCTCGCAGGCTGACTTTTTCCGGTTCGTAACTTAGACATTTTGCCGTCTGCGCGTCTGCGACGGCAATCGAAATGGTGCAGATAAAAACAAAAAGAAGCAATTTTATAAAACGCATAAATTTAATCTCCTTTTTATCAATTTTTTTCCGGCTTTAAAAGCTAAAATTTAAAAATAAGCGGATGAAGGATAGTGAATAGGCTGAAATAACGCTTTCATATCCGGTTTGAAACGACTCGTCACAATCTAGTTTCAGTCTTTTACGCAAAACGCTTTTATAGCAAAGCAGACTCTAGTTACGGCTGCAAAAAAGGAAAGAATTATGAAACAAATCCTGCTCGCTCTATTTGTCGTCACACTCGTTTCAACCGCTTACGCGCAAGAAGAAAACAAGCGAAATCCCTCGTCCCTTCACTCGTATGAAGAAAACAAGCGAAATGCGAATATCAATTCGGAAAACCAATTCAACTGGCTTCCTCCCGAAACCGGAGGCGCTTCGTCAATCGGTGGGGTTAAAGCCCTTGACTTTAATAACCGGGGCGTCAAATTAGCTCTCGAAAAACATTACAGCGAAGCCATCGAGATGTTCCAAAAGGCTGTCTCGATAGCTCCGAAATCAGCTCAGATTAATTTCAACCTGGCAATGGCTCTTAATTACGCAGGTCGTTATGATGACGCTGTGCAGGAATTCAACCATATAATCGAAAATAAGCCTGATTCTGCTAATGCTTACGCCGGACTAGGCAACACGCTTTACGAGGCTGGTCGTTACGAAGAAAGCGTTGCGGCTTTCCGTCGCTCCGCGCAGTTTGACCCGCACAATCCTTCCGTGCTCAGACAATTAGGAATGTCGCTTTACCAAATCAAAAATTACGAGCAATCGCTTGAAGCATTCAATGCTGCGATAAAGCTGCAACCCGGTTCGGCTGAGATTCTTAACGATAAGGGAGTTACACTGATCGCGGTCGGGCGTTATCAGGAAGCTAATGAAATCCTGCGACGCGCCATCGGACTGAAGCCCGCATTTGCCGACGCTCACAGTAATCTCGGGGTTGTGCTAACCAAGTTAGGCAAGAAAAAGCAGGCACACAAAAACTATTTAGAGGCAGTCAGACTCCGTCCAGATTGGAGTTACGCGCAATATAATCTCGCCGTCAGTTTTCTGGCGATGAATAACCGCGATGAAGCTCTAAAGCATTTTAATATTCTCAAGAAGCTGGATGCAGAGCTTTCCGAACAACTTAGAAAACAAATATACGCAGGCTATATTCTCGATGCGTCGAAAATAACAAATCAATAAACATTGAATTCAGTCTGTTTTAGGTAAAGACGGCTTTTATCGCGTCGGTTTAATTTTGCCGAATTTAACGCGGAATAAAAGCCGTCTTTGCTTTTTTCGTATCTGTATCTAAAAATGTATCTATCACTCATCTACACTGTCTGCTTTTGAGAAGCCTGACTTATCTGAGTTTCGGCTCAAAACAATTCAAAAAACTCGGTTTAATTTGATGCTTTGAGCCTTTTATGAACGGGTTCTGGAAATTTAGCGCTTCCCGGCTTGACATCGCAGTCAAATGCGTTAAAACAATATGGCAACTAAAACCGCAACAATAAGGAGTAACATAATGATTAAAAGTCTTATCTCTGTGATTTTTATTCTCTTTTCTATTATTTTAACGGCAACGGCTCAAAATGAGCGCAACAGCACAAGCCGTTGGAATCATTCGGACGGATCAACGGAATTGAGCGTGACGATGCGAAATGATGTCCGGTTCAATGATAGTTATACGGACGTTTCGAGCATCAACGGCGACGGCTCTCTGGAAGTCGTTGAACGCCGAGGCGGCTTTAAGCGTCAATTGAAAATTGCGGCTGGGGCAAACGGGCAGCTTGTCAGGACTTATATGGTAAATGGGCAGGAGCGCTCATTCGATGCCGAAGGACAGGACTGGCTGGCGAAAATAATGGCTGAGGCTGTTGGAAAAGGCTTTGATGCCAAAGCCAGAGCCAAACAAATTATTCGAGAGCGCGGAGCCGCCGCTCTGCTCAATGAAATCCCGCGCCTGACCGGCGATTACACTAAACGGGTTTATTTGGAAGAAGCCGTTAAAAGCGGGAATCTTGACGCGAGCGCTTTGAATGATGTTCTAAAGCAGACGGAGACGAGCATTTCTTCTGATTACGAGAAGGCGACTCTTCTTATTAACACCGTAAGCATGTCTCCGATTAACCGCAAGACGCTGGATGCGTACTTTGCGGCAACCGGAACTATTAAGAGCGATTACGAACGAGGGCGCGTGCTAAAAGCCGTCTTAAAAGCAAATGCCGCGAACAAAGAAATCCTGCTCCAGACCCTTGCCTCCGCCGCGAAAATAAATTCGGATTACGAAAAGGCAAACGTTCTTATTCAGGTAGCCAACGCTAAAGCGCAAGATGAAAACGTTCGCAGCGCCCTTCTTAATGCCGTTAAAACAATTAATTCGGATCATGAACGCGGGCGCGTTTTGAATGCGGTTTATCTGAATGAACCCAAGTGATGAATTAAAATTCCGCTTTTGTCCGGTAAATTTACAAGAAATTGTTGAAAAAGAATCTTTTAGAAATTCCGTATAAATTTTTATGCGGAATTTAATTCCGTATAATACAAAGTTCAATGCTTTCCTGTGTGAAACGTTCGAAGACATAGTTTGAAAATAGATGGACGAAACATTATGAATCGAAAACTTATTCTTGCATTACTTACGCTACTTGTTATCCTTTCTTTAGCAAATGCTAGTTATCAGCAGCAAAATAAACCTGCGCCGGTTGGCGTAAAGGAGAAGAAAATGTTTCAAGGACTAAGAACTGTTATTTACCACGTAGATAATCTTGCGAAAGCTAAGACGTGGTATGAGGAGGCGTTAGGAGTCAAGCCTTATTTTGATCAGCCGTTTTATGTCGGCTTTAATGTCGGCGGCTTCGAGTTAGGGCTAGACCCGGATATGTCCGGTGTGTCGAAAGGTAATAATGCAGTTGCTTATTGGGGCGTAAAAGATGCCGCAGCAGCATACAAGCGGATGCTTGAACTTGGCGCGAAGAAGCATAGCGATGTTAATGAGGTTGGCGGCGGTGTTCGCGTAGCAACGGTAACAGACCCGTTTGGAAACGTCTTTGGTATCATCGAGAACCCACATTTCAAAGTTGCGAGTGAAGAATAAACCCGCATCGAACAGTTCAATGGACGTGAGGGCGAAACAACGACTTTGTTAAAAACGGTCGTTGGTTTCCCGGAGTTTGCGTGGTAGCGGTTTCGCCCCACGTCACCTCAATCGTTGGGCGGCTAACCATAAACAACATATATGTTAGTGCTGGAAACAGAACGATTATTTTTAAGACACTTTCATATTCTGGATAGCAAGCCAATGTATAGTGTCTTTGGCGATGCGGACGTGATGCGCTTTGGCGATGGCGTGCAGACGGAAGAATGGGTGCGTTCCTGGGTGCGAACTTGTTTGGAGCGCTACTATGCAACATGGGGTTTTGGACCCTATGCCATTGTTGAGCGGCGAGAGAGAGGCGTTATCGGATATTGCGGCTTATTCTTCTTCCCGGATGTGAGCGGGCAGCCGGAAATTGAGATTGGTTATCGCTTGGCGCGATCAAGCTGGGGACAGGGATATGCCACCGAAGCTGCAAGTGCTGTCCGGGATTTTGCCTTTGGCACACTCGGCATCAAGCGATTAATTGCCATGATTGACCCGGCTAATACGGCATCTGTTCGGATAGCTGAAAAACTCGGTATGCGGTACGAAAAGGAAGTCATGTTCAAGGGCTACACTCATCCAGACCACGTTTATGTAATTGAAGCCGCGTAATGTCCTTTCAGTATCGTCTTTTACCAATGTTTAGAAACGCGAGGCAAAAGCGGCGTGTTTTCAAATAACGCGCCGTCCAACAAGTCAATGGAAGTGAGGTCGCTAGCTGTTTCGCGCTCATGTCCGTTGACTTGTTTGAAGCTGCGTAGCAATAACAAGCCGCTTATTTCTAAATTCGCCTTCATTTAAGGTTCATCGAAAAATAATGCGCTTCGAGATTCATTCCTTTTCGCAGGTAAAAACGGTGCGCGTCGAGCCTGCTGACATGCGAAACAAGCCGCACTTGCTGACAGTTATTTTCTTTGGCATATTCTACCAGCCAATCAAACAACTCGCCGCCGTAACCTTTCGACCGTTCGCCGCTTCTCGCCGCGAGGTCTTCAATTTCAAGGTATTTGCCGCCAGCCAGCCATTCTGAAATTCTAAATCCGGCGACTGCTTTGATTTCGCCATCGGTTAAATAAGCTAACTGAAAACTGGCAATTTCAGCCAGCCTTTTGACCATCGGTAGAAACTCGTCCGGTTGAATATGCGGACGCAGCTCAGCCATCACCGGATAACAATCTAAAATTTCCCGCTCACTTTGGGCAATCGTTATTCTGCTACTCATACGAACTTAACTACTTGTCGGGCTTATACTTTTCATAATGACTACGATAGCCAAGCAGCCGCGCCGTTGGACCGATTGCGAAGAACACAGTCCTCTGAATGAGAACTGGCGGGCTGGCGAGCCAGAGTTCGTACTTCGGGCTGAAACGCGACATCTGCAGCAAAACCTTCGGCGGTTGACTATTGGACTGCGATTCATCGAAGAAACCGTATGCCTGCGTCAGAAAGACTGTGAACTGTTCGGGCAGCGCGTATTCAGGCGTTAAAGGAGGTTTGACGACTACACGGGAATCTGTCTCATTGAAAGGCTTGTGGGGAGTTCCGGGGTTTACCAGCAACGACTCGCCCGGACGCAGGAGTTTCTTTTCGCCATTGACGATAAGGCTCAATGTTCCTTCGGCAACAATAAAATTTTCGGGAAGATAGGTGTGGATATGCTCCGGCGGTCCCGGCGCATAAGGCTCAAGCATTAATTCCATCCAAACAAGACCGTTCTCGCGTTTAAGAATAGTCTGGTGGAAACCTTCGCTCTTGCTGACAAACACCTGACCTTCGCGCGGATAATACTCCGCGCCGGGTTCAGCTTCAGGAAAGATAACCTTGTCGAGCAGAGCGCCGATAAGAACATACGCAAGAACAAATCCTAAAATCCCTAAAAGCTTCTTCTTCATCTTACCTCCATAGTTAGACAAGTTTGACAAAGCGGAATAACGTTTGAATTGACGCGGGCGCAGGCTTCTTAAAGTTTAATAAAGCGCCTGATTGCGCCTCGCGACAGGTGATTTGTCGGGCAAGACTTTAATGTAAACAACCGTCTTTACTGTGTGCTTTTTAACCGATCTCTCTCATATTTTCGGGAATTGACTTTAGCTCTGTTCTCTCTACCTCTATCATCCGCTTGCCGTTCAAGCGATATTTGATTGTGTAGAATCGTGTCGGAATGTAATCATTATCGTCTTCGAGGGCAACAGCCTGGTCAATAATGAGAACATTATTTTCAACTCTGAAATTGCTTCCAAGACTGCCTATACTAAGAATGTAATCACCGCGTTTCTCGCCTTCAAAATTTGTAAGTAAAGCGGCTCTCTTATTTTTCAGACTGTAAATAAATACCTCGTCAAGAATGCGGCTAGCGGGAGTATTCCGTCCTCTCAAGAGAACAATAGCTTCCTCATTTCCATCGCCCGTAAGGTCGCCGTAAGCGATTCTCATCAGATCATATTTGCGATTGCTATCGCCGACATACTTGCCGTCACGAAACTGTATCGCTTCCTCGCCTTTCTGCCTTGTGAACGTGAAATTCTTAAAATCAATTTGCCGAATATCATTTGCAGATTTATCGGCAGGAGTTCGACGTTGAGAAATTTCTTGACCGGAAGCGATGCTCAGGAAGCACAACAAGATGAGCGGCAATACTGTAAATCTGATGTTATTCATAGATTCACCGCCTTTCGATATAGATAGCGCCCAACAATGATTATTATTAACGCCATGCGCGGCACTATACAACAAAACTAAAAAAGGGAGAAATCAATCTCCCTTCTCCCAGAGTCAAATTTAATCAAATTCAGCCGCCGTCGGTGTCCTGACAAACCGGCAAAAGCTTGTTAACCTCTACCAGCTTCTATCAACATACAAATTTAACCGTTATGCGCTGTGATAGAATAACCGTCCGCTGCAACAACCTGATTCTGATTTCAAGCGCCGACCTCTTGGCAAACGGGATAAGCCTGGAGGAATAAATTAATTACAGATAGCAAAAGAGTGAGTTTAACGGCTCACTCTTTTTTAAAAAACTTGTTCGATGCGCCTTTATTTCTTTAGCTTTTGCCTGCTAAGCCATTTATAAAGTTCAGGGTCTGAAAAAGCTTTTAGCAAAGCATCATTATGGTCGGTCTTTGGATACTCCGTATAATTGACGTTTTTACTGCCATTACGCTTTAAAGCCGCAACTATATTTCTTGATTCTTTGACAGAAATAGATTCGTCATCTGCGCCGTGAAAGACCCATACCGGAGTGTCACCAATTTTTTTGGCAAGTTCGTCATACGGATTCGGCGCATTCAAAATGTCAACTATCTGTTTGGGAAAGAGCAGTTTTGCAACCGGCGGCAGCTCGAACGGCGGCACAATCCCACCTGCTACCGGAACGAGCGCGGCAAACTTTTGGGGATGCAAAACAGCAGATGTCCAGGTTCCGTAACCGCCGAGCGAATGTCCCGCCAGATATACCCTTTGCGCATCGCCGTTAAATTCTTCAATCGTCTGGTCAAGAGCTTTGACGGCTTGCTCCGTTTGAGTCCCAATCCAAAAAGAATTGGGACGTGCTTGCGGAAAGACAATGATAAAATTAAATAATTTAGGCTGAAGATTGATAAACTTATCAAAATTATTGATTTGTTTTTCGTTGTCCGTCCCGTTCGCTCCGTTGTTATGCAGATAGAGCATAACGGGCAGTTTCTTTTTCGGATTATGGTCTTTCGGCAGATAAACGCGATAACCGTAAGTTTCTTCTTTGAGCTTGACTTCGCGCTTAAGAAACAGCGAATTGTCCTGCGCATGGGCAAAGCTGCCGCAGAGCAACAAAGCAATAAACAGAATCCAATTCGAATATGCTTTTGCTGTTTTTGAAATTTCTTTTCCGTAATTCGGACTGCTTATTAACGCCATTTGCGGCACTATACAGCAAAACTTAAAAAAGTGAGAAATCAGCCTCCTTTTGCTTTTTTTTAGTATGTATCTAAAAATGTACCTATCACTTGTTCACACCGAGTACCATCGAGTAAATGAAGTGTTTCAAAAAACTAATCAAAGCAGCCCTTTGCTAATCGGTGTGATTCAGTGATTTTAACCAGAGATGAACGGACACATAATAAGACCTTCTTTTTTATGTGCGCATAAAAAGCTTACTCGCCTATACTTATGCTTTGTTTCGGAATGCATTGAGAGGTTGCTGTATCTAAAAACGTAACCTTTTAGTTTGAAATTGCCGTTTTAGGCTGCTTTTGCTTTATTTTTAATTTTCGCGTTTTCCATTTTTTTAATGGCGTCGGCTTTGAAACTTTCTGAAGGGTGAGAATAGCGCGTGACCATTCGCAGAGAAGAATGACCTAAAATCTGCGAGAGCGTTAGCAGATCAACGCCCGTTTCTACCGCTCTGGTTGCAAAGGTATGGCGGCAATCGTACAGCCGGAATTTGTAGCTTAATTTTTCGATTGTTCGCTCGTGCTGTTCAATTTGTTTTTGCGACCGAAATCAAATTGCCCTCATCGTCTTCAATAACCGGAGTTTGCGAAAATGCAAGTTCGAGCTGTAAGGGAACGCCTTTTGATCGAATGAAGGAGCGGTAAAGCGCAATTTGAGCAAACTTCCAGCCGCCGCAGCAACACCGTTAGGACAGGTGCCAGCTATGCAGATTCTGCCCGGAATATCAGTGTTTGACGTGACCACGCAGCCTTCCGCCAGCGTCTCTGTTGTCTCAATCGCAAAACCGAGCGGCTGGCGGATTTTCTCGTTATACGTGACAGTAAAGCCGAACGAGGAAACGCGAGCGCCCGAATAGTTTGTCAACCAAACGGGAATCGTTTCGGTATTGCCCATTTGTTTTCCGACTTTCCCTGAAAAAGACAGCTCAACCTCCGGCAAATACTACTTGTGTCCGGTTTCTTGAGCTGCGGACGCCGCGCTGGCAAAATTCGCAGGCGACTGCCAATCGCCGTTAACGTCTCCGATCAGAAACGCCGTATAATCCTGCCCGGTCGGATCGGTCGTTAAATTATTGTAGGTGCGGGAAGGCAGCTCAAACTTCCACACGCCGACTTGTCCGGTATTGGCATTCGATCCTCCAGCAGCTATATAGCGAAGAATCAGCGTGGCATCAAAGGGAGTAATGTCTTCATCGCCGTTTGTGTCAGCAGCAATTTTTTGATTTGCGTTCAAGACATTTGGTCCCGCTCCGTTAGCTGCGATGTGACGCAGAATCATAGTTGCGTCAAAAGGTGTAATACCGTTAACGTCAGTTGTTTTGCTAGGCGTCACGGTATAGTTTTCTTCTTCTAATAAGCCTGGAAGCAGATAAGCGCCGGAGAGGCTTGTCGCCGTTGAAAATTCGGAGCCACCAGTAGCTGCGAGAGCCACGCCGTAAACGGTCTTTGTATTATTTATGGCATAACGAACCGTTCCGCCGATGCTGCGTCCGGAGCCGGCTTGGTAGATAGTGAAAACCTGCCCGGCAATGGTTATCGTGCCGGTTCGCGGCTCGCCGGTGTCGTTCGGGGCGATTGTGTAACTGACAACGCCGTTGTTTGCGCCGTTCGCGTTCGTAACGGTGATCCACGACGGGTCGTTGCTGGAAGCCGTCCATTCGCCCGTAGCCGTCACGTTAATCGAGCCGCTCCCTCCGCTGTTGTTGAAAGTCGGCGGCGAGATTGCCGAAACTGTGCCGTTGGTGTTTTCTCCGCCCGTTAAAAAAGCAAACGCCGATTGCGGCGGCGCGAACCAAGTGAGAGCGGCTGCGGCACAGCCAAGCAATAAAACAAAGACTAAACCAGTGCGACGCAAAAAAGGGGAATTTAAGAAGTTAAATCGTTTCATTGGAGCTTTCATAATTTTTTAAGTTGGGGTATTAGGGGATTCGATTATTTTTGAGACCATGATGGGCAAAAGCTGTCAAGGTTTTCACCGCATTGACAAATTTTGCCGCAAAATCCGTTAAGACAGGTTGTTTTCAATTTAGCTTTCCCAACAAAGTTGAGTTTGCTTTTTCATTTTCTTTAGCGATAATGTTGCGGATGTTGATGATATTGTCTTTAAGAACGTAATCTCTGACACCTGCGTCCATATTCCTTGGGCTAACGAAAGAAAATCTTTTTCTGCTGATTTGAAAATTTGTGTAATCAGCAACAATGCAAATGCCAGCTTAAAATCAAGCAGAGGAACTGTAATTTTAAGGAAGGTTTTTTATTTATAGAAAGAATGTTTGTGTAAACAAGCGATTAGTCTTTTTTATAAAACAATCAAGCCGTTTAGTTTTAGAGATTCAACTGTTTTATAAAATCCAAACTTAATTATTCATAAATAAAGAGGATTTGCAAGTGTGGAAAAAGTAGAAAATAAAGATAGTTGTCGTCTTCTTATTTAAATTGGATAAATGCGATGATGAAAATTTGTTTTTCAGTTTTGAAAATGAGCGTTTAAAATTTTAGAAAGGATGACTTTTGACACATTTTTTCTGAGGTTTTAGGCGTCTCAAAAAGGGTCGTTTTTGAGACATTTCACCGCACTCTGTTTTACCTCATAATTAGGGTTTTTGATAAGGCTTACAATTTAGCAGTTTTCTAATTAACACCAATCCATTTTTTTAATACAATCACGAGAAAGGAAAAAGCCTTTAGTTGATTCAGAACTAAAGGCTTCGATGTTTGACAAATTAATAGCTGTTTTAAGCAAAAGCAGTCTATCAGATTCAATTTAGACTTGCCAATTTACCTGTATCTAAAAACGTATCTGTTACGTGCTGTTACAGAGTATTTTTGAGTGATAGAATGATTTGAGAATGTTAATAAATAACACTCTGTAATACTAGATAAACGCAAGTAGAATAAGCCCTTTATGAACGGACACGAAATCAGACGCAAATTTTTAGAATATTTTGAGCGCAACGGACACAAAATCGTCCATTCCGCGCCGCTCTTACCGGCAAACGACCCGACTTTGCTGTTTACAAACGCGGGAATGAATCAATTCAAAGACGTTTTCCTCGGCAACGAAAAACGCGATTACACGCGAGCCACATCCAGCCAAAAATGTATTCGCGCCGGCGGTAAGCATAACGATTTGGACGAAGTAGGGAAAACCGCCAGACATCACACGTTTTTTGAAATGTTGGGAAATTTCTCGTTCGGCGATTATTTCAAACGCGACGCGATTCATTTTGCGTGGGATTTTCTCGTCAACGAATTGAAATTAGAACCCGCGCGTCTCTGGTTTTCGGTTTTTGAAGGCGACGATGAAGTTCCGGCAGACGACGAAGCGCGTCGTTTATGGGAAGAAGTCGGCGCAAAACCCGAACGCATTCTGGGCTTCGGGCGCAAAGACAATTTCTGGCAAATGGGCGACGAAGGACCTTGCGGACCGTGTTCGGAAATCCATTATTATATGGGCGACGAGCCGGAAAACCCGGAAAAAAATCATCCGAAATGGGTCAACGGCGAAGGCGACACGACGATGGAAATCTGGAATCTCGTGTTTATGCAATTCAACCGCGCCGGAGTAGGCGAAAAAGACGCGAGCGGCAAATTTCAGCAATTCGATTTAACGCCGCTGCCCGCGCCTTCGGTTGACACGGGCGGCGGTTTAGAGCGTTTCGCCGCAGTTTTGCAGGGCGTCAAAACCAATTACGACACCGATTTGATTTTGCCGATTATCCAATATACGGCTGTACTCGCGGACAGACATTACGAATACGAAACGACCGAAGGCTTTGCAATGCGCGTCGTCGCCGACCACGCTCGCGCAACCGCGTTTGCTATTGCCGACGGCATTTTGCCCGGCAACGAAGGGCGCAACTACGTTTTGCGGAAAATTATGCGCCGCGCGATTTATCACGGGCGCGAACATCTCGGATTTTCAGGTTTATTTTTTAATCAAGTCTGCGATTTTGTCATTGAGCAAATGCGAGACGCTTATCCAGAACTCGAAGCACAGCGAGATTTTATCGGTAAAATGGTGCGGCTTGAAGAAGAGAGGTTTGGAGCTACGTTAACTATGGGCTTAACTGTAATTCCGGGAATGCTTGAAAAACCTGAAGTCGCCAGTATTTTTGAAGGTATTACGCCTGAACAAGCTTTATCGAAACAAATTGATTTAGTTAGATGGCGCGAAAAAGTAGCTAATCCTCAAATGAGAAATTTAGTTGTTGAAGGATTCAAAGAACTTGCAAAACTTTATGATACTTACGGAACTCCTAAAGATTTGATACGCATAAGTATAGAAAATAAATTTACCATTGAATTAGAAGAAAACTCATTTAATGAATTGTTTGATGAATCTTTAGTTGTAATTCAAAATCAAAGCGGCATTGGGAAAACTAAACAAAGCGAAAAAATCAATCCGCTTTATGCCGGGCTTGCCGAGACGATTGATTCGAGCGAGTTTCGCGGTTACGAAGTAACAACAGTCGAAAACGCGAAAGTTGTTGCTTTGATTAAAGACGATGAGCGAGTCGAAGTTCTGAACGAAGGCGACGAAGGTTTGATTGTTTTGAATGAAACGCCTTTTTACGCTGAATCGGGCGGGCAAGTCGGCGACACGGGAATTCTTGTCAGTACCGGGAGCGGTAGCGACCGGGTAATCTCGCAAAACCCGGTCGCTACCGCTCCCGGTACTGACTTTCGGGCGCGCGTTCTCGATTGTTTCGCCCCGATGGGCGGAATTATTTTGCACAAATCAAAAGTCGAGCGCGGCTCGGTGAAAGTCGGCGACACCGTAACAGCGCAGGTTGACGCTGAAAAACGCGATGCAACGAGACGCAATCACACAGCGACGCATCTGGTTCACGCCGCTTTGCGCGAGGTTTTGGGAACGCACGTCAAACAAGCCGGTTCGGTTGTCGCGCCGAATTATCTACGTTTTGATTTCACGCATTATCAAGCGTTGACCGAAAGCGAAATTAAGGAAATCGAAACAATTGTTAACCGCGAGATTTTGAAAAACGACGCGGTGAATACCGATTTGATGTCAATCGAAGAAGCGATGCAGACGGGAGCGATGGCTTTGTTCGGGGAAAAATACGGTTCGACCGTGCGCGTTTTGCGGGTCGGCGAAGGCGCTTTTTCCAAAGAATTATGCGGCGGAACACACGTTCGCGCGACGGGCGACATCGGCTCGTTTAAAATCGTCGCGGATGAAGCGATTGCGTCGGGCGTGCGTCGAATCCGCGCAATTACGGGCTTTGACGCTTTCGAGCGTTTTCGCGAAGACGAAAAACTGATTGAAAAATCGCTCGGCGTTTTGCGGACGCAGCGCGACCAATTGCCGACGGCAATCGAACGCCTTCAGGAAGAATTAAAACGCACGCGGCGCGAAGTCGAAGATTTGAAAATGAAGATTGCGACCGGCGCAATCGGAAACGGCTCGGCAAATGGTGATGAAGCTCGCGAAATAAATGGCGTCAAAGTTCTGGCAAAAGCCGTCGAAGGTCTCGATTCTTCGGCGATGCGAAATTTGTCCGACACTTTGTTATCGAAATTAAAATCAGGCGTTGTAGTTTTGGGGCGCAAAGACGAAGCGAAAGTTTCGTTTATCGTTCGCTCGTCCGAAGATGTGAAAAATAAAGTTCCCGCCGGACAAATTATCAAAGAAATCGCGCCGATTGTCGGCGGGCGCGGCGGCGGCAAACCCGATATGGCTGAAGGCGGCGGCAATCAGCCGGAAAAATTGGACGAGGCTTTGCAGGCAAGCTACGGCGTTATCGAAAGATTGTCGCAAAATTAATAGTCGTTTTGAACGAATAATTCCGCTTATTTTTAATAAGGATTGACGATTATCGTCAATCCTTATTTTTTTGTCGGTTCGGGCGGCAGTTTGTTTAAAGCAAACGGCGAGCCTGAAAATCAATCGAAAATTGTCATCAGAACTCGCCGTTTGCTGTAAGCAGTTGACGAATAAGTCTATTTTTTATCCGCGACTCGGCGCAGTTCGTATTCGTAAAACCAGAAATCATTGTTCGGCTGATTGATTTTCAACTCATCGGTTTTGCCGTTTTGATCAATCGTGAAGACGACAAATCCGCGCGGGAAATTATAAGCGGTCGTCGGACGCCATTTGATTTCAAAAGTGTCGAAGTGCCAATGCGTTAAATCCGCCGTCAGATTCGCCGCGTGCGGAAAACGCAGGACGAGCTTGCCGTTTTCTTCGGCGATAACCGCGTCGCCGAGCTGGCTCGAATACGTTCCGGCGTAATCTTTTAAAGCCAGACTCGGTTTTGTATTTGCAACGCGCGAAGCCAAAACTTTTTTATCTTCTTCGGCTTGAGTGACTTTCCCTTGTTTGGTTCGTTCCAAGGCTTCATTGCTCCAATCGCGTTTCGGGGCGTTTACAAAAACATCGAAAATCTTGTTTTGCATAATATTGTTCACGGGCGTTTCGCTGTTTGTCAGCACAACCAAGCCGAGATTTTCTTCCGGCATCATCGCGGTTTGCGAAATCATTCCGTCCAGCCCGCCGCCGTGCGAGACGACTTTGCGACCTTGATAATCGTTTAAAAACCAGCCCAAACCGTAGCCGTAAAAATGCCGCGTCGGATTGTTTTTCCAGCTCGTTTCGCCAATCGGAATCGCCAGATATTGCTGCCACATCGTCCACGATTGCTGCGGCGTGAAAATCTGTTTGCCCTCGAATTTGCCGCGCCCAAGTTGAAGCCTGAGCCATTTCGCAACGTCCGCGACCGATGAATTTAAAGCTGCGGCGGCAGCCGCGCCGTCAACGTTTCCATAATGAATAACGCGCAAGCCCGCGCCGCCCGATTCGTTGTGCGGCATTGCGATGTTGTCGCCCGCTTTGAATTCTTTAATGCTCGTTTTCGTGTTGTTCATTCCGAGCGGCGCGAGAATTCTTTCGCGGACAAATTCGCTCCACGTTTTACCGGAAACTTTTTCGGCGATTCGCCCGGCGGCGGCAAACATCAGATTTTGATAACCGTAAGCCGAGCGAAAACTGGAAGTCGGTTTGAGAAAACGCACGCGGCGCAAAATCTCGTCGGTCGAAAAATTTGATTCGTACCAGAGAAGATCTCCGCTGAAAGTTCCAAGTCCGCTGCGGTGCGAGACCAAATCACGAATCGTCAATTCGCGCGTTACATAAGGATCGGACATTTGAAATTCCGGCAGATATTGCGAAACTTTGTCCTCCCATTTGATTTTCTTTTCGTCAACCAAAATGGCGAGCGCGGCTGTTGTAAACGCTTTTGAGTTTGAAGCGATTGCGAAAATCGTGTTTTCGTCAACTTTTTCCGGTTTACCAAGCTCGCGCACGCCGTAGCCTTTGGCGAAAACAACGCGGTCGTCTTTGACAATCGCCACGGCAAAACCGGGAACGTTCCAATCTTTTTGAGCTTTTTCGGCGTAAGCGTCAATTTCCGCCAGCTTTGCGGCTAAATCCGCGCCGCTCGTTTGTCCGAAAACGAAAAGCGGCGCAAAGGTCAATAAGCATAGCAGCAGATAAAAGCGTATCGAGTTTTGATTCATCATATTTTTATTTGTCGGAGCTTGAGAATGCCACAATATTAGCCGAGTTTAAGCAAAAAGAAAAAGGTTGAAATTATTAATCCGTTCCTCGTTTTTCACCTCTTGCGCGCAGCAACTCGAAAACATTCGCAAATATTTATTTACATTTTTAATGCCGGAAAACGATTGTTTGTTGTAAAATTTATTTTGAAAATCGAGACAGAATTCTGTCCTCATATTTTCGGAAAAACCTCACCGACATAAAAATAACTCTCGGATTATTGGAGAATATAGCAATGCAATCCTTTCTTTCGCCTCGTTTAATTTCTTCGTTTTTCACCGCTCTTTTTTGCATAGTTTGTTTGCTCAGCACAACAGCCGGAGCGCAAACCGATCAAATAATTTACACAGACTCGCTGCAAAACAATTGGCAGAACTATAGCTGGGCGACGGTGAATTTTAACAATTCAAATCCGGTTCATGACGGTTCCGCTTCAATCAGCGTTAATGCCGCCGCATGGCAAGCTCTTTATCTGCATCACCCTGCACAATCTAGCGACAATTTTACGAATCTCGTTTTTTGGATTCACGGCGGCGCTGGCGGCGGGCAGCGTTTGCAAGTGCAGGCGACAATCGGCGGCGTGGCGCAAACGGCAGTCGCTTTACAGCCGCTCCCGTCAAATTCATGGCAGCAGATAACGATTTCGCTTGCCGCGCTCGGCGTCGGCTCGACGCCGAATTTCGACGGCTTTTGGATTCAGGACACAAGCGGCACGGCGCAGCCGGTTTTTTATGTTGACGACATCCGGCTAATCGGCGGAACTCCGCCTCCGCCGCAGACCGTCACGATTAACGTAAACGCCGCGCTTAATCGCCGTTCGATAAATCCGCAAATTTACGGCGTCGCGCACGCAACGACAGCGCAACTCGCCGAATTGAACGCGCCTTTAAATCGTTTGGGCGGCAACAACACAAGCCGTTACAATTGGCAGCAAAACGCCGACAATCGCGGCAACGATTGGTATTTTCAAAGCATTCCGTTTGCCAATACGCCGGGCGAAGTCGGCGACACTTTTATTCAAAACTCGCGCGCCGCAAACGCCGAGCCGATGTTGACCGTGCCGATTATTGATTGGATTGCAAAGGTCGGCGCAAACCGCGAAAAGCTGTCGAGCTATTCGATTTCAAAATACGGCGCGCAAACCGATCGCGATTGGCAGTATTTTCAAGATGCGGGAAACGGCATCTGCGCGGCAGGCAACGCATCGCAATATTGTCCGAACAGCGCGGGCAATCCGGTTGTCGGCAACAATCCGAACGACGCCAATGTGCCGAATTTTACTACGTTTCAACAAGGCTGGATTCAACATCTCATCGGGCGTTGGGGA
This sequence comes from Pyrinomonadaceae bacterium, assembly GCA_036400075.1. Classification (GTDB taxonomy): domain Bacteria; phylum Acidobacteriota; class Blastocatellia; order Pyrinomonadales; family Pyrinomonadaceae; genus JALZCH01. Next base: position 80,913 of record DASWLV010000016.1, read on the forward strand.
ACGGCGTCAAGCGGCGGCTTGCGTTATTACATTCTCGACAACGAACATTCGATTTGGCATTCGACGCACCGCGATGTGCAGCCTGTGGGCGCAACAATGGAGCAGGTTTTTACCAGAATGCGCGATTACGCTGCGATGATTAAATCAATTGATCCGGGAGCTAAAATCGTCGGACCGGAAGAATGGGGCTGGTCTGGTTTTCTTTATTCGGGTTACGACCAGCAATATGCTCCGACGCACAACTGGACTTTTCCTGACCGCGCCGCGCACGGCAATATGGATTATGTCGCTTGGCTTTTGCAGCAATTCAAACTGGATGAGGATGCGCGCGGCGTGCGTCTGCTCGATATTTTTACACTGCATTATTATCCGCAGGGCGGTGAATTCAGCAACGACGTTTCCGCCGCGATGCAGGCGCGCCGCAATCGCTCGACGCGCTCACTGTGGGACCCGAATTACACTGACGAAACCTGGATTAACGACAAAGTGCAGCTTATTCCGCGAATGAAAAATTGGACGGCGCAATATTATCCGGGAACGATAACGGGTTTGACCGAGTACAATTGGGGCGCGGAAAATCACATCAACGGCGCGACCGCGCAAGCCGATATTTACGGCATTTTCGGACGTGAAGGCTTGGATATGGCGGCGCGTTGGACTACCCCGGAATCTTCGACGCCGACGTTTAAAGCGATGAAAATGTATCGCAACTATGACGGTAACAATTCAGGCTTCGGCGAAACGAGCGTTTCGACAATTGTCCCAAATCCCGATAACGTCTCGGCTTTCGCCGCCCAGCGCACGTCCGACGGCGCGCTGACCGTAATGGTTATCAATAAAATTGCTACAAATGCGCCCGCGACAATCAATTTATCAAATTTTAGGTCTTATCGCGCCGCGCAGATTTGGCAATTAACGGGAGTTACCAATCAAATCAATCGCTTAGCGGACGCGGCAGTCAGTAATGGAACAATTACCGCGACTTTACCGGCGCAGAGCATCACGCTGTTTGTCGTCCCTGCGCGCACACCCACAGCCGCTTCCGTAACGGTTTCCGGTCGAGTTATGAATGCGGCGGGCAGAGGTTTGCGCGGAGTCAGAGTCGCTCTGACAGAAGCAAGCGGAGAACAAAGAACCGTTCTCACCAATTCGTTAGGCTATTATCGTTTTGCAGATGTCGCGGCGGGAAGCACTTACATCATTAACGTTTTCTCCAAAAAACACACTTTCAACCAACCGACACAGACGCATTTAATTCAGGGAGAAACAACGGATGTTGATTTTATCGCCAACGATTGATTAATAACGAATAGAGCGTAGATTCGATTGCTCTAATGCTTTTTAATTTCACAGTTAAATGTTCGGGTCGTGTTACGCTTGACGTTCGGAAAGCTAGAGAATGAGAAGTGAAGTGTCAAATGAAGTTGTAAAAATTCGGCGTTATTGTGCCGACGACATTCCTTTGCTCTTTGAAGCTGCGCGAGAATCTACAAATGAGATGTTTGCCTGGATGCCGTGGTGTCACCAGAATTATACTGTGGAAGAAAGCCGGTCTTTTATTTTGTCCAGTGGAACTGCTTGGGATCAAAAGACCGCGTATGAATTTGCAGTTTTTGACGTTGCCAGTAATTTGTTTCTCGGAGGAGTCAGCATAAATCAAATCAGGCGTACGAACAATTTTGCTAATCTCGGTTATTGGGTGCGAAGCAGCCAAAACGGTCGGGGCGCTGCAACGGCAGCAGCGCTTTTAGCCGCTGAATTTGGTTTTGAGGACTTAGGATTGAATCGAATTGAAATCCTGGTCGCTGTAGGAAATACGGCAAGCCGGCGAGTTGCCGAGAAAGCAGGAGCTAAAAAAGAAGGCATTTTGCGCAGCCGCCTTTTGTTACATAATCGCCCTCACGACGCAATTATGTATTCGTTGATTGCCGCTGATAAAAACAATTAACTCAATCGTTCAAACGCTTAGAGCGAATCAACATAGTATGTCCATGTCAGTACCTTGAACGGTAGTGAGCGGGTCAATTAACAAACCCGCTCACTACCGTTCGCGGTACTGACTCTAATGCCTGACTTAACCGGACACTGATTCCATAACCGCTCTAAAATCGCACTATTTTGCCTGAAAAGCCAGAGCCGCTTCGACTGCTTTTCGCGGGTCAACGACGCCCCAGCCCTGTCGGTCAACTTCGTAGCCGGGCAAGCGTTCGGCGGTCGAAATCAAAATTCGTTTGACGGCTTGCGGGGTTAATTTGGGATTGGCTTCGAGCATACAAGCGACGAGTGAAGAAACGACGGGCGCAGAGAATGAAGTGCCGTCAACATATTTGTAATGGCGTGTGATTACGTTTTCCTCGCGCATTTTTAATGCTATAACTTGGCGAATCGCATAAGCCGGGCTGTCGAGCGCGTTTTCCAGAGTTTCGTCAATTCCCGGATTCGCCCGAATAATGTTGTGCAGTTCTTCATCCCGTGCTTTGTCCAGAGTTTCGAGCAAAGCAGCTTGTTTGGCGGTCGGCGTGTTCGGCAAAATCGGGGCTGGAACCCAAATCGAAGGCGCGATGATTTCAGGTTTTTGAAAACCGTCAACCGTCGGACCAAAGCTCGAACGATACATTCCACGATGTGCGCGGTTGATCGAATTGCGGTCGTCCAAACCGCCGACGGCGATTGCCGAAGGACTCGCAGCGGGCGGAAAAACCGGATGATTCGGCAGATGTCCGGCGTTTCCGACCGCGCAAACCACTGTTATTCCAAGCGAAACTGCTTTTTCGACTTTTTGACACAAAGAATCGTGCAGATAAGGCGTTTCGTCGTCGCCTCCAGCCGAGATATTCACGACGCGGATATTGTATTTCTCCCGGTTCTGCAAAACCCATTCGAGTCCGTCTTCGATATTTTGCGATGTGATTCGCCCGGATTTGGCGAGCTTGATTAAAACGACGGTTGATTCGGGCGCAAGTCCGCGATAAAAACCGTTTGAGAGCGAACCGTTTCCGGCGGCGACGACCGAAGTCATCATTCCGTGCCAGCTTGCCACGTCGGGCTGAAAAAGCGAGGCAATATCGCCGCTCGGTGCGAGCAGACTGTGATAAGCGGCAATTCGATTGTGCGGCGAAGTTAAATCAACGTGCGGGTAAAAACCCGAATCGAGAAACGCGATGCAAATGCCTTTGCCGGTAAACGAAAAATCGGCGTCGAGCCGCAAAGGCGTTGAAAGAACGTGCGAGCCGTCTTTTTGCATCGCGGCGTCGCGGACGATCTGGTCTTTCGCGCGCTCAAACAATTTGACGCAGCGCGGGCAAGCGGCTTCGACCGAATTTGTTTCCGGCGAATTGGCGCGAATCAAACGCTGCAAATCTCCGGCGAGAGCCGAGAGCGGCACTAAGCCTTCGCGCACTTCGCGCGAGCAAACCGCGCAAGCCAAACCGCCGCCAGCCACATCAGCCCCGGTTTGCCCGCGATTTAAAAACGAGTTTTCGTAATATAAAGCCAAAAATATTGCTCGTTTCAAATAAAATTGCGCCGCCGAAAATTGTTGTCCTATGACAACTTTCGACGGCGCAAAATGTATTTTAGCGGATAAACCGCGCTATTCGCTAATTTCCGCGAGCGGCGCTATAGCCGGCGGATTAATAACGTGACCGTCAATGCCGAAACGCGAGCCGTGACACGGACAATCCCAACTCTTTTCCGAACCGTTCCAGCTAACAATGCAATGCATATGCGGGCAAACGGCGGAACGCTGATGCAATTCGCCCTGCTCGTCGCGATAAGCAGCAATTTTTTGTAAACCTTTGCTGATAACCGCACCCTGTCCCGGTTTTAAATCTTCAACTGATTCGACATCGCCTTTTGTAATCCAATCCTTGTACTGCGCGAAAGTCGTCGAAAGCTCGGTTGCGGTTTCGGTCAAAGACTGCGTGAAAACGCGCGAAGGATTGTAAAGCTCCGTCCAAGGATTTTCACGCCCCATAATCAAATCGGAAATCAGCATTCCGGCAATCGTCCCGTGTGTCATTCCCATTCCCGAATCGCCTGTGACCATATAAACATTCGGCTCGCCGACCGACCAGCGACCGATATAGGCGAGATAATCGCCCGATTCCTGAACCTCGCCCGACCAGCGAAACAAAGCTTCTCCGGCGACCGGAAAATGCTCGTGCGTCCAGCTTTCAAGGCGCTCGTAACGCTCTTCAAAATCGTCGGCTTGCCCGACGCGGTGGTCTTCGCCGCCTGAAATTAAAACGTCGTAATCCGCTTCTTCCTGAATTCGGACGTAGTGATACATTTCCTCTGTGTCCCAAAACAGAGCTTTTTCCACCGAGCCTTTCGGAATTTTTAAACCGACGACATAAGTGCGATAAGCGGCTTGTTTGACGTGAACGCCGCTTTTCAAAGGATAATTTGTAGCCAAAACCAGAGAATTTGCGCGAATCCGGTTTCCGCTCAAAAGCTCGACTTCCGGCTCATCGCCGCCCGTCCAATCAATCACTTTTGTTTGCGAAAAAACTTGCCCTCCGTTTTCCTGAATCACCCGCACCAAACCCGCGAGATATTTAATAACGTGAAACTGCCCTTGATTCGGAAAACGTAAGGTAGCGCCGGTTTCAAAACCCGGAAGCGGCGCGCTTTCAATTTGTTCGACAGCGGTCAAACCCGCGCGATGTGCGGCTTTTAATTCTTCGTTTAAATCGTCTTTGCCGTTTGGCGACGGAAACAGAAAACCGTTGACGCGCGCAAAATCGCAGTCAATTCCTTCAAGCCGGGAAATTTCCTCGATTTTATTAATCGCCGCCGTGTGGCTTTCGGCTGCGAGTCTGGATTTTTCCTCGCCGTGAAGTTTTTCGAGTTCGTAATAACGGTCGTCAATCGCGTTTGAAAGATGCGCCGTCGTCCGGCAAGTCTCGCCGCCCGTGATTATTCCGTCATCAACCACCGCGACTTTTCGTCCGGCTTTCGCCAGCAAATAAGCAGTCGTCAACCCGGAAATACCCGCGCCGACAATGCAAACGTCAGTCTGCAAATCGGTGTTCAAACTTCCCGGTTCCTGAATCTCTCCGGTCGCTTCCCAAATCGAAACGCTCTGTCCTTCGTCGCTTTTCATAGCAAAAGATGCCCCTTGATAAATTTGTTTTAAATTATTCTTCAATATATCCTGCTTTTTCTCGGTACGCTATTGCACTTTATTTATTCCCGTCGCCTAACAAAAATATGACCGAAGCGAAAAACAATCATTGGTTAAGCCCCATTGCCATCGGCGCGTATTTCGCAGTTTTCAAGCTGCTTTTACATTTCATTTTCAATTCAAATTACGGTTATTTCCGAGACGAGCTTTATTACCTGGCGTGCGGCGAGCATCTCGCCTGGGGTTATCCAGACCACGCGCCGATGGTTGCAATGATGGCGAAAGCGAGCCGCGCGTTTTTGGGAGATTCGTTGTTTTCAATTCGGTTTTTTCCGGCGGTCGCAGGCTCTGCAAAAATCTTTTTGACCGCGCTTTTGGTCAAAGAATTCGGCGGCAAAAGATTTGCGACTTTTCTCGCTTGTCTGTGCGTTTTGTGCGCGCCCATTTATCTGGCGATTGACAATCTGCTCTCGATGAATGCGCTCGAACCTGTTTTCTGGATGCTCTGCGTTTATTTCGCGGTTCTGGCAATCAAACGTGAAAATCCGCGTTACTGGATTTGGTTCGGCGTCTTTGCGGGTTTGGGTTTGATGAACAAACACTCGATGCTGTTTTTCGGTCTCGCGCTTATTGCAGGATTGCTTCTGACAACTGAGCGAAGGGCGTTTCTCAACAAATACTTCTGGTTCGGAGGCGCAATCGCGTTTTTGATTTTTCTGCCGAACATCATCTGGCAATTCCAAAATGATTTCGCCACGCTTGAGCTTTTGCAAAACGTCCGAAAAACGGGCAAAAACGTCGTGCTGTCGCCCTTTGAATTTATTGGGTCGCAAATAATGATGCTTTTGCCGACGACTTTGCCAATCTGGTTGGTTGGCATTTGGTATTTTCTCTTTGATAAAAACGGCAGACGATTTCGTTTTCTCGGAATTTGTTACCTCATTCTGCTCGTGCTGATGATTCTCCTAAAAGCGAAAGATTATTATCTCGCGCCGATTTACCCGATGCTTTTTGCGGCAGGCGCAGTCTGGTGGCAGGAAATTATCGAAAAATTTCGGCAGATTCGTTTCGCCCGAATCGGTCTTCCGGTTTTGATAATAGGTATGGCTGCTCTTGCTTTGCCGATTGCTTTGCCGGTTTTGCCGGTCGAAAAATTAATCGCATATCAAGAGGCAATCGGGTTCAAGCCGCCGAAAGCCGAGGTTTCGCACGAAGGCGTTTTGCAGCAAATTTACGGCGATCAATTCGGCTGGCAGGAAATGGTTGAAAAAGTGGCGGGCGTTTATAGCTCGCTGCCGCCCGATGAACGCGAAAAAGCCGGAATTTACGCTTCAAATTACGGCGAAGCGGGCGCGATTGATTTCTTCGGCGCAAAGTACAACTTGCCTAAAGCCCTCAGCGGACACCAAAGCTATTTTCTCTGGGGACATCGCGGCTACACGGGCGAGGTTTTGATAGTTTTAGGTGGAAAAAAGGAAGACGCTGAGAAAAACTGCAATTCTGTCGAGGAAAAAACAGAAGTTAATCATCCTTACTCAATGGCTGAGGAAAAATATAAAATTCTCGTTTGCCGCCAAACGAAAAAGCCTTTGCCGGAAATATGGCAAAGTCTAAAGCATTGGAATTGAGGTTTAACCCATAAATAAATTCGAGCCAGCGCAGATAAAAACAAAAGTGGCTTTTTACTTAAGGAGCGAAATTAAAAATAACCATGCCGTTGATTTTTATCGGTGCCCCGCATCGGATAATACGTTTAAATTTGGATTTTTTGACTGCCTCCAAAGCGTGCTTTCTCAACTCCGAATGACCGGAAAACGCTGAAGCTGAGACAACTTTGCCTCGCTCGTCAAGAGCCACCCAAACGCTTACCGAGCCGGTTATTCCGTCTGCTTTTAATTCTTGCGGATATTCGGGCTTTGCTAAAAAGATCGCTTTATTGTTGAGAATAAATGTTTGATAAATCTTCGCCGTCTCGCAGGGAATCTCAAAATATTCGCCGCTGGCTTCTTCGGAAGCAAAATAGTAAACAAGAATACCGGAGACATTGACAGCCGTTCCGCTCAAAATTGTCGGATTGATTTTGGCTTGCCCGGCAGCTTCGACCGCCGATTTTCTCAGCAGCGGATTGCCGCTGCACGCTTTCGCCTCAATAACATTTCCCGCTTTATCAATTTTTACTTGAACTGTTACTGTCCCCGAAACATTCGCTTTTTTCGCTGCTTTTGGATATGCAGGTTTGGGCAAGAGGATGGCTTTGGCGTTCAACACGCCTCCGCCGCAAACCTGCGGAACCGTCCTTTCGGCAGACTTCTCGCTCGATTTTGGCGAGTTCTGTTTTTGTGCTTCAAGCTCTGAAACAAAGCAAACTGCAAACAAAAATAAAAATACAATTTTCTTCATTTCTTTAGTTTGAAACCGAAAAAATATTTTTGTTCCAAAACTCCGAAAATTTCGATTGATAGTTCAGATTAAAAGTTATGGCTGAAACCTACGATGTCGCCGTCGTCGGCTGCTGACAAAATGGATTGACGTGCGCTTGTTATCTTGCTAAAGCGCGCGCCGTTTATCATCCAACGTTATTACTGGATACGCTTTATTGAGCGCCAATAATGATTATTGGTCATTTATACGAAACAACTACCAGTTTGTCATTGTAGATTGCAGCGTAAAGTCTTTGCGCCAAGGTTAAGCTCATCAATTTAATTTTCTGATACTGCGCCAGAGCCGCTTGTTTGTCTTTCGTCAAAAGATAAACGTTCCCCAAAAGAAACTGCACTTCGCCGTCGCTTGGATTTAAATTAGCTGCCTGCCGAATTTCGACAATCGCTTCCGAATAGCGTTTTCGCTTGGCGTATGCAAAACCGAGATTGACCAAAATTTCGACGTTGTTTTTATCGAGCCGTTTCGCCTGTTCGAGCGATTCGACGGCTTCTTTATATTTTTCTCGACGGATATATAAACAGCCCAAATTATAAAAAGCAATTGCGTCGTTTGGTTTCAAACGAATCGCTTCTTTGAATTTGTTTAAGGCTTGCGGGTATTGCGCCGTTTCCAGATAAACCGCGCCGAGTTGATTGAATGCTTCGGCGTAACGGGGAAAAAACTCAATCGCCTTTTGAAAGGCATCGGCGGCTTTGGCGTAATGTTTCAAATGAAAATACGCCGTTCCGAGATTGTAAAAAGCCGTCGCATAATTCGGCTGCAAATCTATAGCCTCATTAAACGATTCGATTGCGGCTTCGTATTGTTCGGCTTTTATTTTTGCGACGCCTTGATTATTAAGAGCTACCGCTGTCTTAAGTTTTTCCTGTCCTTGAACAAAGCCCGATAGAAATACGATTGCCAAAATAATTATCAAGCAAGTTTGCAATATTATTTTTGTCATTTCACAGTTCCTTCAAGTACGAAGTCTTTCGTATTGAAGTTATACGAAGGTTTTCGTAGTTGTCAAGATAAATATCAATAACGGCTTCGGATTGTGTGTGGCTTACACTCAACATCAATACCGCCTGCCATACTGAGTTGTTCGATTCAATCCGCACACCTACTTATAAAACGCTCTAAACACGGATTTCTTTACGACAATTCAAAATTTATTCATAAACGAGCCTGTTGTAATGACGTATCAGTGACTTTACGATGACTTTATTATTCTTCCGCAAATTTCGCCGATTTAATGTAATAAGAGACGGTTTGGCGGTGTTACTATTATGAAAAAACGCGAGCCGTAATTAGCAAGTGAACTCTGCTGCCCCGACAAAAGAAAATCTCTATTATTTCGACGACGTAACGGTTGACGGAGAAAATTTCCGCGTGTGGAAAAACGGGCGCGAAGTTATCCTGACGCCGCGCGCTTTTGATGTTTTGATTTTTTTGCTGCAAAGCGGCGGTCGCGTTGTCGAGAAAAAAGAGCTTTTTGACTCGGTTTGGAAGAATACTTTTGTCAGCGATAATGCTTTGACGAAAATCATCCGAGAAATCCGGCAGGCGATTAATGACGACGCGAGTAAGCCGCGCTATATTGAAACCGTTCCCAAACGCGGTTATCGCTTTATCGGCGAAATCGAAGAAAAATCCAATCAAATCGCTCTGGAAATCGGAGAAACTCGCGGCGAGCAAATCGCAGTTGAAGAAGAGGATAAACCAGGCGAAAAAACTGTCGGCTTGAAACGCCAAATATCTTCGCCGCGTTTCGCTTTTTCAAAAACCGTTTTAGCTTTGTCAGTTGTCGGTTTGATTTCAATTTCGGCTCTCGTCGGATGGCTGCTGTTTAGTCAAAAACCAGCGAAAACACCGCGTTCACCGATTCGTTCAATCGCCGTTCTGCCGTTTAAACCTTTGAACGCCGATAGCCGGGACGAATCGCTTGAGATGGGAATGGCTGAAACGCTAACCACCAGACTGAGCAATCTCCGGCAATTAGTCGTGCGACCGATTAGCGCAGTACGTAAATACGCTGATCTTCAGCAAGACCCGGTTAAAGCAGGTCAGGAGATACAAGTTGAAGCCGTCTTGGACGGCAGTATTCAGAAAGCCGGTGAGCGGATCAGAGTAACCGCGCGATTGCTCGACGTTCGCAACGGCGCGCCCTTATGGGCTGAACAGTTTGACGAAAATTTCACCGACATTTTTAAGGTTCAGGACTCGATTGCGGAACGCATAACAAATGCGCTAACGCTTCAGCTAAGCAGGCAGGAGAGAGAACAGTTAGCCAAGCATTACACGGATAACCCGGAAGCCTACGAGCTTTATTTGCAAGGTCAATATCTATATCACAGGAGACCGGAGAACTGGCTGAGGAAAAGTCTTTCGTATTATCAGCAAGCGCTGGAAAAAGACCCGAATTTTGCTCTCGCTCACGTCTGGAGCGCGGAATGTTACATAACGCTCAGCCAAAACAAAATTCTGGCACCGGAAGTCGTCCCGAAAGCGAAAGAGAGCGTGACGAAAGCTTTAGCCTTAGACGATAATCTGGCTGAGGCGCATAACGTGCTGGCTGAGATAAAATATCAATTTGAATATGACTGGACGGGAGCAGAGAAAGATTTTCAAAGGGCAATCGAATTGAACCCGAACGTCGTGGCGATACGAATGGGCTACGGCTGGTTTCTGATGACCGCCGGACGTTTCGGCGAGGCAAGAACCGAGATGGAAAAAGCGCAGGAACTCGACCCGAACTCGCTCTTCGTCCGCCGTGTCAGAGCGCAGCTTTTATACTTCGCGCGGCAGAATGATCAAGCCATCGAAGACTTCCAAAAAATTATCGCCGTCGAGCCAAAATTCAGTCTCGCTTATTTGCATCTGGCTTATCTCTACGAACAAAAACAGATGTATGCCGAAGCCATCGAAGCGTGGCTAAAAACACAGAGCCTTGAGGGCGCGCCACCCGAAAAAATAGAAGAGATGCGCGGGATTTTCAGAACATCGGGATGGCAGGGCTTTCTTCGCAAACTGCTTGAAGGGGCTGAAGAAAGAAATAAAACCAAGCCCGTATCGCCCTTAACATTTGCCGGTATCTACGTGCGGCTGGGACAAAAAGATATGGCTTTCGCCTGTCTGGAAAAGGCTCTCGACGAACGCGATCCTTCCATCGTCCAGCTTAAAATCGAGCCGATCTACGACACTCTGCGCGACGACCCGCGATACGCCGAATTAGTTCGCAAGATCGGTTTGCAGCCGTGAATGTATCTAAGCTGTATAGATAGCCGCGAACAAGCAGAAGGAACACGAAAGAAGAAAAGATAAAGATAAATCTGGTTTCTTATTCGTATTCTTTCATGCTTGTTCGCGGCTAAAGTTTTCTGTGACAAAATAATTTTATGACAGAAACTTATGATGTCGCCGTCATCGGGGGCGGGCATAACGGCTTAACGTGCGCTTGTTATCTGGCGAAAGCCGGTTTGAAAGTCGTAGTTTTGGAGCGGCGGCACATTGTCGGCGGCGCGGTTTGCACCGAGGACGATTTGATTCCGGGCTACAAAATTGATGTCGGTTCGTCGGCGCATATTATGATTCATTTGACGCCCGTTGTGCGTGAGCTTGAGCTTGAAAAATTCGGTTTGAAATATATTGACTGCGACCCGTTCGCGTTTGCGCCGATGCCGGACGGAAAGAACGCGATTTATTTCTGGAAAGACGTTGATAAAACCTGCGAATCAATTGCCAAAGTCTCGCCGGAAGACGCCGACCGTTATAAAAAATTCGTGACCGAGTGGGAAAAATTAAACGAAGGCGTTTTTGAAGCGTTTTTGAAACCGCCGACCGTTTTTAATCTCGGTCGGCACATGATTTTCGGGACGAAATCGAAAAATCCGGCGGATATGGTGCGGAAATTAATGACGAGCTACGGCGCGCTCGTCCGCGAAACTTTCCGGCACGAAGGCTTGCGCGCGGCAATGGCTTGGCTCGCGGCGCAATCGGGACCGCCGCCGACAGCAATGGCGAGCGGCGATTTTCTCGGCTGGCATTCGATGATTCATAAAAGCGGCGTCAAGCGTCCCGAAGGCGGTTCGGGCGCTTTAACGCAAGCGATGGCGCGATGTTTGGAACATCACGGCGGCGAGATTTTATTAAACGCCGAAGTCGCCAAAATCGAAGTCGCAAACAATGAAACCGGCGGAATAATTCTGCAAAACGGCAAGCGCATCGAAGCCCGGCGCATTGTCTCGAACGCGCACGTTCACACGCTCTTTTTAAAATTAATCGGAAAAGAAAATCTGCCCGCAGGTCTTGCGGAAAGAATCGAAAACGTCCGCATCGGCAACGGGTTCGGAATGATCGTCCGTTGCGCCGTTTCGGAATTGCCCGATTATTTAAGCGCGCCAAACGGCGGAAAATCGAGCGATTGTCATCACGGTTTGCAGCTTTTGTGTCCTTCGATGGATTATCTCGAAAAATCTTACGCCGATTATCTCAACGGCATTCCGTCCAGAAATCCGGGCGCTCTCGCAATGACTTTTTCGAGCGTTGACCCGACGCTTGCGCCCGCAGGCAAACACACGCTTTTTATCTGGGGGCAATATTACCCTTATGAACTGGCAAACGGCGAGAGTTGGGAAAACATTCAGGAACGCGAAGCCGATAAACTGATTGAAGTTGTCAACACTTATGCGCCCAACGTCAAAAACTCAATCATTGACCGCTTCATCCAATCGCCGCTTGATTTGGAGCAGCGTCTTGGATTATTGCGCGGCAACGTGATGCACGTCGAAATGGATTTCGACCAGATGTTTCTGTTTCGCCCGCTGCCGGAAATGTCGCAATACAAAACGCCGATTAAAAATCTCTATCTGACTGGTGCTTCAACTCATCCGGGCGGCGGAGTTTTCGCCGCTTCAGGCTATAATACGGCGAAAGTCGTTTTACGGGATGTAAAGGGCGGTTGGTTTTAATTTTTATACTTTTGAAGACAAAACAATATTCTTTTCGCGAATTAGTAAATTTTTGTCACTTATGAATATTCTTGTCGCGCGCACTGGTGATGAAATTGCGTTCGCTTACGAAAAACTTTCTGCCGCGACGGAATTAGGCTGCGACACGGAGACTTCAGGATTGAGCGCGCGGCGCGGGCGGATGCTTTCGGTGCAGTTTTCTGACGGCGCATTTTCGGTTCTCGTTCCGACCAGCGAAGGCATCGGGCTTGGGAAACTCGCCGACATTTTAGAAAATCCGTCAATCACGAAAATCTTTCACAACGCCAAATTCGATCTCGAATTTTTGCGCGAAAACGGTTTTTATACGCAAAACGTTTTCGATACGATGCTCGCCGAAAAAGTCCTGACGCGCGGCGCAGACCAATCATGTTCTTTAGCCGAAACTCTGTATCGCTATTTTGCGGTTGATTTGGACAAATCGCACCGCGCGACATTTACGAATAAATCCTGGAACGGCGTTTGGACGCCCGAACTGGTCGAATACGCTTTGAGCGATGTCGTTTATTTGCCGGAACTAAAACGGCGGCAGCAACTTTGGCTCGAACGCTTAAATCTCGGTGCGAATTACGAAAAAATGATTGCCAGACTTTTTTAGATTGATTGAATATGCAGGCTTTTAAATTATTAATCGAATACGAAGGCACACGCTATCGAGGCTGGCAAAAACAGCCGAATGCGCGAACCGTGCAGGGCGAATTGCTGAAAGCGGCTGGAACGGTTTTTCAGGGAAAAGTCGAAATCGGCGGTTCGGGAAGAACTGACGCGGGCGTTCACGCGCTCGCGCAAGTCGCTCATTTAAAAGTCGTTTCCTCCGGCAAACCGTTTCCGCCGAGAATCGTCCAGAAGCAATTAAACGAGCTTTTGCCGAGCGATATAAACATTCTGCAAGTGCAAAATGAATATCCTCAGTTTCACGCTCGCCACGATGCGGTCGCCCGGTATTATCTCTATCAAATCTGCACCAGAAGAACCGCCTTCGGAAAGCCTTATGTTTGGTGGGTACGAGACAAACTAGATGTTGCGCTGATGTCGCAAGCCTGCCGGATGCTGATCGGCAGAGGAAATTTTCGCTCTTTTTGCGAGGAAGAAGAACGGCAGAAATCAACAATTGTACAAGTTGACGCGGCGGAGCTTGCAGTGTCGGGGAGCTTGATTTTATTCAGAATCGGCGCAAGCCATTTTTTGTGGAAAATGGTTCGCCGAATCGTCGGAGTGCTGGTCGAAATCGGGCGCGGAAACATCACAATTTCTCGTTTTCAAAAACTTCTGACCGAACATTCAAACGAACCTGCCGCGCTGACCGCTCCGCCTTCGGGCTTATTTCTCGAACACGTTCTTTACAAAAACGACGCGCCGCCGAAAGAGCTTAAACCGTTCTTCCCGATTAGCTAAAACCTGACGGAAAGCATTTAATTTGAGGCGTTTAATTAATATCTACACTTTACCTTTTTCGCGCCAAAATTGGCGCACTCGCAGTTTTTGCGCGCCGCTTTTTTCGCGGTCAAAAGATTTGCCTACGGCGTATGCGGCGGGCGGATTGGCGACCTCCGACGAAAGAGCTTTTGCCTGCTGCGCGGAAAGACCGAAAGCATTTTGCAGGAATTTGGTTGCGCCCGCATTTGACTGCAAAAGAAAAATAAATTCGAGTAATTCGGAAAAATCAAAATCGTCCTGATTGTAATCGTCAGGCGATTGCGACATCAGGAAAACGGACGCGCCTTTGCTGCGGATTTCGCGGATTAGTCTTTCCAGAATGGCGTTGCGCTTTTTGTCTTTGAGGAAATGATGCGCTTCGTCAATGACGATAATCGTCCGCATTTCTCTGATGCCGTCCGCAAGGGCAGAATCCGGCATCGCCATCAATTCGCGGTAAACGGCGGTTAAAACAAGGCAAACCGTCAATTCGCGCAAAACCGTCAAACCGTGTAAATCAACAATCAAGGTTTTATCGGTCAAACTAGACCACAGATTCGAGGCGCGGGCGGCGGAGAAAATTCTAAAATCGGTGAGCTGCCGCATCACTTCGGTCAGCGTATCGAGCTTGCGATTGTTCGCGGCGTAGTCGTATTCGATTTCCTGACGGACAATCTCAAAATCTGGAAACGGCGGATTTTCACCCTGCCGCGCTTCAAAACCGCGCATAATCGCGTCGTAAAGAAGCTGCGCCTGCACGGTTCCCAAACGCTTTTCGACATCCCGAATCAAATCGGCAAACTCCTGCGCGGCGACTCTGACAGCGGTTTCGCTGTTCGCGTTAACGCGCGAAAAAGGATTGACCGGCAAGCTCTCTTCAGGCAAAGGCACGACTTCCGCCTGCGTCGCTGCGACAAAATCGGCGTCGTCCGCCACGTCGCCTTTGGCGTAATCGAAAAAGATGAAATTGACTTTAAATTCGGATTGCAGGCGAATCTGCGCCAGCAAATCTTTGACAAACTGCGTTTTTCCGCTTCCGGGTTTGCCCGTCACGGCGAGATAATTGTTGGTCTGGCGATTAAATTCGACGCTGACGGGCTGGTCTGATTCGGCGTTCCAGCCGATTTGCAGATTGAGAAGTCCGCCAAAAGCTGGAGTCGCGGCAATCTGCGGTGCGGCTTCCTGCGTGCGCTGTTCGAGTCCGCCGCGCGTCAGTTCGACGAGATAATCAACATAATCGTCTTCGGATTTAAAACCGCCGATGTCATTGGCGATTAACGCAAAACCGTGGTCAACGTGCGCTTTGAGAAGTCCCAAAAATTCGTCGTCGCTCAAAGCGCGGTTATGCCTTTGCACAATCAGAGCGCGAAAAAGCGGCGTGTAATCCGTTCCGCCGCCGCTGAAAATCTGCTGCGTATCAATGGCGCGTCCGTCTTCGCCGCGCAGTTCAAAATCGGGAACGTCGCCCGACAGCAACGAACGCCCGATGGCAAGACGAATCGGCGCGTTTATTTCAAAAGTCAATTTTTATATTAGTTCGCTTGCATAATATACTCATTTTTGCTAATAATTAAATCTCATTGCTCAGAACCCTATAATTTATATGTTCGCAACTGTAAAAATACACAAACCTAGACCGCTCAAACGAGAGTTTAATTCTCACTCGTGTATGTATCTTAGTTTGTAATTCGCAATTATTTCTAATTTAAGGAAACATCACGGGAATCAATTTTCGTGGTGTTTTTTTATTTATGTTTAATCAACGAAAAAGGAGACTAAATAATGCCGAAAGAAGATAAAGCAAAAGTAAAAATGACAGTAATTCAGTTTGAAACTGAATCAGATAATGCGACTTTGCAGGAAAATGTCCGTGCGATTACAAACACATTAGCGCGCGCACTTGCGCCTCAGCCTCGTGTTATTCAAGCACCGCCGCAATTACCAAACGGAAACGGTAATACTGATAATGGAAAGCAGTCAGAACAAGGTTCATTATTTGACTACACTGATGATGCTGATGCTATTGATGGTGAAGTAACACCTGTGGCTTCAAAACCAAAACCAAAAAGCAATGGCGCGCCAAAATACACTGCTCCAAAAGCGATTGACTTAGATTTAACATCCGGTGATACTCCGCTCAAAGCATTCATAGAGCAGAAGAATCCCGAAGGCGATATTAAGCGTTATTTGGTAATAGCGTATTGGTTCAAAGAGTTTCGTGGTGTCAATGAGATTACTAAAGATTAAGCATATACTTGCTACCGATTTATGGGTTGGAGTGATGTGCCTAAAGATGTGAGCGGTCCGTTTCGTGCTATGAAAAAGAAAGAATATGGGTATATGAATTCCGGTTCTAAAAATGGTTTATACGCAATTAATCACATAGGCGAAAATGTTGTTAATCAAATGGGTTCTAAATAAATTTTCTATGAAATTAGAAGAACTTGTAAATGGTATTTCTAACTTTTCAAATTGGAAAGATGCGGAGAAAATACGTTTCTTTGCGTGGTTTATTCATTCAAAGAAAAATCGTGAACGCTTTTCGTCTAAAGACATAAAAGACTGTTATGTGGAACTTGGGTTGAATCAACCTTCATCAATTTCGTCTTTTCTTTATGCAATGGAAAATCGAAAACCGAAGGAAGTTTTACATAACAGTCAAGGTTATATTTTAGAAAAGCGTGTCAAAGATGACTTTGAAAAAAAATACGGTCAACGTCAAGCATCAATTCAAGTTGATGCGCTTTTGACAGAATTGACTGATAAAGTTCCTGACCTTGAAGAACGCACTTTTCTGAATGAAACGCTTATTTGCTATAAATGCAAAGCCTTTCGTGCCGCTATTGTAATGGCTTGGAATTTGGCTTTTGACCATCTTTGCCATTATGTATTAAAGAAGCATCTTGCAAAATTTAATGCACAGTATCCAATTAGATTTGCAAACTTACATAAAAAAGCGACTATGAAAGTAGTTGTGAGCCGTGATGATTTAACGAATTAAAGGAATTTGAAGTAATTGATATTTGCCGTTCTGCCAATATCGTTTCCGGCGGCGTGCATAAAATTCTCAATGAAAAATTAGGTAAGAGAAACACTTATGCTCATCCTTCGGGAATAGTTGTTTCACCACAGACCGCCGAAGAAGTAATTATTGATTTAGTAAATAACGTGGTTCTAAAACTCGTTTAGTTTGCTACTTCAATTTTGAAATCTATTCTCACGATGCCAACGAATCGTCATCAATGAAGGGAAGAACGGTTTTTGCTTTGGAAGCAAAATTGGTTGTGTTTGCAATCGTCGTAGCAAAAATGCTTCGCCGCCGCTTTCCTCAAAAGATTTGGAAACGACAATCTGAAATTTGTCGTTAATTGAAATCAAACCGATTTCAAAAGCCCAATGATGAAGTTTGCACAAGGAGATTCCATCGCCTACATTGTCATCGTGCGAAATCGAAAACGGAATGATATGCTCGGCTTCAACTGCGGTTTCGCCGTTTATCGTAATTACTCGCAAGTGACATGCGGCACAAGTATAATCATAAAGACGCATAATTACGCCGCGAAACGCTTTGTCTCTTTTCGGTGTGTCGGAAACGATTTTGTCAATATCCGTTTTCTGCTCCGCAGTTTGAATCAATAAATTTTCTAGCGCGTTGATTTGCTGATTTTCGTTTATTAATCCGTGAACAGTTTCGGCTTTATCAGCGAAATAAGTTTCAATGATTGTTTGCCGAATTACTTCTCGCGTTTCAGGTTTGAGTAAAAGCAAAAATAAATCTTCATCTAAACTTGCATAAGCAACAATGCTTGCGAGTTGTGACATTGACTTAACAGGGTAGATTTTTTCTTGTCCAAATCTGCCGTGTAAATGCCAAAATTTTTCAGATTTCAAATAATAAAACGGTAAATAAATTCGCGGCTTCTTCAAGCTAAAAACATTCCAATACTTTATAAAAGTTTCTACGAGTTTCGGCGACGGCTCAATTTTGTTTTCGAGAATTGCGCCTTGTTCGATTAAATCAATAACAGCCAGAAGTAAAAGCGGTTTGTGCAGTGTAGGTTCACCCTCGACTTGAGCGGTGCGAAGGTTTCGGATTTTGTTTAGATAAAAAGTTAGAACGTCCAGCATCGAACAGTTTATGTTTTTTACAATAAAACTAAGGTGTTCTCACGTTGAAAGGGTCTTCGATTTCGTCGGTAATTCCAATAATGTTAGCGTCAAGAATGATACCCATTAGCATTTGTCGAGCGTCATCCAGCATTTCAATAAGCCATTCCCAAGTGACAAATTTGATGACTTTACCATGATTGAAATTGTAAGTAACACTCTTGTAAGTTACTTGGTCATTATTAGCATTTTTGTCGAAGTAAACGCCGTTGTTATGAATTGTGTTTCTTGTGAGACGAAGTAATTTGATTAACTCATCTCCATCAGAAGGAAAAGCGGTTAATCTGCTTTTTAGTGCTGTATAAATATTTTGAAAATTACCTGTGCTTCCATTGCAAACTGTTGGGTCTATAGCTCTTAAATAAAGTCGAAAGGAACTGTCAATTATTGAAAATAGATTTTGCACAAAAGCAACTTTTACAAAGCCGACTGTAAGATTGTTTATAACTACGCTTTTATCATAATCGGTAAAATTTGGAAACGGTGATTTATAAACTTCTTTCCACCAAGAATTATCAAAAGGCGTTAAGTTATGCGATATAAAAGTGAAGGTTAAGTGTGCTGAATCAATTATTTGACCTATGTGTAAAATGGCAGTCAGCCTCGCATCATTTAATCTACAGTTTGGAATAGTTCCTTTTAGTTGTTCAATATTGGTATCAACTTTTGGGCGCAGTTGCTCAAGTTGATTTATGAGCGCATTGTAATCAGGAAGTTCGTGATGTGGTGAATCAAATTTAGGCATGTAGTTTTTATTGTATTGAATTAACAGTTTCTTGACGCTTCAAATAATTTTTCAAAGCCATATCAATATCTTTGAAAAGATTGTTGCGGCGCATCAGACCGCTTTTGTCTTTTTCGATTTGCAAAAGCTGTTCGACCAGTTCTACCGGTACGCCTTTTTCCCGGCAGATTTCTTCAAGCAGGGCGCGGTCTTTGGCGCGGCGTTCGTTGATTTCTTTGTTCATTGTAAGCTCCTCCCCGAAAACTTCGTAATAAATTTTCGTCACGCTGGGCGCATCATGAAAATCGTGATACCAAATCCACTGAATTCCCGAAAGCTCTTCGCTTGTGATTAGTTGAATTTCGATTTCCTTTTGGACTTCCAACAAACGCCGCAAAATGGCGGCGCGAGCTTCTTTGTGAAAAGGTCCGATTCCGTCCTGCAAATTGCGCCGATAAGTTTGGCGCATTGTTTCATCATCGCGGATTTTTTTCAACCAATCGCGCATTTCCAGCAGCGGTTCCATCCAATATTCGCCGGTGTCAATCAAGCCTTCCATTGATTTATCTTCATCAACGACGGTGCAAGTCCAGCAGCCGAAACGTTCAGACCCGCCCAAAGATGTTAATTATTTCTTCGACAACACTAGAATCATCTACGTACCAATATTTATAACCTTTTTTGTTTGCTCCGACAGGATTTCCCTGAAGTCGTTCTATTTCTCCGTCCAAAATCGTTGCAACCAAACCCGTAGTTTGCAATCGGTATCCGTCGTATCTCGTTCCAATCCATAGACTGCCTTTGCATCCGCTTTTCATTACTCTGTGTTCGGCGAGATTCTTTTTTAAACTTAGTGTTGAGTGGTGTAAAACGGTGGCTCTTATAAATTCAATCATACTGTTTTCCTGCTGCTCGAATTTTATTGGGAAGTCGAGTATTGAGTGTTAAGGCTAATGTCGTCTCTCGTCCAATGCCATAAGTCATTAAATTTTAGGTAATAATAATCAACATTTGATTTCGATTTATTGTAATAAACAGTAACCCTTTCGTTATCAATCAAAATGTTAAATTCTTTGATTGCCTTTTCAGCTTGACGAGGTTTCATTTTACCGGCATAACGCGCCCAAATTTCTATTTTAACGATGTTGCCGTTGCTCGCATATATTTTCATAAATTTATACTTAGTGTGGCGGCGAGTCTTCGCCGCCGGAAAAGCCGACAATCCAAGGCGTTGTGTCCGCCAAATACTGCTCTTTGATTTCAGCTACTATTTGTTCGATTAAAACGTGCGTTGAAATCTCGGAAAAGATTGTCGCTTGGGCTGTCATTTGGGCTTCTCCAGAAAAGTGCGTTGAGCAAAAATGAAATACGGCTAAAAATAACTCAAAATGATAAAAAACGCAATATTTTGTGAGAGCCGAAACTGAAAAGCGGATTATTTAGTACAAGCTCAACAAAAACTTGAATTTAAAATTCTGAGAGTTGAATTTCGGAATTTTTACCGGCTTCTTTCAAAACATTTTCGATAAATTCGTTTTTTCCTTCGGTGTATGCTTCGCGGTTTTCTCGATGTGTTTGCGCCAGTTCGCGTTTGAGGCTTTCGTATTGGGCGGCGATTTGCGGGTGGGCGCGCAGGTAATCTCGAAACAAAAGATGATTTCGCCAGAAATCGCTTCCGTATATTACGGCGTGAAGATGATGCGTGCGGCGCGGCGAGCCTTTTCTGAAATAATGGCGATTGGGGATGCCGTTTTCGCCCCGATAAATGTAGCCTAAGTTTTCAAACGGCTGGATGATTTGTTCGACATCGGCGATTTCCCGCAGGGCGAGCGCAATGTCAATTATCGGTTTGGCGACGATGCCGCAGATGGCGGTGCTGCCGATGTGTTCGATGGCGAGCGCGTATTTGCTGGCGGCTATGGTTAATTGTTGTGCTTCGGCGGCAAAAAGCTCGTGCCATTCTTCGCGGTGCGGCGAGAGCTTGACCGCGCCTTTTTCTAATCCGAGCATCTTATTCTAAAACCGCCGGACCCCAGGAGTTGTCCAGAACAATTCGCCATCCGCCGTCGGCTTGTTTACGCAAAACAACTGAAGCGTAAGATTCTCTGGAGGCAGGCGCGCCATCGAGAGTTGAGCCGGTAAACGCCCATTTTGAGGTGAATAAGGCAATGTCGCCGGATTCAATAACGTGCGTTTTTTCCTGTTTCGCCGTTCCTTTAATGTTGGTCAGAATCCATTTGTAAGCGCGCCGCAGCTCTTCTTTTCCGGTTGCGAGCCTGCCCGGTTCGAGCACCATTGTCGCGTCGTTTTCATAAAAATCCAGAATCGTTTCGAGGTCGCCGCGATTAAAGGCTTCGTCGAGCAATTCTATGACTTGGAAGGGTGTCTGCGTGTTCATCGGTTTTTATGTTTTAAACGGTGATAATTGGGTTTTGTTCCGCCAAGCTCGCCACTTCACTAGGGCGAAAGCGCCCAATGCCAATTCGTACCGACCTGCGACTGATAAAATCTCTTTCAACATCTTTGCCCATTTGGATTTGAGCTTTTCAAGGCTACATATACTATATACAGTCTCGTTATTTATAAACAAAATTATTCGGTAATAAAAACAACCACATTACCAGCGATGATAAGCGGGATGCCCCGGTTTGACAGCGACGAATGTGCCTCGACAAGTGGCGCAGATTTCGCCGCCCACTTCCAATTCGGATTCAACAATTGCTTTTCGCTCAGATGATTCGACGACGCGGGCGCGCAGAGTGATTACGCCGTCGGTCGGAATCGGGCGCAAAAGTTTAACCGAATATTCGGCTGTGACGGTGCAATCGGGTGCGTCTTTGTGGTTCTTTTTCATCAAATGAAAAGCGGCAGCCCAGTTTGAATGACAATCGAGTAAAGTTCCGGTGATTCCGCCGGAAAGCATTCCGGGAAACGCTTCGTGATGTTTTTCGGCGCGCCATTCCGCGACGGTTTCTGAATCACTTACGGCAAAACTGCGGATTCGCAAACCTTTTTCATTGGAAACACCGCAACCGAAGCAAACGCCTACGGGCGCGTGAGTTTCCTGCAAACTTTTTTCGTCGGTCATAGCGGCAAATATTAACACAAATAAAAAAACCTTTCGGAATATTCCAAAAGGTTTTTTGCGGGTGAGGACAATCGTAAAATGTTTAAATTACCAGGACAATGCTAATTTCGGAGCGCTTTTCTTTTGCAAAAGCTTTCGCATTTTAAGACGCGCTTTGTGCAATTGCGATTTGGAAGTTCCCACCGAACAACCTAAAATTCTCGCTACTTCTTCGTGTTCGTAACCTTCGATGTCATGCAGCACGAAAACGTTGCGATAACCCGGAGGAAGCTGCTTGATTGCGTTATCAAGAGCGATTTTGTCAACCACCGGCATTTTTTGCGCGTTCTCCGTGCCGTGAACGATTTGCACCGGAGTTTCGCCTTCTTCCGTCGTTTTTTCGTATTTAACCGAGCGTTTGCGGAAATGCATCAACACTTGGTTAACCGTCATTCTATGAAGCCAAGTTGTAAAAGCAGAATCACCGCGGAAACTGCCGATTTTACGATAAAGCTGAATAAAAACTTCCTGAGTTAAATCTTCAGCCTCGGTCGGGTTTTGCAGCATTCTGAGGCAAACGCTGTAAACGCGCCGATGATGTCTTGAGTAAATTTCTTCAAAAGCAGTCAGGTCGCCGTTTGAAGCACGCTGCGCCAAGGTGAAGTCGGTGCTGGCGTCATAATTAATTTCCTCGGTTTCTTGAGTTTCTCGTTCGATTTTTTCCACATCGCCGCCCACGGCGGGCGTCGCATCTTGTAAAACCGGAAATGTTAATGTATTCATCATTTTTCGTATTCCCCTTGCTGGTTCTTGTAGTAGCAATATTTATGCCACATGGTAAATTACGTTCCAGACACAAAACTGGTTTTTAATTACACGCCCTAACATCAAATTAGTTCCAGCGAACTTTAACGAAAGTCTTTCATCTAAACCAAAGCGTATAACGCCTGACTTATTTGACACGCGGGGAACTTTTTTGTTCCCGCCGCGTCAAAATATATCAATGTCCCGTGTTTGATTGTTCCAGATGGGAGACACACAAGAAACGTGAGAAAATTTTTACTGTCGCTGATTGTTTTAACTTTGCTTTCTATCGCTACTTTGGCGCAGAACCAAAGTGTCGAAATTTCTTCTTCGCAAACGACGCCGAAAGTAGAATTGGCTGACGACGGCATTCCGGTTTTAGTCAAGCATTTGCCCGATTGGGAAACGGCGCAAAAACGCGCCCGGCTTGCGACAAATCTGCCGGAATTGCAGGGCGCAGCGGGAAATCGTCCGATTTTGGAAACCACCGATTTTATAGGCGGAGTCGAAGCGGTCGCGGCAAGCTATGATGAGGGAAAACTGGTTATTGTAGAATATCCGACGGCGCAGGGCGCGGTTGAAGCGGACGCCGAAATAAAAGAAAAATTAAATGATTCGCCGCAAACAATTTATCGAAAAGTCGGAAATTACTCTGTGTTTGTTTTCGATGCGCCGGATGAACGCGCGGCAAACAGTCTGATTGACAAGGTTGCATACGAAAAACAAGTTCAATGGCTCAGCGACAACCCGATTCCGCTGCTGAAAGCGCAGCGCGCATACGCCGTTACCGCGTCCGATATTGTCCTGGTTACATTTAAAGCTATCGGAATTGCGGTTGTCGCGGCTTTCTTTATCGGCGGAATTTTCGGAGCTGTTATATTCCGCCATCGCAGACGCGGGCAGGATACAGCCGACATCTTTACGGATGCGGGCGGAATGATGCGCCTGAATTTAGACAAATTAACGCCGCAAACAAATCCTGCTCGTTTAATCGGAGACGGACAATAATTTAAAAAGTTATTGAAACGCAGAGACGCGGAGAAAACAATTAAAAGAGTTTTAGAGTCTTAATTGTTTTCTCCGCGTATCTGCGTTAAAAAATGTAGTTAAGGCAAAGCGGCAATTAATTTTTCGATTTCTTCGCGCGTATTGTAGATGTGCGGCGCGATGCGCAGTCGGTCGCCGCGCGGAGCGACGATGATGTTTTGGCGCTGGAGATGTTTGTAAAGCTGCATTGCTTCGACGCCGTTTCGATTGCGGATACAGACAATCGGCGATTTTTCGTTTTCCCGGCGCGAGCTGACTAATTCATATTTTTCTTCGTCTAAGCTTTCGCAAAGAAAATCGCCCAAACCGAGCAAATATTTATTTATTCCTGCAACGCCCAATTCGGTAAACAATTTCAGATTCGCTTCGAGGGCGTAAAAAAGCGCGGAGGCGAAAGTTCCGGTTTCCCAGGCGAGCGCGCCCGGTTTAAATTGCTGTTCAAAGTTTGAATAATCTTCCGGCTGCTCGACGCTGATCCAGCCGACGAGCGTCGGTTCGATTCGCGCCCGCGCGCGATCGGAAAGATAAATGTAACCGATTCCTTCGGGCGCCATCAGCCATTTGTGGCTGGCTCCGGCGGCAGCGTCAATCAAATCCGCCTCGACATCAAGCGGCACAACGCCCGCCGCTTGAATCGAGTCAACGACTAACAGCGCGTCAACCGCTCGCGCGGCTTCGCCGATTCTTTTTAAATCCGCGCGAAACCCCGAAGCGTATTGAACCGCGCTGATTGCGACGACGCGGGTTTTTTCGTCTATTAAAGAAATGAATTCGTCCGAATCAATGCGTCCGTTTTCGCGTTCCGGGCAAAAACGCAGCTCGACCTTTTCGGTGTCGCGGATTCGCCGCCAAGCGTAAACGTTTGAGGGAAATTCGTTTTGAAAAGTGACGATGTTTTCGCCCGCGTTCCATTTCAAACCGTTGGCGATTGTCGAAAGCGCGTCGGAAGTGTTTCGCATAAAAGCAATTTGTTCCGGTCGCGCATTGATTAAACCGGCGAGCAAACGTCTACAGCTTTCTTTACGTCCGACCCATTGACGATAGTTGCGCGAGCCGTACATTTGAACGTCTCGAAGCTGTTCGTTGATCGCCTCAATAGCGATTGTCGGCGGAGGCGAGACCGCCGCGCTGTTTAAATAGATATATTCTTTGGTAATCGGAAACAACCGACGTATTTCTTCGTTCATCTGAAACGTGCCAAAGGGTGAAAATCTGTTAAAATAATCTTTTGACAAGTTGGCACGAAAATCGCTAATTTGGCAAACTAAAGACGGCGGCGGATCGAGTTTAAACGCCCGTTTTTTAAGATTATAAAAGTTTTATGTTTAATAACCCAAAAGACCGGGTTCCTCAATTCGGTTTAATGCTGGCGGAAGACGACCAGATTATTGATGTTCAACAATTGCGTCGCGAAACGCGGCGCGGTTTGTGGTCTGAAGTCGGAGTTTTCGTCCGCGATATTTTGTTTGCGCTCTGCGTGATGATTTTAATCGGGGTGTTTATCGTCCAGCCCGTCGCGGTCGAAGGCACTTCGATGCTGCCGGAACTGCACAACGGCGAACGTCTGCTGGTTAATAAATTGATTTATTACAAATCCGACGCGCTCAAAGAATACGGTTTTCCCGCGCTCGAACGCGGTGATGTCGTCGTTTTCTGGTTTCCGAATAATCCCGATCAAAGTTTCGTCAAGCGCGTCATCGGTTTGCCGGGCGAAACCGTCGAAATGAGAAGCGGCGTGTTTTATATTGACGGGAAAGAATTAAAAGAGCCGTATTTAGACCCCGAACACAACACGGCGCACATCAATATGCCGCCGAAAAGGGTTGATGCGCATTATTATTTCGTCGTCGGCGACAATCGCGATAATTCTTACGATTCCCGCAATTGGGGACTTGTGCCGGAGAAATACATTTACGGCAAAGCGATGTTTCGCTATTATCCGCTCAACGGATTCGGGTTTATCACGCACGGCAAAACCGAGTTCAACGGGGCAGCGGCTTCCGGCAATCCGAGTTCTTTCGCCGACTCGCCAAACGAATACATTTCAAGATAATTTAAAAAAAAAAACGCCGACCGAAAACGTCGGCGTTTTTAGTAAAAAATGAATTTATCAAAAACTGCTTTGCTTGTTTTAGAAGACGGTCGCGCGTTTCGCGGTCGCTCGTTCGGTTTTGACGGCGAGATGTGCGGCGAAATCGTTTTTAACACTTCGATGAGCGGTTATCAGGAAGTTTTGACCGATCCTTCGTACGCCGGACAAATCGTTTGTATGACTTACCCGCTGATCGGCAATTACGGTGTTAATGCCGAGGACGCGGAATCGGCTCGCCCGTGGGTTTCCGGTTTCGTCGTCCGCGAAGCGAGCCGCATCGCTTCAAACTGGCGCGCGGAAGAAACGCTCGATTCATATTTAAAACGCTGGAACATCGTTGGCATCGAGCACATTGACACGCGCGCTCTCGTTCGTCACATCCGCGACAAAGGCGCGATGAGCGCCTGTATTTCTTCCGTTGATTTAGACGAGGCGAGCTTACTAGAAAAAGCCAAAAATTCCATTCCGATGACTAATCGGGATTTGGCGAGCGAAGTGACGACCGATGAGCCTTACGAATTTGCACCCAAAGGCGACGAGCGTTTTCACGTCGTCTGTTACGATTTCGGCGTTAAGAAAAACATTTTGCACGAGCTGGCGGCTCTCGGCTGCCGCGTCACGGTCGTACCGGCAGACACGCCCGCGCAAGCGGTTCTCGAATACAAACCCGACGGGATTTTTCTCTCAAATGGTCCGGGCGATCCGGCGGCAATGAATCAAGCTGTTGAAGAAATCCGCAATCTGGCTAATTCCGGCACGCCGACTTTCGGGATTTGTTTCGGGCATCAGCTTTTAGGTCGAGCTTTCGGCGGCACGACTCACAAACTGCTTTTCGGGCATCGCGGCGGAAATCAGCCGGTTAAGGATTTGCGGGGCGGAAACATCGAAATCACCTCGCATAATCACGGTTTTGCCGTTGACGCCGAAAGTCTGCCGCCGGAAGTCGAAGTCACGCACATCAATCTCAACGACGATTGCTGCGAAGGATTGCAGCACAAAACTTTACCGGTTTTTTCGATTCAATATCACCCGGAAG
>DASWLV010000017.1:0-33456 GCA_036400075.1 Pyrinomonadaceae bacterium
GCAAATCTGATAAACGGCAAGCACGACGCTGATTTATTTACGCCGCCGATGCGCATCTTTCTGAATACTTCTACCGGAAAAGGGTTCTGGCAATGGGCGGCGTATCACGGCGCTTTGACTTCATTTGCTTTTTCAGACCGCGAGCAGGCGGGCGATAGTTTTCTTTTACGTTATAGAGTAGGTTTGGGCGGCAATCACTATTGGTTTTCTTTCAGGATTATGAAAGACGGCAAAATAGCTCAAATTTATAATTGGTGACGATGTTTTTTTATAAGCGGAATTTAAATAAAGTTTAAGCTGCGAATTAGAGCAAAGAACGCAAATAACAATATGAGCGAAACAATCCAACACGAAGACGGGCGCGTCGAGCTGCGCGAGGAAGCATTAAGAGAAATTGAAAGCTCTCCGCTTTATAACGAAGACCTTGCGCCCGTTCCTATCGAAAAGCGCAACTGGACTACATATAACTACGCCGCTCTGTGGATTTCGATGGCGCACTGCATCCCGACTTATATGATGGCGTCTGGTTTGATTTCCGCCGGGATGAATTGGTGGCAAGCGTTGATTACGATTTTACTCGGCAATGTGATTGTGCTCGCGCCGATTTTGCTCAATTCGCATCCCGGCACAAAATACGGCATCCCTTTTCCCGTGTTTGCGCGGGCGAGTTACGGCACATACGGCTCGAATCTTCCGGCGCTGATGCGCGCAATTGTCGCTTGCGGTTGGTTCGGGATTCAGGCTTGGATCGGCGGGCAGGCGATTCACATCTTTTTTTCTTCGATAATTCCGAGCTGGAATACGCTTTTAGGCGGCGCAGTCGGCGGACACACGCCGACCGAATGGATTTCGTTTCTGCTCTTTTGGGGAATGAATATTTTTATCATTTATCGCGGAATGGATTTGCTCCGGCACGTCGAAAATTGGGCTGCGCCGTTTGTGCTGGTGATGACGGCGGTGCTGCTCGTCTGGATCGTCTGGCAGGCGGGCGGTCTTGGATTTCTGATCAATCAGCCGGACAAATTTAAAACCTGGGGCGAGTTTTGGGCGATTTTCGTTCCGTCTCTGACCGCGATGATCGGTTTTTGGGCGACGCTTTCTTTGAATATGCCCGATTTTACGCGGTTCGGGCGCAGCCAGCGCGAACAAGCGGTCGGTCAAGTCGTCGCGCTGCCGACAACAATGGTTGTTTTCGCGGCGATGGGAATCGTCATCACATCGGCGGCGGCTGTCGTTTTTCCGCAAATGAAACCGGATGAATTGTGGGACCCGGTAAAATTAATCGGACAATTTTCGCAGCCCGTCGTCGTGGCGATTTCAATGTTTACGGTCATTGTCGCAACTCTCGCCGTTAATATCGCCGCCAATGTCGTCTCGCCCGCAAATGATTTTGCCAACGCTTTTCCGCGCTGGATTTCTTTCAGCACCGGCGGCTTGATTACGGGAATCGTCGGGATTCTGATGCAGCCGTGGCGCTTGCTTGCCGATCCGAGTGGTTATATTTTCTCGTGGCTTTTGGGATATTCGGGCGGTTTAGGCTCGATTGCCGGAGTTTTAATTGCCGATTACTGGCTGGTGCGAAATAAAAATCTGAATCTCGGCGATTTGTATCGCACTCGCGGAATTTATCAAAGCTGGAATTGGCGAGCCGTCGCCGCGACCGTTTTGGGTTGCTTTTTCGCGTGGATTGGGTTGATATTTGAACCGCTCAAGATTTTGTACGACTATGCGTGGTTTGTCGGTTTCGGCGTTTCATTTTTTGTGCATTGGGCTTTGATGCGAGCGTTTCCGCCGCGAGGGAATTTAACCACAGATGAACGCAGATAAAAAGCTGATAAAAGCAGGATGATGTTATGGGTGAGGGAACGAATTTGATTGAAGAGTTGTTTGAGGGAAATGAAGCGAGAGAAAAAATCAATCAAATTACTGAAAAAATTATTGGCTCTGCTTATAAGGTTTCAAACGGCTTGGGCTGCGGTTTTCTCGAAAGAGTTTATGAAAATGCGTTGGCGCACGAAATTATGAAATTCGGGCTAAAAGTCGAACAGCAGAGAAAGATAAAAGTTTTTTATGAGAATGTAGAAGTCGGAGTTTACGAACCGGATTTATTAATTGAAGATTTAGTAATTGTCGAACTAAAGACTGTTAGAACAATCGAAGACGTTCACAAGGCGCAGTGCCTGAATTATTTGAAAGCAACGGGAATGAAAATTTGCTTGTTGATAAATTTTGGGAATCCGCGTATTGAAGTTAAGAGAATCGTGATGTGAAATAGAGTTTAACCACAGATAGACACAGATAAAAGAAAGATGGGAAACAGGATGAAAACAAGATAAAAGCTATTTTGGAGTCATGGTTGAGATTGAAAATCTGATTTTATCCTTTAATTATATCTTCATTTATCCATCTTTTATCCGTGTTCATCTGTGGTAAAAAAATTATGAAATACCCGGAAGTTAAGAATTTTTATAACGGTCAGTTTGTCGAAAGCGGCTCAACAGAATCGTTGAAAGTAGTCTCTCCGATTGACGGCAATTTGTTGTCGCAGGTTCCGATGTCAACGGTGGAAGAATTAAACGCGGCGGTCGAATCGGCGAAGAATGCTTTCGAGGCGTGGAGCAAGCTGCCGATCAAAGAGCGCGTTCAAGTGTTTTTCCGCTATCGTTTTTTGCTCGAAAAGAATTTCGACGAATTAACCTCGCTTGTGTCGGAAGAAAACGGCAAAACGTGGGACGAGGCGAAAGCTGAAGTCGAAAAATCAATCGAGCTGACGGAATTTGCCTGCTCGATGCCGCAGCTCATCGCGGGCGAGATTATGGAAGTTTCGCGCGGCGTTGAATGTCGCCTCGACCGTTTTCCCGTCGGCGTCGTGGCTTCAATTGCGCCGTTTAATTTTCCTTTGATGGTGCCGAACTGGACGATGCCGAACGCGCTCGTTCTCGGCAACACAATGATTATGAAGCCTTCGGAACTCGTGCCGCTATCGGTTCAGAGAATGGCAGAGCTTTTGAAAGAAGCCGGGCTTCCCGACGGCGTTTTCAACATCATCAACGGCGGCAAGGAAATCGTCGAGGGCATCTGTTCGCATCGCGGAATTGAAGCCGTCAGCTTCGTCGGCTCGACCAATGTCGCAAAGCTCGTCTATCAGCAAAGCACAAACAATCTGAAACGCTGCGTCGCGCTCGGCGGCGCGAAAAATCATCTTTTCGTTTTGCCGGACGCGAATCCGACGATGACGGCGACCAATGTTACGGCTTCGATGTCGGGCTGTGCCGGACAACGCTGTATGGCGGCTTCGGCGATGATTGCGGTCGGAAATGTCAACCCGATTATCGAACAAATCTGCGACGAAGCGCGCAAAGTCGTTCCCGGCAAAAACCTCGGCGCGGTGATTTCAAAAGCTGCGAAAGAGCGCATCGAAAATTATATTTCGGAAGCCGAGCGAAACGGCGCGAAAATCCTTGTTGACGGGCGCGGCGCGGTGGTCGCAGGCAAGGAAAACGGAACTTACGTCGGACCGACGGTGATTGATTACGTAACGCCCGAAATGTCGGTGGCGAAAGAAGAAATTTTCGGTCCGGTGATTTCGATTATGCGCACCGAAACGCTCGACGAAGCCATCAAAATCGAAAACGCCAATCCATACGGCAACGCCGCTTCGGTTTTCACGCAGAGCGGCGGTTTGGCGCGTTATG
The DNA here is from genome assembly GCA_036400075.1 of Pyrinomonadaceae bacterium. GTDB lineage: Bacteria > Acidobacteriota > Blastocatellia > Pyrinomonadales > Pyrinomonadaceae > JALZCH01. The sequence goes on from DASWLV010000017.1 coordinate 3,696, forward strand.
TGATGGAACACGCCAACGCCGGAATGATCGGCGTCAATATCGGCGTTCCCGTTCCGCGCGAGCCGTTTTCATTCGGCGGCTGGAACGATTCGCGCTTTGGCGCAGGCGATATTACCGGCAAAAGCTCGATTGAGTTTTGGACGAAACTCAAAAAAACGACAATCAAATGGAACCCGGAGGCTGGCGTTAACTGGATGAGCTAAAATGCAAATGACTGATTTTCAGTTTTAATTTTATGGAGACTCTCAAATGACTCAAAAGACATTCCTCAAAAAACCGCAAATTATTTTTCTGTTTTTAATTGTTTTTTTGACGGTGAATATCGCCGTTGCGCAAAACCGGCAGAATGATAAAGAATTAACTCAGGCGTTGGAGTTCGTCAAACAAAATCGTTTAATTGACGCTTTGCCGCTGCTCGAAAAATCGTCCGTGCGTTACCCGGACGATGCAGAAATCCAGGCTCATTTGGGCGTGGCGATTCTCGTCAATGCGGCGACTTTGAAAGTCGAAGAAGCGAGAAAAAAAGAAGTCGCACGGGCGGGCATCGTTTTGAGAAAAGCCAAAAAGCTCGGGACGGAAAACATCATTGCGCTGCATTATCTCGATAAAATCGAGGACGGCGATGATGTCGGCGTCGCATTTGACGCTTCGAGCAAAGAAGTCGAAGACGCGATCCGCGAAGGCGAAGGATTTTTTAATCGCGGCGAATACGAAAAAGCCCTCGTCGCATATGAACGCGCTTTCAAGCTCGATCCGAAAAGCTACGACGCCGCCGTGTTTGCGGGCGATTCGTTTTACGCTCAAAAGAAATACAAAGAATCCGAAAGCTGGTTTGCCAAAGCCGTTGCGATTGACGCGAACCGCGAACAGGCGTTTCGTTTTTGGGCGGATGCTTTGGTGCATCAAGGAAAAACCAAAGAAGCCTTAGTCAAATTTGCCGACGCCTTTATCGCCGACCCGAATTCGCGACTCGTCGCCGACACCTTTCTCAAAGCTGTGAAAAATTTCGGCGACCGGCGAAGCTCTCCCTTCGTCGTTATTCCCTCAAAGGAAAACGAATCGGAAATCGTGATTGACGCTGCTTTGCTCAAAGAATCGGATGGAACGGCGAGCTGGCATCGTTTTAGCGACATCAGAAAAACGCAAATCGAAAATTTTAATAAAGTCGCCAACGGGCGAACTTTTTCCTCCACAGTTTCCGAAGATGTCGAAGCCTTGAAAGCCGTTGCGCTCGCGGCGCGCGGATTCGCGCAGAAAAATAAATCTTTGGCGTTGGACAAAAGTCTGGAAAATTTGATTAAGCTCGACTCACTCGGAATGTTGGATGTCTATACGATTTTCTTCATTCACGGCGGCGCGAGAAGTGGTGAATACGAAAAATTCCGAGAAAAAAATCGAGACCGAATGCGAAAATTTTTGATTGATTATTTCGCGGAGGATAAGCTTTAAACGCTTGCCTGCAGCTTCAAAATTATGAAGGCAAAAATTAAGATCGTCGTCACGCTTGCCTTTTCGCTGCTCGCGCTCGTATTCTTTGAGCCGAATCCGGCGGTAACGCAGACGATGCAAATCGAAACTGCCGGGCAAAAATTCAAAAACATCAAAGTTTTAAACGAAATGCCCGCCGACCAAATGGGCAAAGTTATGAATCTGATGTCAGCGTCTTTGGGCGTCAATTGTAATTTCTGCCATTCTTCGGAAGAAGATTTTGCCAAAGACGACAACGAACATAAACAAACGGCGCGCGAAATGCTGAAAATGACGTTTGCGCTCAACAAAAATTATTTCAACGGGCGAATCGAAGTTTCCTGCAACACTTGTCACAACGGCAAATCGCATCCGCAATCGGTTCCGAATTTAAATTCGATTGCAGCCGAAAATGCGCGCCCGAAACAACCGGAAATGAAACCGGCGATTGAACAAATTGTAGAAAAATACGAGCAGGCTGTGGGCGGGAAAGCTAATTTCGACAAAATCAATTCGCGTTACATTAAAGCCAGCCGCATTGAACCGAACGGCAAAAGCGAACCGGAAGAAATCTGGCAAAAAGGCAATAAATTGCTGATTGTCACAACATATTCGCAAGCGGTTGTCAGCGAAGCGTTTGACGGCGCGAACGCCTGGAAGCGGGCAAATGAGCATTCGATTCCGCTCAAAGCGGACGAAGCCGAACAAATTCGCCGCGGCGCAGAGCTTTTCGCTTCGGCAAATCTGAAAGCGATTTATCCGAAAATGGAATTCGGCGCGATTGAGAAAATCAACGGGCGGGAGGTTTATCAAGTGCGGGCTGCAACCGCGAATGGCGGACGCGAACGGCTTTATTTCGACCGCGAAACAGGCTTGCTCGCTCGCCGCACGGCGAGTGTTCCGACCATTCTCGGAAATTTTGTTTACCAAGTTGATTATTCGGATTACAAAGATTTCGGCGGCGTCAAATTGCCCGCGACAACGCGCTTTGCCGTGCCGAACATTAGTTGGACGCGAAAGATTTCGGAAGTTAAAAACAACGCGGCGATTGAAGACGCTAAATTCAATCAGCCTGCGAAATAATCTTAAGAGGAAATGTTATGTCAAGAATTGTTAAATGCGGTTTGATTCAGGCGCGCAATGTCGCGCCGACCGATGCGCCGATTGAAGAAATCAAAAAACAAAACGTCGAAAATCAAATGAAAATGGTCGAAGAAGCCGCGCGAAAAGGCGTACAGATGCTTTGTTTTCAGGAGATTTTCACGACGCCTTATTTCTGCGCCGAACAGCAAACCCGCTGGTACGAAGCTGTCGAAAGAATTCCCGACGGCAAAACCGTCAAAATGATGCAGGATGTGGCGCGAGAATTCGGAATGGTTTTGATTGTGCCGATTTATGAAGAAGAAATCACCGGCGTTTATTACAATTCAGCCGCTGTGATTGACGCCGACGGCAAGTATTTGGGGAAATATCGCAAAACGCACATTCCGCACGTCAATCCCGGCTTTTGGGAAAAGTTTTATTTTCGTCCCGGCAATCTCGGCTATCCGACTTTTAAAACGGCTTTCGCGCAAATCGGCGTTTACATTTGCTACGACCGCCATTTTCCCGAAGGCGCGCGTGCGCTAGGTTTAAACGGCGCTGAAATTATTTTTAATCCTTCGGCAACCGTCGCAGGTCTCAGCGAATATCTCTGGAAGCTCGAACAGCCCGCGCACGCCGTCGCCAACGGTTATTTCGTCGGGGCAATTAACCGCGTCGGCACTGAAGCGCCCTGGAATATCGGCGAATTTTACGGTCAAAGCTATTTCTGCGACCCGCGCGGTCAAATCGTCGCCGAAGCCTCACGCGACAAAGACGAGTTAGTCGTAGCGGATTTGAATTTCGATATGATTCGCGAAGTCCGCAACACATGGCAGTTTTTCCGTGACCGCCGACCGGACGCTTACGGCTCGCTCGTTGCCGATTAAAATTTTATGCGAGAAAGACAGCGTTATTTTTCCGGCACAAAATGGGAATCAATCGTCGGTTATTCGCGCGCCGTTAAAGTCGGCGAGCGGATTTATGTCACAGGAACGACGGCGACCGATGAAAACGGAGCGATTGTCGGCGTCGGCGACGCTTATGCGCAAACGGTTCAGACAATTCGCAATATCGAACGCGCTTTGAAAGGCTTGGGCGCGGGATTGGAAAACGTCGTGCGGACGAGAATGTTTGTTACGGATATTTCACGCTGGGAAGAATATGGACGAGCGCACGGCGAGTTTTTCAGTGAAATAAAACCCTGCGCGACGATGGTTGAAGTTTCAGCATTAGTTGATGCCGAGATGTTAATTGAAATTGAAGTCGAAGCCGAGTTGTAAAAAATTATGTCAGTCGTTCATCATTCACCCCTAAATATCGAACAAATCGAACGCAATTTTCGAGAAATCGCGCCGCCTTTAAACGAAGCCGAAGCAATTCTCGAAGCCAACCGCTGCGTTTATTGCTACGACGCGCCCTGCGTGCACGCTTGTCCGACGCACATTGACGTTCCGGCGTTTATCAAAAAAATTGCGAGCGGGAATCTGACGGGTTCGGCGCGCGTGATTTTTGAAGCGAATCCGATTGGCGCGACCTGCGCGCGAGTTTGTCCGGTCGAAGTTTTGTGCGAAGGCGCTTGCGTCGAAAATACGTTAATGCAAAAACCGATTGAAATCGGCAGACTGCAACGCTACGCGACCGATTTCGTCATGAGCAAAAAACGCGACGTTTTAAAAGCGGGCGCGCCGAACGGAAAATCAGTCGCCGTTATCGGTTCGGGTCCGGCGGGTTTATCGTGCGCGACTTTTCTTGCCAGACTTGGTTATGCCGTCACGATTTATGACAAAAAGCCTTTGCCCGGCGGCTTAGATACTTACGGAATGGCGGAATACAAAATGACTCAAGCCGTTTCGGTTGCCGAAGCCGAAATGGTCGCGCGTCTCGGAGTTGAATTTCGACAGAACACGGAAATCGGGCGCGATGTGTCGCTTCAGGATTTGGAAGCGAATCACGATGCGATTTTCCTCGGCGTTGGTTTGGGCGCGACAAATCGTTTGAACGTTTTGGACGAAAATTTGGCGGGCGTTTACGACGCGCTGGATTTTATCGAGCGCGTCAAAACGCGCGAATGGAACACGGTTCCCCTCGGAAAAACCGTTGTCGTAATCGGCGCGGGAAATACGGCGGTTGATGCCGTGACGCAGGCGCGACGCTTAGGCGCGGAAAGAGTTTTGATGGTTTACCGCAAAACCGATAAGGAAATGCCCGCTTATGAATACGAATACGAGCTGGCGAAAAAAGACGGAGTCGAATTCGTCTGGCAATCCGCGCCGGTTGCGATTTTGCCGGGCGAAAACGGCTCGGCTCTGTCTCTGCGCTGCGAGAAAACCGACGGCTCGAACCGGATTTTTGAAATCCCGTGCGATGTGATTATCAAAGCCATCGGACAACAAAAACAGCGTTCATTTTTCGAGCAAATCCCGAATATCGAACTCGATTCGGGCGGGCGCGTAGTCATCAACAAAGAAACAATGCAAACGACAAATCAGAAATATTTCGCCGGCGGCGATTGCGTCAACGGCGGCAAAGAAGCGGTTGACGCTTCGCAAATGGGGAAAATCGCCGCGCAAGGAATTCATTTAAGCTTGACCGGCGAGCAAATTGAATTTGCCGGAGCGCGTGTGCCTATGATTGAAGAAACCGGCGCAATTAAACAGCATTAATTTTTACAGGAATTAAATTTATGGCAGATTTAAGTGTAAATTTCGCAGGAATAAAATCGCCGAATCCGTTTTGGCTGGCGAGCGCGCCGCCGACGAATATGGGTTCGATGGTCGAGCGGGCTTTTGACGCAGGGTGGGGCGGAGCGGTTTGGAAGACTTTGGGCGAGCCGATTGTTAATGTGTCGTCGCGTCTGGCTTCGATTGATCACGGCTCGATGCGGATGATCGGTTTGAATAATATCGAATTGATTACAGACCGCCCGCTCGAAGTGAATCTGAAAGAAATATACGAGTGCAAAAAGAAATATCCGAAACACGCCGTAATTGTTTCTTTGATGGTCGAATCAAAGCGTGAAGCGTGGCACGAAATCGTCAAACGGGCGCAGGACACCGGCGCTGACGGTTTTGAGCTGAATTTCGGCTGCCCGCACGGAATGTCGGAACGCGGAATGGGTTCGGCGATGGGACAAGTGCCGGAATACACTTGTATGGTCACCGAGTGGGTAAAGGAGGTTTCGGCGCTTCCGGTTATCGTAAAGCTCACTCCGAATGTCACGAACATTGTTCCGCCGGGACGCGCCGCGCAGAAAGGCGGCGCAGACGCAGTTTCTTTGATAAACACAATCAATTCGGTGATGGGCGTGGACATTGAGACGATGATTCCCTATCCGAACGTCGGCGGAATGGCGGCGCACGGCGGTTATTGCGGAACTGCGGTCAAACCGATTGCCCTCAATATGGTTTCGGAACTGGCGCGTGATGCGGAATTCAACATTCCGATTTCCGGTATCGGCGGAATTAATACGTGGCGCGACGCGGTGGAATTTCTGCTGCTCGGCGCGGGAACCGTGCAGGTTTGCACCGCGGTGATGCATTTCGGTTATCGAATTGTCGAAGATTTGATTGACGGTTTGAACAATTATCTTGATGAAAAAGGCTTTGCTTCGGTCAATGACATCATTGGAAAATCCGTCCCGCGAGTGACCGATTGGAGCAATCTCGACCTAAATTACAAAGTCGTCGCCCGCGTCAACAACGAAAATTGTATTCAGTGCAATCTCTGCCACATCGCCTGCGAAGACGGCGCGCATCAGTGCATTGATTTTACAATGGTTGATAACAAGCGTTTTCCGATTGTGGACGAACACGAATGCGTCGGCTGTAATCTTTGTTATCTGGTTTGCCCCGCGCCGGGCGCGATTTCGATGGTTCGGCTCGACGACGGAAGCCAGCCGATGAATTGGAAAGAATATTCTACGGCTAAAAATTAAAGGTAACAGAAAAAATTAACAGGGATAAAGGGGATAAAAGGGATAATCTTTGTTTTTGTTATCCCTTTTATCCCCTTCATCCCTGTTAATAATTCCTCTTAATTTCTGCGCGGAGTAGGCGATGCCGCCGGGCTTGGCGAAGGTCTGGGCGCAGCGTTCGGCAAAGACGGCATTTCTTCGCGTTTGTAGCGCGGGAGCAAACCGTCGCGCATTGCCAGAGCGTAAACCGCCGCCGCAATCACAGCCGCAGATTTTTTCACATCGTCTTCGACAATTCGCTCGTAAGTGTCGAGATTCGTATGCCAGGTGTGCGTGCCGTATTCGACCGGGTCTTGTTGAACTCCGATTCCGGGCAGCCCTGCCTCGTTAAACGAAGTGTGGTCTGAACCGCCGCGATTACGGCTGCGCGTGTTTATCGCGCCGACAACGCCATAATCGGCAAACGGCGCGACGACTTCACGCAAAACGGCGGCAGATTCGGGCGGTCCGAAAACCGACAATCCGCGAGCGCGTCCGGTTCCGCTGTCAATGTTGAAATATCCGCCGAATTTCTCGTAACCGGCAACCGGAGTTTCAAACGAGCCGAAATGTTTTTTGACGTAAGCCTGCGAACCGAGCAAGCCTTGTTCTTCCCCGCTCCATAAAGCAACACGAACCGTGCGGCGGGGTTTGACGCCAAGCGTTTTTAAGATACGAGCGGCTTCCATCATTATCGCGCACCCAATGGCATTGTCGGTCGCGCCGGTCGCCGCGTGCCATGAATCGAGGTGTCCGCCGAGCATAATCACTTCGTCCGGCTTCTCGCTGCCCTTGATTTCTCCGATTGTGTTGTAGGAAGTTCTGCCTTCGGGATATGAGTTGTTGCGAATGTCGAATTCGAGCGAAACCGGAGTTCCGCCATCCAAAAGACGCCAGATTCTGCCGTAATCTTCGTTTCGCATAACGACGGTCGGGACGACTTTCGTGACGTCGAACGTGCGGTTGTTAAAAGCGCGAATCTGACCGTGTTCGCGTCCGGCGTCGCTGATACGAACGAGTGCGCCCGAATCGAGCAGAAATTTATCGAGTTGTTCGGATAACTGCGCGACGCCTACCTGCCCGGGACGCGGAGTCTGCTGCGGCTGCGGTCTCTGCTGAAAAGGAGGCTGTTGCGGCGTTGCATTCGGGTCGAAACGACGTTTGAGGTCTTCATCGTTGATTCTTTTTGCGGGCGGTTCAAAATTAACCGGAAGAACTTGCGGTTTTCCGACTAAAATCATTTTTCCCCTGACATCATTTCTGATGCCGTTGAAATATGCAGTTAATTCGTCCTGCGTCGGTCTTTCCGGCAGAGTCATTCTAAATGCCTGACCTTGTGCGACGCCTTTTGTGCTCGGCGTCCAAGCCAGAACTTCAAAGACCAGCGAATCTTTGACGGGCGCGGTGATAAAACCCGAAGCCCGTTCGTTGAGCCAGCCGGGATGTCCGAAATCCCAAGCCTCTAACTGGGCGTTGTCAAAACCCCAATCTTTCATTTGTTTGACAGCCCATTCGGCAGCCGCTCGATGATTCGGCGAGCCGGTCAAGCGCGGACCGTAAACATCTGTTAAAAAATGCAGAGTTCGCATAATCTGCGAATTATCCATCGCTTCCTTGCGAATGCGGTCGTTGATGTTTGCGTCAATCTGTTGAGCCTGTGCAAACGGCAGCGATTGAAAAACAAAGCAAAAAAGCAAAAGCGCGGTTGTTTTAATTCTGATTGTTCGTTTCATTTTTGTTCGTTTTGAAAACCAATTGGTCACTTTCAATTCAAAGAATGTTATATCGAAAGATAAACTGATTTTTTTTTTGTTTCAATCAAGCCTGCCCAAAAACAAAAAAAGCCGTCATCAAAACGGCTTTTTTTGTTTTTGGGATAAATCGCGCCTTAAGGGTTACGCGAAAGTTTTCTTAAGAAAAAGCGAGTCGTATTTGCCCGCTTTTCCATTAGATATTACTGTTGCGGAATTGTCCCGCCCGACGGTGGTCCGTTACCGGCGTTATTTCCTGCAATTCTATTATTTCCAAAGGAAAAAATGTTTAACCCGGACAATCCTGTAGCGTTTCCGGTAACCATTGTATTGGAGAGACGGACAATCGGCGAACCGCTGAATACATTAACACCAGTTCCGTTGTTTGTAATTGCACAATTCTCAACATTTACATCAACGTTGCCGGCTGCCTCTTCCACAAAGATTCCTGAACCGGCGTTACCGGAGATAACCGAATCTCTGATCAGAACATTGGCGCTTCTCGAAACCGCCAACCCGGAATTGCCGGTGCTTCTTTCTAAACGCACATTGGTTATTGCAGCGTTTACAGTTGCGCCCGCCCCCGGATTAATAACGATGTGAGTTTGACCGATATTATAGCTGCTAAAATTGGTTACAAAGAGATTACCCGCTCCGGCGGTTGTTCTTTCATCGGTAATAGCGCGATTGCTTTGATTGAAAACCGTTACATTTTCAATAACCACAGTTTTAGCAGCGGAAACTCTAATTCCATTTACTCCTTTAGTGGTACCAGCGCCGTCTATTTGCAGATTGCGCAAAATTACAGTCGCATCCGTATCAGCAGGGTCAGTAATGTTGATAGAAAATCCGGTAGTAATGGAATTCAATGCAGAACCGATTATCCCGGCACCGTCAACCGTAATGCTTTTGGTGATTGTTAAATTGCCGAAACCACCCGGATCAAGAATACTAATTTGCCCGCCTTTAGCGGTTTTTGAAATTGCTCCGGCAAATGTTTTGCAGGGTGCGGTTCGGCTGCAAGGGTTTACATCGTCGCCGACGCCTGAAACCCATGTTCGGGTGGCTTGTGCTTGAGCAAGCGTAGTAGAAACGAAAGCTAATGCAATTACTGTTAAGGCTTTAATGAGCCATTTATTTCTCAAAGTCATAGAAATCTCCTTTAATTTAAGACGGGATTTTAGCCGTGGTTTTTTAGTCGGACGACCAAGTTAAGCTAGAAGGCTGAACATTTGAAGTTTAATCAAAAAAATGGATTTGTCAAGTTAAGAACTCTAATTTTACAAAACCCTCAATTTAACCATTTAAAGGTATTTATTGTCTTGGGTTTGGATGATGATCATCAATTTTCATTTCTAGCCTGATTCATTCCCTTAACGCGCCTCATCTGTTCAACTTTTTCTTCCTACAGCCGGACGCATTTGTATTTTATTTTTGCCTAAATTCTTTTTGGTTTTAAATACAGAGCGCGCACAAGCTGATAATTAAGGCATTAATATGGCATTAATATAGTTAACTCGGTTAATTCTGCTACCGATTTATCTCTTTATCGAGAGAAATGATTTGAAATTGATATGACAAATCTTCGTGTTTCCGCAAGTATTAATTAAGTCAATCGCATTCCTGCCCTTTCGTGTTTTTTTGCCTTCATTAACTAACGCACCGAAACGGACAAAAAGCTATCATCACTCAAATATTTTTTTCAGGATTTTTTTTAACGCTTCTGCAAAATAAAAGATGGCAGGATTAGCCGGTAAAAGTGTGCTGCTGAATCAAGTATATTAATGCCATAATTAAACAGCTTCGGATTGCGACGTAAAATTAAAAGCCTTTAATTTTAACGCCGGAAGGAGCGAGGCATTTCCGCCTTCTCCGCTTCCGACTCGTTCGGGCGTGCCTATCATTTCAACGTTTCCGGGCGCAAGCATTTGCACGACCGATTGATTAAAGCGGAAATTTTTAACCGGATATTGAATTTTGCCGTTTTCAACATACCAGACGCCGTCGCGAGTCAATCCGGTTGAGCTTGCGGTGCGCGGATCGGTCGAGCGAATGTACCAGAAACGGCTGATAATCAATCCTTTCTGCATTGAGCCAATCATTTCATCCATTGTCGCCGTTTTCGCGCTCGTTTCCATAATCGTATTCACGGGTCCGGGCGTCGGTTCGCCGCCTTTTTGTTTTGCCCAGAAACGCGAAAAGATTAAATTTTCCAGCACGCCGTTTTTGACGAGATAAATTCGCTGCGCGGGAATTCCGCCCTGCGCCGCTTGAGAGCCGGGCAATTCGGGATTCCACGGATCGCTGTAAATGCTGACGCGCTCATCAAAAATCTTTTCGCCCTTTCGCGTTTTGCCGCCCGCCATGGAATACGGGCTGCGCCCTTCTTCGGCGCTGCGCGCGTCAAAACCGAACGCTAAACCGCCCAGAATATCGGCGACCGCTTGCGGTTCGAGAATGACGTTGTAAATGCCCGGCTCCATCGTTCGCGCGTTGCGACCTTCCAGAGTTTTGCGAATCGCTTCGCGGGCGATGCGGTTTGTGTCGAGTTTGGAAACGTCAAAGTGATTGCGGGAAAAATACCCCGAACTCGTTCCGTCAGCCGTGCGCGGCGTGACTGACAAACTGACGACCGTGGTTCTATCAAAACCGAAGTTTCCGTTTTTGGTCGCAAAAGCCGAAGCGCGGGCGCGCGATTGGTGAAAGCCTGCGGTAATGACTTTTTCCTTTTCGCTCATCGTCAAAATGTCGCCGATGGCTTTGGCGCGGGCGGAAAGAGAAATATTAGCGGTCGCTTCGACAAAAGCGTTGACGGGTTTATAAGTTTGCTTGCCCAAAGACGGCAAGTATTCGCGGTCAACGGGCGCGAGACGCGCAATCTGTTCGGCTTGTTCGACCGTCGCGCGCAAAGAAGCGTCGTCCAAATCGTTTGTGTTTGCCGAGCCGCGTTTTCCGCCGATCCAGACGGTCACGCTCGCGCTGCGATTTTCGGTCTGCCCGCTCGTCAAAAACGAATTATCGGCAAAACGTAAGAAAGCCAGGTTTTCGCTGTTGACGCCCACATTCGCGTCGTCGGCTTTGACAAAAGAGAGCAGTTTTTCGGTAATCGTTCGGGCTTCCTGTTCGGTTAATAACATCTTTTCAAAACTCCTAACTAAATCACGCAATATGCGGCATTTCAGTACCGGGAGCGGTAGCGACCCGGTTCTAAACGAATTACCCGGTCGCTACCGCTCCCGGTACTGACATCTACGAACGCTGTGCGGATGTATTTAAAACGTTAATTTGTCGAAAACGCGCGACGGGACAACCGTGCGAGACGGCGTTTGATTGTCCGGGTTCGCCTTTGCCATCGTTAAATGTTCCGGGCAATTGATACGTCGCCTGCCCGCCGAGACCGTCGCAGGCGTTCCAGAAATCGGTCGTGCGCGATTGATAAGCGACATCGCGGAGCATTCCGGCGACTTTTCCGTTTTTGATTTCCCAGAAGGTTTGCCCGCCGAATTGGAAATTGTAGCGCTGCTGGTCAATCGAATAACTGCCGCGACCGTGAATCATAATTCCCTTTTCGACGCCGCCGATTAAATCTTCAGCCGTGACGTTTTCTTTCGCCGGTTCGAGCGAAACGTTCGGCATTCGCGGAAACGGCACGCTGCTCCAATTGTCGGCGTGCAGACATCCGTAAGATTTTTCTCTCCCGACGCGAGCCGCCAAATCGCGCGTCGTTTGCCAATCAACAAACACGCCGTCTTTGACGAGATACCATTTTTGTCCCGGCACGCCTTCGTCGTCGTAACCGACCGTCGCCATTCCGGCGGGCTGTGTGCGGTCGGCGAAAAAGTTAACGATTTTCGAGCCGAATTGAAGCTTTCCGGTTTTGTCGGGCGTTAAAAAGCTTGTTCCGGCGTAATTTGCTTCCCACAGCAGAGCGCGGTCAAGCTCGGTCGAGTGTCCGACCGATTCGTGAATCGTCAAAAACAGATGCGACGGATGCAGAATCAAATCGTATTTTCCCGGTTCTACCGATTTTGCGGAGAGCTTCATTACGGCTTCCTCGCCTGCTTTTCTGGCGTCGCCGATCCAGTCGAATTGGTCGAGATATTCGTATCCGGCGCTGTTTCCTTCGCTGCCGGAATTGCGCGATTGAAAATCGCCGGTCGTCCGGTTTGTCGCCGTCACTGTGAAAGACGGAAATCCGCGAACGATGTATTGGTCAATCCGCGAGCCGTCCGAAGTGGCGAGAAACTTCTGCTCGTTTACCCAATTCATTCCCGAATTGACAAAACTGACGCCTTTAACTTTCAAAGCCTCTTCGTTGAGCTTCAAAAGAAATGCGATTTTTTCGTCAATCGGAACTTCAAACGGATCTTTGACAAATTGGCTGCGCCACGTTGTAACTACTTTTTCAACCGGCGCGAGTTTGATTTTTTTACGCTGAAACTGTGAATTTGCTTTGGCGATTTCCACCGCTTGCTGCGCAACACGGCGAGCGTTTTCTTCCGTCACGTCCGGCGAAGCGGCAAATCCCCAGGTTCCGTTGACCAGAGCGCGGACGCCGAAACCGTAATTTTGATTGCGTGCGAGATTTTGCACTTGCCGCTCGCGCGTTGAAATAAATTCGGTGCGGTAACGATTGATGCGAATGTCGGCGTAAGTCGCGCCGAGTTTTTTCGCCGTTGCGAGCGCCGCGTCCGCAACTTTGTTTTTGTCATTGGCGAACCGCTCGCCGATAGCCGCTTCCGCATCCAAAACCCAAGCCGGCAAAGTAATCGCGCAAGCGGTTGCCAAACCCGCGTTTTTCAAAAAGTCGCGTCTTGAAAAAGCCATTTCCGAGTTCCTCGTAGATTTCGTTGGAATAACAAAGCAAGTTTATTGTTTAATTGCTAAGAAATTAAGAATAGTTCTTTTACCACGATAAAGCCGTCTCTGCAATAAAAACTTTTGCGGTATTTTTATTTCGCTTTTATCGAGGATAATTATAGTTGATGCAACTCAAGAGCTGAGCTTGAAAATCAGGAATCAAATTCTTCTCTGCGCCCTTTGCGAGAAACCTTGGCGTCCTTTGCGGTTTAATTCGGTAAAAGCATAGAAAACTTAACTGCAAAGGACGCCAAGGTCAGCGCAAAAGGCGCAGAGATTTTTTATTCCTGATTCGCATTTGAGAAGATTTTTTATGAATATCACCTTTTTTTGTTCTATTTTACTCTTACTTTCGCTTTCGGTCTTCGGTCAGGAGGCAAAACTTAATCGCCCGGATCAGCTTAATGTCGGCGTCGAGGTTTATGCGGCTGCTTTTCCGAATTTCACCGAAGCCGAGAAAGCCGCTCAAAATCAAGGCAAATCGCTGGTCATCACCGACAACCGGATTTTTGCCGCCAACAAAACGATTTCAGTTCCGCTTGTCTTTAAATCGGGCGGAAAATTCAGTATCAATTCCGGCGTCACTATCAGCATCAACGGCTCTTTGGAAGCTCCGCCGGAGCGGATTTTCGACGGCGCGGGAAAAGTTAATTTCCAGAACTCCAAAACTCGCCGGTTGCCTGTCGAGTGGTGGGGCGCGACCGGACAGGATTCTACGGATGATGCGGCGGCAATCAACGCGGTTGTGGATTCGCTCGGCGCGGGAGTTGAACAAAGCGGCGCGACAATCGTGTTCGGGAATTACGGTTACACATTCAACAACCGGCTTGATTTTACTCTGTCCAACAACATTACCTTTGAAGGTCACGAATCCGAATATATCGGCGGAAGACCGACGCTCAGCTACAACGGCGCAAATTCTCCGGCAATCAAGCTCGTTTCAACGCGCGGCATTGCCTTTAAAAATATAAGGTTTTACGTTCCCAAAACGTTTTCGGGCGTCCTCGTTCAAGGCGGCGATTCCGTTCCGAGGGGCGACACCGTTCATCTAAACATCGAAAGCTGTAGTTTTATGGCGGTAAACAGCGCGGCGACTTTGCTCACATTGGATAGAACCATCACCTCGCAAGTGCGCGATTCTAATTTCATCGGCGGTTCGGTTGCGATTGTAGGCGCGATTACAACATCCGACTCGAACGTAATTCTGATCGAAGCCAATCACTTTAAATTGCAAACGCGCGCCGCTATCAAATCGCCCGGTCAATGGTGGACGCTGATTAATAATACCTTTTCCGGCGGCGCGCCGGATTCGTATGCCTTAACAACGGACGACGCGCACCTTTTTACATCTCGCGCGTTATTGTTTTCAAACAATTATTTTGAATCAAACAAAGGCTACGGCATGCCGCCCGCCACCGGAAATCTGATTAAAGTCAAAGTCGCCGGAGCCGCTTTCGTCGGCAATACCTTTTCCGAATCGGGAAGATCGGGAAATGTCATTGAGCTGGTCACGTCGCGCGGAGTCGCTTTTGTCGGAAACCGTTTTGAAGGCGGCACAAATCTAATCGGCGTCTCTGGAACGCTTAACGCTTACGGCATCTCGTTTACCGGAAATGATTTTATCGGTACGACTCCGGTCGGCGGCGCGGTTGCCGCCGTTTACTCGGCGTCGGGCAACACCGGATTGGCGGATAAAATGAACGGATTACTGGTCGCCAACGAAGTTGCCTCGACCGGAGCGAACGGCGCGCCCGGCGTCACTTTCGGTTATAAAACAACAATCGGCAGCGCCAACTCGCTCGCGCAAATCGCGGTCTTGGACAGCGGCACGGGATATTTAAACCGCTCGCTCGGATATTTCGCCCCCAGCAATAACAACAATCCGCATATTTTCTTTACCTGGAACGGTAGCGCCTTTGTAGATAGATTTTCAATCAATCTTAATTCGGTAGCTTCAAGCGTTCCAATTACAGTCCCGGCTGATCCTTACAACGCCGGAAAATGGAACGACTCTACTCAAGTGCCGACAAAAGGAGCAATCGAAGACAAATTTACTTCGCTAACCGCTTCGGACATCAAAGGCGGTACAATCACTAATAACATTTCAACAAATAGCCTGACAGTGAGCGGCGGAGCGGCGATTACAAAAGTTTTATCGGCTGCGGCTTCGATTGATTTTGGCGCCACTCGCCCCGATTCGTGCGAAGACTCGAACCCGATTGTCGTTCAGGGCGCGCAGGACGGAGACGTAGTTCAAATCGGCGTACCGTCAAGTTTAGCTTCAATTACAGGCACAAGCTTTACCGGCTATGTTTCAGCCGCCAATACGGTAAAAATTAGAAGATGTAACTCCTCCGGCTCGACGGCTTCCGATCCAACCGCAGCAATTATCAGAGTTGCCGTAATGAGATTTTAAATATGCAAAGCGGCAGGCTTATTAACCAATATGAGTTACGCAGTTGAAATGCAATGGCAGAAACACTTTCTGTCAGGGAGTGTGTAAAGATAAAGCACACTCCCTGACAGAAAGTGTTTCTGCCTTCAACTGCCTAACTTCTAAACCAAAATGTCTCAAGATAAACAGCCCTGTTTTCCATTCGCACAAAATAATTACGTCGAGAATGAAACTTTTATCTGTCTCAAGACAATAAGAAATCAAGTGAGCTAATTTTCAGCTTTCCGGGTTGAATCAAATTGAACAAGATTACCGAAGACAATTTAATCAAAAAAATCGCACAAGGCGACGAGCTTGCATTTAATGAAATCTATTCTCTCTATCGTAATCGCGTTTACGGTTTTATTTACCGGATGACGATCAACAAAACGCTCGCCGAAGACATCACGCACGAAACCTTTATGATTCTGATCGAACACCCGGCGCGATACCGGAAGGAACGGGGCGGTTCGCTTTTGACATTTCTTTGTGCAGTAGCCCGCAGACAAGTGATGAATCATCTGCGGCGTAAACACAATTCGGATGTCGGATTTGATGAAATTGAAAATTTCGATTCGCTGGAGGACGAGACAAAGGACAATCCGCTCTCGAACCTGCTCAATCAGGAGCTGGCGGCGCAAATTGATGCCTGCGTCGCCGCTTTGCCGCCGCTCCAGCGAGAGGTGATTGTCCTGCGCGAATACGAGGAGCTTTCATACGAAGAAATAGCGAGAGTGACGGAAAGCGAGCTGGGATCGGTTAAAGCGCGGCTGCATCGCGCCAGACAAACGCTAGCCAAACAGCTTGCCGTCTATATCGCTTCCGCAAAAGATAAATGTTATGAAGTGCATTGAAAATAAAAAAAATATTGAAGCATTGCTCGACAATGAATTGGACGGCGCGCTCAAAGATGCGGTTGAAGGTCATTTTCAGGTTTGCCCGGTTTGCCGCGAATCGAAAGAGCAATCCGCTTCTCTTTCGACTTTATTGCAGACGAGCCGAATTCCATTGCCGTCCGCTGCGCTCGACGCGCGCATAATGAAATCTTTTCGGCAGCAGCACGCAACAGTTCCAATCTGGCGGCGATTAATCTTAGGCACATTTGTCGTTCCCAAACCCGCGTTTGCGGCGCTCTTGATTTTGGCAATGGCAGGATTTTGGACGGCGTTTCAAGTTGGGAAAATCTATTCGACTTCGATTTTGATCTCAGAGCAGTTGGGCGAGACGACGAAAGCTCCGATTCAAACGCCCGAACAACCAGAGGTTCAGACCGTTGTAGTCGAAGTTCCGGTAATCAAAGAAAAAATTGTGACGCGCACGATATATGTACGCCAACCCAAAATTAATAAAAACGAAAAGAGTAAATCTTTAGATGTGCTGCGGCAAAACGATTTGCCTTTGTCGAGCGTTGTCGCAAATAACGGTTATTTTACCGACGTGAGCTTGAAAGGCTTTCAACCGTCGGCGGAGATTAACGCGAAAATTATTAAAGGAGTTAAAGAAGATGAAAAATAAATATTTGATAGCTATGTGTTTGGCATTCTGCTGCTTTTTCGCAGCGGCAAATGATGCCGCGGCTCAACAGGCTTCGGTCAGCTTCAACAAAAAAGGGATTTCGGTAATTTTCAAAATCGAAACATCTTCGCCCGAAGCCACGAAACAATCGTTCGGCAGCGTTTATTTTACCGGCTACAACGAAACCGAAAAGGAAAGCCGAGTTCACCGCGTTTTGGCGGATAAAGCGAGCGGCGTTTATTTCGGTTACGATTTAGTCATCGAATCGCAAGCCGAGCCGAATAAATTTAAAGTTTCCATCAAACCGCTTTCAATCAATCCGCCGGAACAAATGCGCTTGAGCGATTTGACGATACGTTCGCTGCCGAAATACCCGGAAGATATGATTGTTGAAGACGGCGACACAATCTCTCTGGACGTTCTGGTTAATCCGCAGACCAAAGTGAAAATCGTTGATTTAATCAAAATTACGACGAAAAAACCGCAAACTACTTCCGATGATTCTTTATTCACCTCACGGGCGAAAAGCGCAGGTTTCGGCTCAGGCGGCAACGATAATTTATTTAATCGTCAAAAGGCGAAAGATTTTACGCTTAATGACGTAAAGCTGAGATTGACATCGCCGAAACTGCTCGTTAACGGCGCGCCTAGCACGATTCGCGGAAGCGAGTGGGAAGGCATTATCGAAGGTTCGGCGATTTATATTTATATTCCCGAAAAAGGTCGCTTTATATTTTCTCTTTTTCCGCAGGATGGTTTCAGCTTTCGCAAAGACGCAATTCTTGAAAACTCAAAAATCGCTTTTCAAACCAATGACGAGCACTATGAGTTAATTTCGAGCGCGCCGATTGTCAGCAACGGCGGAAGCTGGAGCTTGTGGATTTTGAATGACCCGGATTACAAGCCCGACTTAACTTTGGGTTCGACGACTGACTTGCTGCAATACGGCGCGTCCGATGAAGTCAAACATCTTTTAACGCAGAAACGCCGCCGCGTTTCCAATTCGGCGGCGCAAGCAAATACCAAATCATTTTACCAAAAATGGCTCGACAGCGATGTTCGCTATATTGTAACCGAAGCGGAAAAACAAACCTTTTCTCAATTAAATACCGACGAAGAACGCGAGCAATTTATTGAATCCTTCTGGCTAAGACGCGATCCCAAATCCGACACAAAGGAAAACGAGTTTCGTCGGGAATACTACAACCGCATCAGTTATGCCAATCAAAACTTCGCCTTTGGCGAGACGGCTGGTTGGTTAACCGACCGCGGGCGTATTTTTATTACTCACGGAAAACCCGATACGGTTCAGATAATTGCATCGGGAGAAATATGGACATACAAATCTTTGGCGGGAATCGGAGATAACATCAAGTTTGAATTCGTTAATTCCGCAACAAAGGGAGAGCTTCGCCTCCAACAGTAAAAGCGTCCCGCAAAAACAAAAAAGCCGCCGGACGGCGGCTAATTCATTGATTTTATTGGCGGAGCGGAGGAGCTATTCCGAAGCATTTTTTTGCTGATAACGGCGAATCTTACAAAAGCAATAATCCCATTTTCAGCCCTTGTGTTACCGCTTCGGTGCGTGTTGTAACATTGAGTTTCCCAAAAATTGAAGAAACGTGGAACTTCACAGTGTGCTCCGAGATGCTCAAGCGGTGAGCTATTGATTTGTTGCTCGCTCCCTCTGCCAGCATTCCCAAGACTTCCTGCTCTCGCGGCGTTAAAGTTTCAATTAACTCTTCCGGTAAATCATCTCCGGCATCGAGAAGCTGCAATGATTGGTTGTTCGCCAATAACTGCAATATCGTTTCGACAATTAACGGCGGAAGAACGAGCAGTCCGCTAGCAGCGGCTTCAATTGCAATTGCTATTTCGTTTTCATTTGCATCGCGCCCCAAAATTCCGCGCATATTGCGGCGCACCATCTCCGTCAGCCATTCCAAATCTGTTAAATCCGGCACAAGCGCAACGATTGCCGGAAATTCCCCGCTTTCTTCGGGTGAACCTGCCAATTGCGGCAGGACTTCAAACCAATCTTCATTTTGGTTTTCGATGTCCAGCAGTAATACGTCCGCCGTTTGAGTTTGGAAAGAATCGTCGGGCAGCGCGGTAGAAATCTCCGCCGTGCTGCCGACAACAATAAAACGCCCATCGGCTTCGACCAAAGCAGTCAAACCGGCGCGAACAATCGCCGAGCTTGCAACGATAAAAACCGTTATAGCGCTGCCCTCTTTTTCAGACATTATCTTCTGCGCCTGTGCCGTCTTTCGCTTCTTACCGGGCGTTCTTCAAGTGTAATTTCAACCGTCTTCAATTCCCCGCCGCGTAGCAAATCGGCTTTGACCGCGCTTCCGGGTTCGCGTCCGCCGAGAATTGTTTGTATGTCCATAATGTCGGTCATTTCTCTGCCTTCCAATCGAAGCAAAACGTCACCGATAAATATTCCGGCTTTTTCCGCCGGAGAATCCGGTTCGACTGTTACAATCATCAATCCGCTCGCTTGTTGTAAATTTAATTTATCGCGCAGATTTTGCGAAAGCGGAATGGGTTGATGCATGTAGATGCCGAGATACGGGCGAGCGATTTTTCCTCTTGTCAATAGCGTTTCAACCACGCGACTTACGGTTGATGCCGGAATGGTCATGGCGGTTCCGCGCCCGAAAGCCGAGGTGTTTACACCATAAACTTTTCCTTCGGCATCAACCAAAGCGCCGCCCGAAAAACCGAGATAAATCGCCACATCAAGACTGATAAAACGGTCAATCTCATCACCGCGCCAAGTTCGCCAAGCTCCCGCTACCGAGTTAACAATTCCAAAACTTGCCCTCGCCCCGCGCTCCGCATTGGTGCATCCGACCGCTAAAATGATGTTGCCGACTTTCAGATTTGCAGCATCGCCAATTTCGACCGGCTGCAAAGATTGCCCCGCCGCTTCATCCGATATTTTCAGCACGGCAAGGTCAGTCCCCGCATCGCGCCCGACAAGTGTTACAGCGTGCCGCGCACCGTCCTGCAACTGAATCGTAATGTCTTCGTCGCGACGAATGGTGTGATTTGTCGAAACTATAACGCCTTCGCGCCAAATGATTCCGCTCGTCGGCACACGAGGACGAGCGTCAATAGCCACGATTGAGCGTGAAGCCTTTTCGACTGATGCTGCTAATTGCTCTGATAAATTAGCCAAAGAATTATTTGTGTCCATCTCTAAACTCCAATTTATTTTTTTGCGTCAAAAACGCCTTTGTCTGAAGATTGGCAGAAAAGAAATGCCCGCGCATCAGACGTTCGGCTAGGAACCAGACCCGGAAGTTTGGCTAGGAGTTTTATCGGGCAGGATAGTTATGTAGTTACTGTATTTTCAAGCACAAAATTATGCTTTTTTCATTTGCGCAGGCTGTTTTCTTATGTCAATCGCAACATAAACTGCGGTCGAGTTTTTGAGAAATAATCAACGGTTGGAATTTTGTGCGGGCGGCTTAGGAAGATTTCTGTACTTCATCGAGATATTCTCAGTCTCCACAATCTCCCATTTTCGTAACGCCCAGCCGGTTTGCAGCTCCCACTTTGTGCGAATCTGCCCCGCCAGATGTCGCGGCGTACGTGCGCCCGGCGATGAGCTAGTTTTGATGTCAATGATTATTGTCGCGTACTCGCCTTCTATCTGTTTATCAACGACGGTGAACTCCTTCGGCTCATCTTCATCAATTCTCCAACTTATCGGTTCGCCCGCTCCGTTCTCTTCCGGCACTTCTCTGAGATAAACGTCGTTAATCTCTTCTCGGATCTTTTCATCGGTAATTTCGGGCAAGTCATTTGACGCGGAAGCAGACGAACTTTGGTTGCCATCGCCTTGCGAAGAAGACGGCGCACAGCCCGATGAGCAGGATAACAGCAAGGCTAATCCTAAAAATGATGAAAATAAGAATGCCGCGCGCGACACATTCCGAACGCGCCGAATCATTGTCATCGTTAGCTGCAAGAATTCATCCATGCCCCTATTTTTCTGATTATTCGCCTGCATAGCTGATCTCCATGCGGCGGATGTGCAGGCTTGCGAGAAAGAGCACGCCCCCCGTAAATATAAGAAGACTCGGCACGGAAATCCACGCGGGCGTCGGTTCGACCAGCACCGCGAACGGACCTTCGGACATTGGCACGGGCACGAGCGATGTCAAGTAATGAATCACACTTATCTTCTTTAATAGCGGCGGCAGCAGAAAGTTGAGCCACTCCCAGCCGTAGAGCATCAGACCGGGAATGATCGGGTTGCGGAAAAACAGTCCCACAATCAGAAAGACCGCGCCGTATCCGACGCACGCAAGGATTGTGACTCCAAGATAAGCCAGCATCTGACCTGCGCCCGCGCCGTCGAAAAAGAATCTGGCGGACTCTGACGGGAAGAGCCAGAAGTAGTAAATAAACATCGAGCCAACCGTTGTGATGCTGAATAACACAATAGTCGCGATGAGTCCCGACAGATATTTGCCGATGACAAGGACTTCGCGTCTGACTGGCGCGAGAAAATAGTAGTGCAAGCTTCGGTCAACCACTTCGCCGCGAAATAAATTCATAAAAACCCACGCGCAGCCGAAGAAGATGAGCGTGCGAAGAATAAGCCCGCCGTAAATCGCCGCAAAGACCTGGCTCATTTCGTTGAAGCTTCCCAGCTCGTCTGTCGGCGGCGGAAAGAGCGCGAGCGCCGACAGCAGGACGAGCGGTAATCCCGCCATCAAATAGAGCAGAAGAGCGCGACGGCTCAAAAAGTTTTTCTTGATCTCAAGACGCAAGATCGCAACGGTTTGCCGCGTCCAGAGCGACCAGGAAGACGCTCGCGCCCTGCTTACGTTCGGCTGGTTCACATTTGTTGCGGCGGTCTGTTCTCTGATCTCAGATGTTGAACTCATCGAGTTTGCCCTCCGTCGGATGTAATTAAGTATTGATAGACGGCATTCAGATCATCATCAACGGGCGCAACCGATTCGATTTGAAGATTCTGCTCCGTTATCACCTTGTTAAGCAATAGATAGAAATCATCCGGTCGGCGCGTTTTAACAAACAAGCCTTGGCGGTCATCGTGGATGCGCGCTTCAAGCGTTTGCTCGTGTTCAAACAGACGCGCGGCTAGGATTTGCGGTCGGTCGCAGCGAATCAGAATCTGAATCGGATGTTCTTCGATCTCATCACGCACGCCGTGTACTTCGCCTTCCGCGACGACATAACCGTTATGCAGAAGCACGACGCTGTCGGACATCATATCCACTTCGTGCAGAATGTGGCTTGAGATAACAAGATACATTCCCGCGTCGGCGAGCTGGCGGAATAACCGAATGATTTCGGCACGCGCCATCGGGTCAAGCCCGTTCAGAGGTTCATCCAACACAAGCACCGAAGGATTGTGCGCGATAGACTGCGCGAGCCGGACGCGCTGCCGCATTCCCTTACTGAACGACGAAACTTTGCGGTCTGCCGCTTCTAAAAGCGAAACTCGTTCGAGCGCAGCATTGGTCAACTCGGCGGTTTCCTGTTTCGTGTAACCGTGAACGCGCAGATAAAATTCGATAAACTCGCGTGCGGTCGCGCCGCGCGGAAATGAATCGAACTGCGAACAGTAACCGAGCTTTTGAAACATCGCTTCAGGTTCGTCGGGCGATATGCCGAGAACACGTATGCGCCCTTGTGTCGGCTTGAGCAGCCCCGTCATCAAATTCATCAAAGTAGTCTTGCCCGAACCGTTCGGTCCGACGAGACTTGTAATGCCCGGTGCGATCTGCAAATTAACTCGATTGACGCCGAGAATCTCGCCATAGAATTTCGACACGTCTTCAAACACGATCATCTTTTCGGAAGAAACGGAAGCAATGGACGCGGGCGATGCTGTTGACGCCGGGGGCGATACGGGCATCGGTGACGATTTTGTTGTTGATGTTGTTGTCGTTGGTGTCATTTGATTACCTCGTAAGCGCGCACCTTGCGCGCGAGCAGCCAAACACATACGGCACAGACCAGCGCGATGACCAGCCACGAAGCCCACAGCGGCGGCTCCAACAGTGCGATGTCAAAAAACTGTTCATTGTAAATCGGGTTGCTGACTTTTCCGCGAATTTGTCCTGTCTGCCGCACGAAAAGTCCGAACAGCCCGCGCCAAATGCTGTCCATTGTCGCCCACAAACTGATCAAATGTCCCGCGCGTGTCAGAAAAAGCTGATTGACGATCTCGCCAAATGCGCTCGGCACGAAGAACAATCCTAACAACGCGCCGCTCGCAACCACGCGCCATTTGACAACCGACGACACGGCGAGCGCAAGTAAAGACAGCAGGATGATCCAGACCATACATCCTGAGAAGATCGCCGAGATCATCCACAGATTCGACCACAACCACCCGAAGCCGGCGAGGGACGCCTGAAAAAAGAAGATTAGCAAGCCCGGAATCCACGTCACTAACGACAGCAGGAACACAATGACAGCCATTTTGCCGAGCACGTATTCGGCGCGAGAAAGCGGGCGGCATAAATAAAGCGGCAAAGCATTGTTCGACAAGTCGCGCGAGATAAGCGGCGGCGCGATGAGCACCGTCAGGATAAAAGCAAACCCGCATTGAAGCTCTACGAAAGAGTGAAAGAACGAAGCATTGATGGGCAACAACTCGCGAACGTTTATTTGCAGCAGCGCGAGCGCGTTCACGTTATGATGCAGATAAACCAGGATGGTCGCGACGAGCGGGTAGATAAAGCACAGGATAAAGATCGTCGTAAACAGCTTCGACTTGAAGGTTTCGCGCAGCGCGTATCGCGGTATCACGAGAAAGCGCGACCACGCGGAGTGGGACTCACCTTCATACGCGCCGTACAAATGCTCATAAACTGCCATTGCTCGTCCCTCCGTTTCCATTCGCGTTCTCAACCGCGTTCCCGTTATTGATTGATACGCTCGCGCCATCCCTCATATTTCCGTTCTCCATCGCCTTTAGGAAAATGTCTTCGAGCGAATCGCGCTTGAAGTTGAGTCGTCTAATCTGCACCCCGTGTGCAAGCGCAATGCGATACAAATCGCCGATTTCGACCGTCTCCTGCATAATTAATTTTATGCGGCGCTCGCCCGACAGAGCGTACTCGCATCCTAAACCGCTGATCGCTTCGACAAACGCCGCGCGGTCGCCGCCGCGCGTTTCAAGCTCGATAAATTTACGGTTCGCCTTGCGCTCCTCTTCCAGATTACAGTTGGCGGCGATGTGCCCGTCCTTTAACACGAGAATCTCGTCGCAGCACTCCTCTACGTCGCGCAGCAGGTGAGACGATAAGAGGATGCGCGCGCGACCGCCGTCGCGAATCTGACGAATAAGCGAGATCATACGGTTGCGCGTCGGCGGATCGAGACCGTTGGTCGGTTCGTCCAGGATAATCAGTTTGGGTCCGTGAACTATCGCCTGCGCGAGCTTCGCAAGCTGTTTCATGCCGAGCGAGTAACTATCAACCGGACGATAACGCGCTTCGCCCAAGCCGACGAAAAAGAGAGCTTCGTGTGCGCGTTCGAGCGCATGACGGGCGGGAATGCCGGAAAGCTCCGCCATCAGACGCACGAAATGGACGCACGACATTTTGGCGATAAACGAATCGCTCTCCGGCATATAACCGACGGTCGCACGCACCTGCTTTGCGTCCGTCGTAATGTCCTGCCCGAAGATGCGCGCCGTGCCTGATGTCGGCGGATGAAAGCCGAGCAGCGTGTGGATGAGCGAAGTCTTGCCCGCGCCGTTTGGTCCGAGCAAGCCGATGGCGCGCCCGCCCAGCACGCCGTTGAGAGATTTCAGAATCGGACGTTTTCCAAACGTCACGCTTAGTTGTTCAAGCTCGATAACACTTGTCATGTCGTTATCACCATACGTATATCAGTTTTGGTAAATACCCTTTATCATAACGGTTGTGCCCCAGGTTATGTTCAAAGGATTTATAATCTTTCGCGCCCTTTGCGGACAAACTCGACGATTTCTTCGGTCGAAATGCCTGAATCAATGCCTGCTGCATCAAGGGCAACGCTCGAATGTTTCCACCTTGAGAACAAATACCTGCCCGTCGTAGCGTCTAATCCGAATTTCGCCTTCCCACGCGCTCGCTTATGCAAAGCCGATAGATTTTCTTGTGTTTCCAGGTATGTTTGCATTTGTTAGTTTACCTCCCAAGCTTCTATGCCGTCATAGTTCGGGTTGTCGAACTGACCGGGACTTGCCCCATTGCAGACTCCACAGTCCGCGCGCCGAGAGAATGACGGAGAAGAGCGTGGTCACGCCGAGCGCGATGAGCGTCCAGACGAAGAAGAAGGCTCCGCCGGAGTTGGCGATGTCGCCGCCGACAAGCCCCGAACCCGTCATATGGAGAACGGGAATGCCCAACCCAAGGAGCGACAAGACGAGGATGATGACGTATCCCGCCCGCCGTTCGGCGAGCACGAGCGTTGTTCCGTACAGCCAGACGACCAGGAAGATCACCGGAACGAGATTCGAGAGACCTCCCGGCGCCATCCCGCGAACAACGTCGTCCGCATGGTGAAACGTGAAGAAGAGAATCGAGAGCAGAGACCCGATGGCTAACATAACGTTGTTTTTCATTTGATATTCTCCTTGCCGGATTCGGGTTTGCCAAACATGTAATTCCCTTTGGTAAACACGCGCCACATAATACGACAAAAACCGATGGACACTCGAAATCGTCCATCGGTTTTTCGCCATCACATTTATTGAATCATCAGCCAGCCCGTCATTATAGCAAACGCCTTTTCTAATTAACCTTTAGATTTACTTTGCAAATTAAACTTTTGAAACCGCCGCCCTTTAATAAATAAAAGTTTCTACGGTGTCTGAATAATATCCTTCGGAGCGTTGTTGTATTCGTTCAGACATTTATTGAGCGGTTCTCCGTTTGTGTGAATACAATTGCAGAAATTTTCCCCTGCTTTGGTGCGTTTGTCTTTAAATTGATTGAGACATTGCGGCAAAGTGTTGCGCGGTCTAACGCTGTAAAGACGCGGAACGACTATCATAAAAAAGACGACGGCGGCAAAAACTCCGGCAAAGAAAAGAATCGGGAATTTATCATTCAGAAGTTGTTTAAAAAAAATACGGAAACGCGCATAAAGCGAGCGTGGTTTATATTGGGAAAAGACGCCGCCCTGCATGATGGTTTCTTGTGTTTGAACGTCGCTTTCGAGGCTTTTCTGTTTTGTTATGTCATTAAAGGGAAGAATGTATTTCCATTTCTCATAATTCCAGCCGAGAATATACAAGTTAGCCAGCGTCATCAAAGGCGCGGTGAAAAGCGATCCGTCAAAACGCGTGGCGAATGTCAGAATACAAATATTCAATATGACCGGAAAATAGATAAACGCGCCGAGCGTTGCCGTGCGCGGAATCAGCAGCATAATCGCCGCCGCCAACTGCGCGACGCCGATAAATGTGTAGTAATAGCCCGTCAGGTGTAGGGCTTCCAAATAATGCCCCATCGGATGATTAACGTGTAAGCCGCTGGCGAACCGCTCGTCAATAAGTTTGACGATTGCCGCAGGTATAAATCCGAGTGCTAAAGCGAGACGACAAAAAATCGAAAAAAGCCAAAGCCAACTGTTTTCCTTTGCCTGTAAATGAAGGCGGTCAAGTGTCGAAGAAATACTCATAAATCTTTAAAACCTAATTCCGCGGGGAAAAAGGTTTTCAAATAAAACAGGTAACAGAGGCGGATTAAAAGTAATTACTAAATAAAAGCCCGCCTGATTCAAAAGAAACGGCGGGCTGACTCGCGTTGCTTTAGTTCATTATTTCTTCTGTACGTTCTTATCGCCCATTGCGTTCATTAAAATGTGCTGCATCTCGAACGAGTGCGGCAGACCGATAAGACTCGCCGGACTTAAGCCGAACGCACCGCCCTCGGTGTTCGCCGCAAGCGTAATGCGGTCGCCCTGCGCGTAAGCATAAGCCAGAGTCGGCGGCGCATTCGCGTCAATCGAGCCGAGCATCTGACGCTGTTCCTCCGTCAACTCTGCGCCGCCCGCATTCTTCATTCTTTCCGCGAGCGGTTTCATGAGCGGCGCGAGATCGTGATAAAGAAGCGCGGAGAAGTTGGTGTTGCCGTCCTGCGGCAGCGCGCTCATAAATCTCGACGAACGGGCGAGCGTGTTGCCCGCGTCGCGATTCGCAATGGACTGTTCCAGGAGCGCGCGGCTCGGCGCGGCGATAAGGTAACCGTTCACGTAAGTGTAATGCAGCACTTCAACTCCCGCGTCAGCAGATTTAATAGAGTAATAAGTGCGGTCGCCCGCAGTCGTATTCTCCAGACTCAGTTTGCCTTTGCCGTGCAGCACGGAAAACTGGTTCAACTTTTCGATTGCGCGCTCGAACGCTCCCTGCAATTTCGCCTGGTCATAAACTTCCAGGATAATTTTCCACGAAGGCGTCGGGAAGATAGGACCGTCAATCGCGAAGGCGAACTCACCGCCGAGCGGCGCGGCGAAGTCGTTGCGAATATCGAAACCCTGCTGCTTTTCGATGTCCTGCATACTGCGTCGCAAGTTCGGATCTACCGTCTCTAAAAATCCAAGCAGATCGTCAACCAGCAGCGCCGGGTCTTTAACCACGAACGCGGTCGCGACGTTTGCGGTCGGCGAGATGAAATCTAACGCGCCCATCGAACCCGGCGCGGCGAGCCACGTCGCAATACCGCGATTCGATTCGTTGAATGTCAACGCCGCGCGGCTCAAAGTTTTGCCTTTTACTTCCTTTTGTTCGACGACGAAGTGGCGCAGGTTCATGACACCAAGCTGTTTAAAACCTTCGTGACGACGCTCCGCGCCCGGCTCGTTATCTTTACTAATCGCCTGCGCGACGATTTTTTCGAGGTCGGCGGCGACCACGAGTCCCGCGCCGTCTCTGTAAACGTCGTTGATGCGTTGATGGAACGCTGAACCCGCGAAACGATTCGCGCCCGGCGCTTTCAGTGTTGTCGCAAGCCCGCGCAGACGTTCGATCTGCGGTGATGCCGCGAAGATGTCGTTGTGAATCCAGACGAACAGTTCTTCGGATTTAGCCGCCGCGTTTGGTGTCGCGGTCGTTGTTGATGCCGAAGTATTCGTTACTGTTGCAGTCAGCGGATCGTCAATGATGCGGACGTTCACCGCGTCTCCCGATTCTTTAGCTAAGCTTGCGAGTTGCCCGTCGAGATACGTGCGGAAGTTAGCCGCGTTCTTCACTTCGCCCAACACGAGTACGCCGTTCGGCTCGCCCTTCGCATCCATTTCCGCGCTGACGACGATTTCTTCGCCGAGCTGCGAGCCGAACTCGCGAACGCGCGCCAATGTCTGTTCGTTAATGCCCAAGCCATTGCCTTTGTTGCCTTTCCACCATTCTGCGAGCGCCGGATTCTGACTGATGCGCTCTTGCATAATGCGCTGCGACTCGGCAAGCGATTCGGTCAAATTCGGCAGAGCCGCGTAGAACACCGTGTTCTCCGGCACGAGATCAACGAACTTGGAGGAGTAACGGACACCGGGTAATTGGACGCGCTGATTAACGTCATGTCGCAGTTTCGCCAACTCTGAAACGAGATTCGCATAACGCGCTGCGTTGCGGCTCCACGCGACATTCTGCTGCACCGGAGTCTTGTCTAAACTACGGCTGGTCGTCGTCTGATCGCCGGGAAGCAAGGTTTCGTCTTTGCCCGAATGATTGACCTCCACTTCACCTTCCACCACCGAAACGCGCGAACCCTTCGTGCCGCTTTCGACCGCGAAGATCGTGCCTTTGACGGAGACTAGCGAGTCAGGCGTCTGAACATAAAGACGACCGTTATGCTGCTTCGCGGCTTCAACAATCACATCGCCGCGTTCGAGCTGGACGGTTACGCCGCGCCTGTTTTCGCTCACCGAAAACTCGGAGCGTTCGCGCATCTCAACCGTCGAACCGTCGGCGAGTCGCAGCAGGGCGTTCGAGTCCTTCGCCGTGCGCACGCGTTCGCCTTTCTGAAGCTGCTCGCCCGCCGCAAGCTGGCGACTCTGCGCGTCGGAAACCACATAAACCGCGCCGTCCGCATTCTCGACCGTCGCCGCAAGCGTGCGCCCGGACAAATCCAGACGCTCGAATACAAAAAATCCTGCCAGTCCGACACAGATGACGAACACGGCGGCGATGCTCCAGCGCGCAACATTGGTTCTGCTCCATCCGTTCATAAATGCGCGCTGCTGTCCAAGCGCCGGGTTCCGCGCGGGTTGACGAGCGCCAACCGTCGCCGTCTTTGGCGTCTGGTCTGCGCTTTGGAATTTTAGCGCCCGGCGACACGGAATGCATTCGTTGGTATGGTCTTTGAAGAGCAGCGTGCGAGCCGTCGAAAGTTTCCCATCGAGGTACGCCGGAATGAGCGATTGGAAATCAGCGCATCCACGAATTTGTTCGGTAGTGTTGTTAGTGTTCATTGTATTTAAATTTCCTAAATGTGAATTTGCGGATGACGAATTCTCCGCCGCAGCGAAATTTTCGTCCGACATCTGTCGGCTGACCCGCGCCCAAACGCGCGTCGCGGATTGCTCAATGATCGAATCATTGATTTGCTCGTCGCGTATGCCGCGCGTGGCGTCGTCTATAATTGCGTCCAAATCTTGTTTATTAAGCTTCATGATGTTTCTCCAAATAAGTGCCGATTTCTTTGCGCAAACGTG
>DASWLV010000018.1:0-36740 GCA_036400075.1 Pyrinomonadaceae bacterium
AGTGTACGGGCAGCAACGAAATGAACAGTACCGCGAACGGTAGTGAGCAGGTAATAAAGCAAACCCGCTCACTACCGTTCGCGGTACTGACACGGACATCCAAGCCTGAATTGCTCTAAATATGTAAAAAACGCAGACTCGCCGGTCTGCGTTTTTTATTTTTGGAAATAGCTCTTTACGACGGTTGAAAAATCGTTTACCATCGTTTTGCATTTCACGGCGTCCATCTTCCGCCGTTTATATCCTCAAACTCACAAAATAAAATACAAATGCTTGACCAATTAGTCTTTCCCACTACGTTTGTCGCTACAGAAAAGCTGTATCGGACGCTCTATGAAGCCAGCCCGCTAATGTTTTTCGTGTTAGATGCCGAAGGCATTGTTCTGTCGGTCAATCAAAGCGGCGTCGAGCGGCTCGGTTACGCCGAAGACGAGCTAATCGGCAGCTCGATTTTCGAGCTTTTTTACGCTGAAGACCGCCCGAAACTAAAACAGCAAATCGAGCTTTTGCCCTCAAGCAGCAGCAAAACGGCGCAATGCGAGTTGCGTAAAATTCATAAAAACGGCGACATTATTTATGTTTCTGAAAACGTGCGGATGATCGCGGAAGAAACGGGCGAAAGCTTGTTTCTGGTTGTTTGCGAAGACGTGACCGAACGCCGGGCGGCACTCAACGCGCTAGACGAAAGCCAAATGCGTTATCAGTCGGTGATTGAAAAATCGCCGGTGGCTGTTTTTGCGTTAGACCGTTTCGGCAAATTTACCTTATCGGAAGGCGCGGCTCTGGAAAAATTGGGACGCAAAAACGGCGAATCGGTCGGCAAGTCGGTTTTTGACGTTTACTGCGGCAATCCGCAAGTTTTGCAGCAAGCCCGCCGCGCTTTAAACGGCGAGAGCTTTACCGCTCAACTGGAAGCCAATAAAGCCGTTTTTGAAGTTCACTTTAATCCTTTGTACGACGGCGAAGGAAGATTTGCGGGGGTCAGCGGCGTAGCGACTGACATTACCGAGCGTAAATTAGCCGAAAAAGCCCTGCAGGAAAGCGAGCAGCGTTATCGAGCGTTTATTGACCAGAGCGGCGAAGGCATCTGGCGCATCGAATTTACCAAGCCGGTTTCCGTATCTTTGCCAGCCGAAAAACAAATCGAGCTTTTCTACAAACACGGTTACTTCGCCGAATGCAACGATGGGATGGCGCGAATGTACGGTCGCGAAAAAGCGTCCGATTTAATCGGCTCGACCATCGAACAGCTTCTCGTGCGCTCCGATCCGGCAAATTATGAATTTCTAAAAAACTTTATCGAATCGGAATACCGCCTTGTCGAAGCCGTTTCGCACGAGCGCGACGCAAACGGCGATGAAAAATATTTCTTAAACAATTTCATCGGAATCGTCGAAAACTGCAAATTGGTTCGCGCCTGGGGAACGCAGCGCGACGTTACAGAGCGCGTTTTGACCGAGCGAAAATTGGTCGAAGCCGTCCGGCAGCTTGAAACCTTCGTCGAGCGCGAAGCTCTCGTGACGCGCATCAGCAACAAAGTGCGGCAATCGCTTCGCCTCGAAGAAGTTTTTCAAACGATTGTTGACGAGCTGGGCGAGCATCTCGCGGTTGACCGCTGTATTTTGTATTTGTTCGATCACGATCAAAATCTCGCCCGTGCCGCTGCCGGTTTTGCCGCAGCGCAGAACCCAATTTCGCCCGACAAGTTTCACATTCCCTTGCCGCTGACCAGAGCTACAGTCGAAGCGATTTTCAACGACGATTACGTCGCGTTCGATGATGTCTCAAACGAGCCGGTAATTAAGGATTTATATGAAGGCATTCTCCGAGAATGGGGCGTGAGATCGTTGATGTGCGTGGCAATTCGCATCGCCAGCACAATTACAGGCGTTATTTCTTTTACGACGACCGAAGAAATCAGGCGTTGGAGCGAAACCGACACCGCGCTTGCCCGCGCCGTCGCCGACAAAGCTGCAATCGCCATTCGCCAAGCCGAGCTTTATCAGCGAGCCGAAGCGACGAGCCGGCGAGAAAAATTGATCAATCATCTCAGCACGGCGATTCGCGCTTCGCTGCAATTGCCCGAAGTTCTTTACGCCGCTACGCACGAGCTTGGCAAAACTCTCGCCGCCTCGCGCGCCTTTCTGTGTTTCTATGACGCGGCAAACCCGGCTCAGGAAGTTTCGGCGGAGTATGAATTTGTCTCGCCGAATATAATTTTAAATCCGCTTCCGCCGATTTCTTACGAGAATATTCTGGGGAAAAAACTGCTCGAAGAGCGGCAGACAATCGTCGTTCACGACGTTGAAAAATTCGTTTCGCCGAATTCGGAATTGAGCGATTACATTCATAGCCTGGCGCGACAGAGCGAAGTTAAATCTGTAATTTACTGCCCGCTCGTCGTCAACGAAAGTTTTCGCGGAACTCTCTGTATTCAGCAAACCGATTACGTTCGGCGCTGGACGGAAGACGAAATCGCGCTGATTGAAAACGTCGCCGTTCAGCTTTCGCTCGGCATCACACAAGCCGAATTGTTTGAAATCACGCGCCGCGCCAAACGCGAATGGGAATCTACGTTCGACGCGATGAGCGACGGCGTATTTATTTTTAACAGCGAACGGCGGCTGATTCGCGTAAACCGCGCCGGCGCGGCAATCGAAGACGCAGCGCCGCGCCAGCTTCTCGGAAAAACCTGCTGCGAGATGCTGACCAACAAAAAGCACGATAATCATTGCGTAGTGCAGCAAGTTCTGTCGGAAAAACGCCGGATGACGGTCGAAAGAGTTTCAAAAGCGACGCGCCGTCCGCTGCTAATCACAGCCGAGCCGCTTGTTGGCGAAACCGGCGAGCTAATTGGGGTCGTCAGCACCGTGCGCGATCTGCACGAATTGCGTCAAGCCGAATCGGTTGCGCGTCAACGGGAAAGATTGTTGACGCAGGTTTTGGAAGGAATTGTCGAGCCGATTTTCTCGGTTGACACCGAAGGACGCCTTTTGCGCTGTAATCAAGCGACAACGGCGGCTTACGGCTGTCCCGCTGAAAAACTGCTGCCGCGGCACTTTCTCGAAATGATACATCCGGCGGATTTCGAAACGGCGCAGAACGCTCTGCGCGCGGCGCTCGAAAAAGGCGCGCCGCAGAATTTTGAAGCGCGTTTTCTGACCGAAGCGGGCGAAATCCGCGATGCGGTTTTCAACAGCGTCCCGCTCGTCGAAGCCGAAAAAACTATTGGCGCTTTGTGGTTTGTCCGCGACGTGACCGACCAAAAACACGCCTTTGAGAGAGCGGCGCAAGCCGACAAATTGCGCGCTCTGGGTAAGCTGGCGTCTGGCGTTGCGCACGATTTTAACAACGGATTAGCGGCGATTTTAGGTCGCGTTCAGCTTTTACGCAAGCGCGTCGGCGACGAGGCGGTCAGCCGCGATTTGCGAGTTATTCAAACCGCCGCCGAAGATGCCGCGGCGACCGTGCGGCGAATTCAAACTTTTGCCCGCCAAACGCCGACCGATAACTTAGAGCCGGTTGACGCCGCTTCGCTCGTCCGCGATGCGGTGGAGATTATGCGAACGCGCTGGGAAAACGAGGCGCAGGCGCGCGGCGTCAGATACGATCTGGAAATTGATTGTTCGACGGAGCTTTACGTTCTTTGCAATCCGTCGGAATTGCGCGAAGTTTTCGTCAATCTCATCGTCAACGCGCTCGACGCAATGCCTGAAGGCGGTCGTCTGAAAATCAACTGCAAACGCGAGGGCGGCAGCGCAACGATTTATTTTGCGGATTCGGGCGCGGGAATGAGCGAAGAAACCAGAAAGCGCGTGTTTGAACCGTTTTTTACGACCAAAGGCGTCAACGGAACCGGACTCGGACTATCGGTCAGCTACAGCATCATCGAAGCGCACAACGGCAAAATCTGCGTTAAATCGGAAATCGGCAAAGGCACGAATTTCAGAATCGAGCTGCCTACAATCGAGCCGGAAAAAGCGAACCGGGATGAAACCGAAACGGCTTCGCTTAATGACGTAAAACTTTCGATTCTGGTGGTTGACGACGAAGAATCGGTGCGGTCTGTTCTGGAAGAAATGCTAGTCGAGCTTGACCAAAAAGTCGTCGCCGTTTCGAGCGGCGCCGAAGCGCTCGAAAAACTGTCAAATGAAACTTTCGACGCCGTTTTCACCGATTTATCAATGCCCGAAATGGACGGCTGGCAGCTTGCGCGCGAAACACGCCGGAGAAACGAATCCGTCAAAATCGTTTTGGTCACCGGTCACGGCGAAGGAGCGCACCCGGATTTCGAGCCGGAAAACAAGCCCGTTAACCTGGTTATCGGAAAACCTTTCGATTTCGCACAGCTTGCAGAAACACTGGGAAAATTGAGAACTGAGAACTGAGAACGGAGAACCGAAATCTGAAAATTTAATCGGTTCTCACTTCTCCATTCTCAGTTCTTAATTTACCTCTCGCCGCGCATTTGCTCGACTTCGGTTTCTAGGTCAACGACGAGCTTTCTGACCGTTGGCTGGTCGAAAGATTCAATCATCCGCAAAGATTCATCCATAATGCGGCGCTGATGCTCGCTCCAATTAGGCTTGCCGGAAACCTGCCCATATTCGCCGTCATAAAAGCAACAGCGCGGCGGGTGAACTTTATCAATCACCTCACGCTCGACTGCCAGCATCATCGTCGAAATTCCGCTCGCTTCGATAGCGCGCGCGACCAGAGCGCAGGATTGATGACACAGCCTCGAAGCAGGAACGATCAGCGCGACCTGTACTTCGTAACGATGTACGCGCTCGACGATTTTGGGAATCATTGTTTCCGTCATTCGCCCCGCGTTCGGAATCCAGCCGGAAAAGCTCCACCAAACCGAATTAAGCTGACCGATAACAGCGTTTGCCTGATATTCAAGCAATCTTTGAATCGGAATTTGCGAGTTTAAATCTTCGCGGACGGCGGTTGTGTCGTAACCGCGGGCGGCAAACTGCAAATCTTCGCCCGTGACTTCAATCGGAATTTCGCGGAAATTCAAGTCGCCGTCCCTCGCATTCAAGTCAAACGGCTCGGTGCCGTCAATATAAGCTCCGGCTGAAGAAATAAAAGCCAGATGAATCATCGGATGTGCCCGGCGCAACGACGTAAAAGGCGAGCGGCGGTTTTCGACAAACGGGTAACCGCCCAAATCATCGCCGCTGCGCCCGCGCCAACGCCCGAAACGCCCGCGCCAATCGTTCAAATTCTCAATAATTTCCATCTCTGTTGACTCCAAAAAATAACAACATTAATAACGCGGTATGTTTTTATCAATTTCCACCGAGTATAAATCAATGCCGCCCGCGAGATTATATAAATTTTCAAATCCCTGCCGCGATAAATATTCGCAGACCTGCGCGCTGCGCCCGCCGTGGTGACAAAAGAAAACGATTTCTTCTTCCGGTTTAAGCTCGCCGACCCAATCGCCGGCACGGCTCATCGGCAAAAGCTCCGCCGCTTCAATCCGCGCCATTTCGTGTTCGAGGGGTTCGCGCACGTCAATTAATCTGAATTTTTCCCCGCGCCGGATTTTTTCCTCCAACTCGCTGGGTGTTATTGTCTGGTACATTCTGCTTTGATTGTTCAAGAAAATTTCGTTTTTGGCAAATTATAAAACCTGAATGAAATTTTAAAAGATTTAAGCCGGACGAAAGTTACGAATATAACTCAAAAAACTTGATTTTAGTGACTAACATCGTTTATAAAATTTAAAGCAGGATTTTGCAATCTTGTCTTACATTGCTCCCACAAATTTGAAAGTCTCACAAATTTTGTTTCAATAATTTTCTTCGATTTTCGCAATTTATATGTATCGTGTTCAATCAAACGTCGCCGAGCTTTCGACTGCTCCGCCGCCTAAGGTTTTACCTGAAAGAGCCGTCAAAAAAGCGCCGCGACAGAAAAATACAAACACCCGTTCCTGGATGAGCGGCGTTTTACCGATAACTTTCGGTTTATCGGCGGGAGCGGGTTTTTTGGCTTTCATCGTCTGGCTGCTCGAAGTCACGCTGCCGCTTGAAGCATTGTTATTTTTCCTGCCGTTTGATGAAGTCAGAAATCTGTCGCATCCGAATCCGATTCTCGCTTTCGCCGTTTTGCTGGGCATTTCAGCGATCACCGGATATTTAACCGAACAATTCGGCGCACGTAAAATTCTGCCGTATTTCGGCGGGATCATTTTCGTCTCGCTAATCGGCGGCGCTTTGGCGGCTCATTTGGCAAACACTGACGTTTTAGCTGTTTCTGCGGTTTGCGCGGCTGTGCTAGCATTCGGGTTTGTGCAGGTCGGAAAAATCTGGCGCGTTGAAAAACAACTCTCATTCGGAGTGCAGCGGCTGGCGCTGGCAAACCACGTTCTCGAAGGCAAAAAAGCCGACGCCAGACTGCAAAGCGCTCTCCAGGTTTTGCTCGCGGTTTTGCCCGTTGAAGAAGTGATAATTTTTCAATTCGACCGCTCCGGCAAATTGCAGCCCGTCGGTCGCACGCGCGGCGGAAATCACGGTGCTGAACGAATCAACGAAAGACAAGCTGTGTGGCGCGAAGGAATGGAGCTGTGCCAGGAAGCTGTCGAAGCGCAAGCGCCCGCCGTCAGAAAAAACAAAGATTTAAATTCGCTCGTCGCCGTTCCGCTGCTTCACGAAGAGATAACGACCGGCGCGATGCTCGCGCGTTTCCGCGAAGGTTTTGAAGCCGCCGACACAAACGTTTTAACAGCTTTCGCCGATCAATTGGCGCGCAATTTTCAACGCCAGCAAACGCGCGATAAAAACTGGCGCAGCAATTTCTTTTCGTTTTTTTCGGTCGAATCCGCCGAACACCGGCTCGAAGCGTTTCGACTTGTCAGCGGTCTGCTCGCCGAACAGCGTTTCGGTTCGCTCGCTTTTTCGCAAATGGACGATGGCTACGCGGTTTCATATCTCGACGGAACGCTTGCTTACGTCAATCGCCCGATGCTGCGCGCCGCTCAAGTCACTCAAGACCGCGCCCGCCAACTCGACCTTTTCGGACTCTTGGAACGTTTTCAAGGCGGAGTTTTCGACGACCCGCGAATTGCGGTGCGCCGCGTTTTGCAGACCGGCGAAAAATATCAACACGAACTACAGTTCGTCGAGCGCAGCAAAACTTTCGATTTGCAAATCTCTCTTATCAAAGACGAACCCGACGGGCAATCAATCCACGACACTTCGCTCATCACCAAACCGCTCTGTTTTATGGTCACCGTGCGCGACATCACGGCGCAAAAGGAAAACGAAAAATTGCGTAGCGATATGGTCAGCTTGATGTCGCACGAATTGCGCACGCCTATTACTTCAATCAACGGTTTCGCCGAATTGTTAATGATTGACGAAGCTATCCCGGAAGAATCGCGCGAATTTCTAAAAATCATCTCGACCGAATCGCAGCGGCTTTCCCGAATGCTTTCGACGTTTCTTGCGGTCTCAAAGCTCGAACAATCCGACAAACGCGACGTGGTTAAAATTCCGATTCGCCTGGACAACATCGTTCATGAAGCCGTCGCCGGAATTCAGCCGCTGGCAAAAGCAAAGCGCATCCGACTCGTCGAGCAGGCAAATTCGCATCTCCCGCCTGTTGCCGGCGATAAAGGCTTAATCACCAAAGTCGTCACGCATCTCGTTGACAACGCCATCAAATACAGCCCCGAACGCACGACGATTACGGTTTCTTCGCTTCTCGAATCGGACTCCGTGCGCGTCACCGTCGAAGATCGCGGCTACGGCGTTCCGTCAGATTCGCTCGAAAAAGTGTGGGAAAAATTCTACCGCGTGCCGCGCGACGGGCAGGACAAAAACGAAACTTCGACCGGACTCGGACTTTCATTCGTCAAAGAAGTCGTCGAACAGCACGGCGGCGCAGTAGCCGTCGAAAGCGAACCGGGACAAGGCTCTCGTTTCAGCTTTACGTTGCCGCGATTGTAAAAATTTAAGGCAATATCGAATAAACGCAAACAAGTTGAATTGAAAAAAGATTGAAACTATCAACTGTCAACTATTAACTATCAACTGTTTTACAGTGAGTAACAGTTGATAGTTAATAGTTGACAGTTGATAGTTTCATTTTGTTTACGCAAAGTTTAGAGTCCAAGTCGAAAAGAAAAGCTTTGAATTCTTACTCCGACTCGAACTTCTTTAATCCTGCAAGCTGCAAAGCTGCCAGAGTCATAAAACGCGGGTTGAGAATCAAATAACGTCGCCACAAACGGCGCGGCTCCTGCGTCAGACGATAAAGCCATTCCAAACCGAGATTGCCAAGCCAGGCGGGAGATTCGCTGACGTTTCCCGCATAAAAATCAAACGACGCGCCGACGCCGAGCATTACGGCTTTGATTTTTCCTTTGTGCGCCGCCATCCATCGTTCCTGTTTCGGACAGCCCAAACCGACAAACAAAATCTGCGCGCCAGCGCTGTTGATTTCATCGGTTATTTCCCGGTCTTCTTTTTCGGTCAAAGCTCGAAACGGCGGCGAAAAAGCGTAAACAATCTGCAAATTCGGGAAATCTTTTGCCGTTCGCGCCCGAATCAATTCGATAACTTCCGGCTTGCCGCCGTAAAAACCGATTTTCAGATTGTTTTTCTCTGCGTATTCGCAAAGACTTATCATCAAATCGTTGGCTCTGACACGCGCCGCTTCCTGCGCTCCCTGCAGCTTTTGCATCCAGACGAGCGGCATTCCGTCCGTAACGATAAAATCCGCGCCGTTGACGATTTTTCCAAAATCCGGGTCGTCGTAAGATTCCATCGCCATATGAACCGTCGAAAAACAAACGTAATCGCCTGCGCCGCTACGCGCCATTTCAGCGATTCGCTCAACGACAGTTGCGAGACTGCCGCACACATTCGCCCGCAAACCGACAACATTCACGCGCGGCAATACCGATTTTTGGGTTAAATCACGTTCTCCGACCATCAATATCAGTTATCAGTCATCAGTCATCAGTTATCAACTTTCTGTTAACTGATGACTGATGACTGATAACTGTTTCTTGGTAGATGTTTTCAAGCCGTTTGATGTAAACATCGAGCGAAAATCTTTCTTCGACTGTTTGCCGCGCCCTATGCCGCAATTTTTCCCAAACGGATTTGTTTTCGAGCAAATATTTTAATCGTTCGGCAAGCTGCATCGCGTTTCCCGGTTCGATTAAAAAACCGTTTGCGCCGTTTTCGATAACCGCTCCGGTTGAAGCCATTTCAGAAACTACGACCACGCACTCGGACGCCATCGCTTCGAGCATCGCAACGGGCAAGCCTTCGCCATAGCGTGACGGCAAAATGAAAATGTCCGCTTCGCTGAACGCCCGCCATTTCGCTTTGCCGGAAACGATTCCGCCAAAATAAAAATTCTCGTCTAAAACGGCGGTCATCTCATGAACAAAAAAATCTTCGAGCGGTCCTGCGCCGTAAGCGTGAAAACGGAATTTCAAATTTTCGTTTTTCAGCGCGCGGCAAGCAGCAATGATTTCGCGCAAGCCTTTTGATTCGTGCAAACGACCGAGAAAAATCAAAACCGGAATTTCGCGGTTTCTTTCAGCTTTTACCGCTTCTTCGATTGCCACCGCGTTTTCCAAAATCCGCGTTTCGAGTCCGCGCCAGCGTTTTTCAATCGTTTCTTTTTCCAATTCGCTCAAAACCAAAACCGCCGCTGCGCTTCGCGCCGTTTTTTCGGCAATCCGGCTTAAAACCGGATTTTTAAATTCCTCGGCTAAAAAACGCCCGCCGTGCAAATGCAGCAAAACCGGAACTCCGGCGGCGCGCGCCGTCGCCGCGTAAACTGCATCGCGGTAAACCGAAAGCGGATTGTAATTTGTGTTCAGATGCACGAGATCAATTTGTTTGCGTTTTAATTCCGACCGAAACTGCCGAACCGAATTCGCTTGCCGTAAAATCCAGCGAGCGTCGGCGGGTTCTCCGTCGCGGCGTCCGGCTTCAAAATGAACGTAATCAGCGCTTCCGCGCTCGATGATTTGCCGCACGACGGTGGAAATGCCGCTGACGTTGATTCGTTCGTCGAGATTCGGAGCGGTGATTAAAACTCTCATCAAATTTTGTTTAGCCCGACTGTTTGCTAAGATAATTTCGCGCCGCCCGCGCTCGTCGCATTCAAGCAGAATAACCGAAAAAACAATGAAAGCCGAAACCGCAGTTCAACCCGCCGCAGATTTGGTCAAAGTCGCCAATCGCGTCCCGGTCTGGATTTTGCCCGCCGTGAAAATCGCGATTTTTGCGGCGGATGCGATGCTTGCCGCCGTTTGTTTTGCGGCGGCGTTTTGGTGGCGCGAAGCCAAACCGATTTTTTCGGGAAACAATTGGGAATTCAGCAGCGATTTTGCGCCTTACGCCGCCGTTTTGATGTTTGCGATTCCAATCAAATCGGCGATGCTTCTTTACCAGCGCGTTTACCGTTTACAGGGCGCGTTTTCCTACACGCGCGAAGCAATCAAAATTTTCAAAGCCGTCGCGGTCGGTTCGCTTTTAACAATTGCCGTCGCGTTTCTGTTTCGCGGTGGTTTCGCTTACCGCGATTTTTCATATTCGCGCGGCGTGTTTTTACTCGATTTCGCGCTCGCGCTCGTTGCGTTTGCCGCTTTTCATCTCGCTTTGCGCCGCGTTCAAACCATTTTCCGCGAGCGCGACATTAATTTGATTCCGACTCTGATTTTAGGCGGCGGAGCGGAAGCCGAACAAACCGTTCGCGAACTGCAATCGCGCCCGGATTTGGGTTATCGCATTGTCGGAGTCGTTGACTCCGATGTTCAAAGTTCAAAGTTCAAAGTTCAAAGTTCCGATGTTCCTGTGATTGGTAAAATTTCGGATTTGCCTTTGCTGGTTCAACAATTGGCGATTCAGGAAGTGATTATTACCGACAACGGCTTGTCGCACGAAGTTTTGTTTGAAGCGATGATGAAAATCGGGCGTCGTCAGCGCGTAGAATTCCGACTCGCGCCGTCGGTTTTCAATCTTTTGCCCCAAAAAACCGAAGTCGAACAAATCGGTGTGCTGCCGATGGTGCGCCTTTTCCGCGAACCGCTTTCGGACGCCGAACGATTCGTCAAACGCGCTTCCGACATCCTGATTTCGCTCGCTGCGTTGATCGTTCTCGCGCCCGTTTGGATTTTGATTTCGATTCTGATTAGGCTCGATTCGCAGGGCGCGATTTTGTTTCGACAAGAGCGCGTCGGAATGGACGGACGCATTTTTCTCTGCTTCAAATTCCGCACAATGCGCGCCGATGCCGACGAAAGCATTCACCGCGAGGCATACCGGAAAAACATCGCCGGCGAAATTGATTCGACTGCCGAACCCGTTTTCGGAAAGGTGCGAAACGATCCGCGCATTACTCGCATCGGACGCTGGCTGCGTCGTTCGAGCCTCGACGAATTGCCGCAGCTTCTCAATGTTTTGCTCGGCGATATGAGTATCGTCGGCGCGCGCCCGCCGATTCCTTACGAAGTCGAAGAATACGAGCTTTGGCATCGCCGCCGCCTCGATATGAAACCGGGAATCACCGGCTTGTGGCAGGTCTCGGGCAGAAACCGTTTGACCTTTGAAGAAATGGTCAAGCTCGATCTTTACTACATCGAAAACTGGTCGCTCTGGCTGGATTTAAAAATTATTCTGCTTACGCTTCCTGCTGTTTTGCGCGGAGATGGGGCGCGTTAATAAAAATCTTTTGAAAACATGCAATTTGGTTTTGCTATATGTACAACTTATGGCAAAATGCGTCACGTTCAACTTGAAAATTTACAAATAGTTGTTTAACTCCAGCCTACTTCTACAAATTTTCAGTTGTTGATACCAATTCCACGATTCAAACGGAAAAAATATGAATTATCAGCAAAATCAACATCAGCCCCCTTACTATCAGCAACAACCGCAAGTTCAGCACGTTGTGCATTATCATCAAGCTCCGCCGAAATCATCCGGCACAGCCGCAGTTTTAGAGGTAATACCCGGATTTTTCTTTCAAACTTTCGGTATTGGGCATCTTTACGCCGGGAATATAGCAGTCGGACTGATTTTTATGTTCGGTTACTGGTTTGTATTTTTTATCAATATTCTCTTGTGCGCTCTTCTGATCGGATTTATCACATTGCCGTTGTGCTGGATTGCAATGATGATTATGTCGCCGATTCTCGCATCCAATGCAGCAAATAAAGCACGTTATTAAATCACATAATCCCAAACAGGCTCTGCCGCGCGTTCTTCCGGCGTGATGATTTTGAGATTCGGCGTGTCCTGCGCGACTTTTGAGAAAGGTGGAACTGAGCGCGTCAGCCAGACGTTGCCGCCGATGGCGCTGCCGCGTCCGATTGTCGTTGTGCCGCCTAAAATTGTCGCTCCGGCGTAGATTACCACGTCGTCTTCGATTGTCGGGTGGCGTTTGGTGTCGCGGATGAGATTGCCTTCCTTGTCTTTCGGGAATGAAAACGCGCCTAATGTCACGCCTTGATAAAGTTTGACGCGGTTGCCGATGACGGCTGTGCCGCCGATGACGACGCCCGTGCCATGGTCTATGAAAAACGCTTCGCCGATTGTCGTAGCCGGGTGAATGTCAATTCCGGTGCAGGCGTGCGCGTGTTCGGTCATAATGCGTGGGATGAGCGGCACGCCCTGTTTGTGCAGAGCATTGGCAAGGCGATAAGCCATTACGGCGTAAACGCTCGGATAACTCGAAATCACTTCGTCTTTGCACGCCGCCGCCGGATCGCCGTCGAATGCCGCCTGTACGTCGGTTGCCAGAACGCGGCGGATGCGCGGGAGTTCGAGCAGAAATTCCGTCGTGATTTCTTCGGGTGTTTTGTCGGGCATCGGATGAAAATCATCGCCGTGATCGAAGGCGCGGTAAATCTGCTCTGCGAGATTTTCTTCGAGCCACGCCATTTTCAGCACGACGTGCGCCCGCAGAGGTTCGCCCGAAAGTCCCTGCGCTCCGAAAAAGCCCGGAAACATTAGCTCTTGCAGCGTGCCGAGTATTTCGACGACTTTCGATGTTGAAGGCAAAGGCTTGCGGTCGAGGCTCTGAATGTGTTTTTCGGTCGCCGCGTAACCGGCGAGCAAATTTTCAACGGCTTTTTCGGATTGTTCGCTCATAATTTATCGAAACCTATGGATTAGTTGTCGCGGAGCGACAGGATGAATTTAGCCGTGCGTTTTAACGCACGGGCGGCGATTAAAATTTATTGCGTCGCGTCAGCGACGATTGAAAATAGCGGTTGTTTCAATCGTCGCTGACGCGGCGAGATTTTTTGACGATTTTCCGTGCGTTAAAACGCACGGCTAAATTCACGTTACCGCTAACGCGGTGAAAAACAGATTTTTATGCGCGCTTAACAATCAACTGAAAAGGTATAGCTCGAATTAATCGGAAATTGTCTTCAGTTATGCGCTTTGAGACAGACTTGCATTGTAACCCAAGTCTTGAATCAACTTAACCAGAGTTTGCGGCTGAATCATATTTTCGTCAAATTCGACGAACGCGGTTTTGCCGTCGTAATCAACCGTCGCGTGACGAATGCCATCGCGCTCTTCGAGAGTTCCTTTAATGTCAATCGCGCACGAGCCGCAGTGCATTCCTTCGATTTTCATTTTCGCCTGCTGCATATTTTGAAAAAATCTCCCTTCGCAAATTTTGTTTGTTAAAATTTTAGCCAACCCGAAAAGCAAAAGGCAAAGTTTTTATGAAAATCGCCGACGCCTTGCGACGCGCAGCCGAATTTTTAAAAGAAAACGCCGACGCGAGACGCGACGCGGCTTTGCTGCTCGGTTTCGTTTTAAACCGCGCGCGGGCTTTTTTGATTGCTAACGACGACCGCGATTTGAGCGATGAAGAAATTGAGCGTTTTTTTGAGTTGATCGAGCGACGCGCTTCGGGCGAACCGATTCAATATATTACCGGGCGGCAGGAATTTTTCGGTTTGGAGTTTGAAGTCAACGGAAACGTTTTGATTCCCCGACCGGAAACAGAAATTCTCGTCGAAGCCGCAATCGAAATTCTGCGAGAAAAAGAAAATCCTTATTTTTGCGATGTTGGAACGGGTTCGGGCTGCATTCCAATTTCGATTCTCGCAAATCTGGAAAACGCGAAAGCCGTTGCCGTTGACATCTCTTCCGGCGCGCTAGCTGTAGCCCGTAAGAACGCTGAAAAACATCGAGTTGCCGAAAGAATAGAATTTTACGAATCCGACGTTTTTGCTGTTTTCCAAAATCCAAAATTCGACTTGATTGTTTCAAATCCGCCATACATTCCAAACAAAGATTTACCCGATTTGCCGCGCGAGGTGCGCGAACACGAGCCGCAGGCTGCGCTTTTCGGCGGCGATGTCGGAACTGAAATCATCACACAGCTTTTAACTGATGCGCCGAAATTTTTGATTGAAAACAGCTATTTAATGTTTGAAATCGGTTTCGCACAGGACGAAGCGGTGCGGGCGATGGTTGATCCGAATGTCTGGAAATTGCGCGAAATTTTGCCGGATTTGCAGGGAATTCTGCGAATTGTTGTTTTGCAAAGAGTTTGATAAAATTCGGGCGCGATAAGTTATTTTTGATTTTAGTATAAGAATTGGTTTTAGATTAAATGGATAAATTTCGGATTATCGGCGGCAA
Source organism: Pyrinomonadaceae bacterium (assembly GCA_036400075.1). Lineage (GTDB taxonomy): Bacteria > Acidobacteriota > Blastocatellia > Pyrinomonadales > Pyrinomonadaceae > JALZCH01. Next base: position 14,649 of record DASWLV010000018.1, read on the forward strand.
GCCTTTGCATGGAAAAATCAGCATCGGCGGTGCAAAAAACTCGGCTTTGCCGTGTATGGCAGCGGCGCTTTTATCGGCGGAAACGGTTACGCTGCATAATATTCCTTACGTGCGCGACATTATTACGCAGCGCCGACTTTTGGAAGATTTGGGCGCGACCGTGCTTACTCCCGAATTAAGAACACACAAAATCACGGCGGCGCACATTGAAAACTACGAAGCACCTTATGAATTGGTGAAAACGATGCGCGCCAGCGTTTTGGCTTTGGGACCACTTTTGGGGCGCTTCGGGAAAGCAAAAGTTTCGATGCCCGGCGGATGCGCAATTGGGACGCGCCCGATTGATTTGCATTTGCGGGCGTTTGAAAAACTGGGCGCGAATGTTTCGCTCGAAAGCGGTGATGTCTTGGCGACCGCCCCGTCAGGCGGGCGTTTGATTGGCGCGGACATCGAATTCGAGATTGTGACTGTCACGGGAACCGAAAACGTGATGATGGCGGCAGCGTTGGCGCGGGGGAAAACGACGATTCACAACGCCGCGCTCGAACCGGAAATTGAGGATTTAGCTCAGCTTTTAAATAAAATGGGCGCGCGGATAAAAGGCGCGGGAACTGCGACGATTGAAATCGAAGGCGTCGAGGCTCTGGGCGCGGCGGAACATACGATTATTCCCGACCGCATTGAAACCGGAACTTTTATCGTCGCGGCGGCAATAACCGGCGGTGAGCTGGAAATTACGAATTGCAATCCTGAGCATTTTCCGGCTGTTACTGCTAAATTGCGCGAAGCCGGCGTTGAGATTGAAGAATTAAATCCGACCGCGCTCCGAGTTTATTGTTGTGCAAAAGGTTTAACCGCAAAAGACGTGACAACCGAACCGCATCCGGCTTTTCCGACTGATATGCAAGCGCAATATATGGCTCTGATGACGCAAGCGGAAGGCGCATCGCGCATCACGGAAACGATTTTTGAAAACCGTTTTATGCACGTCGGCGAAATGAAAAGAATGGGCGCGAGAATTGACGTGCGCGGCAACACGGCAATTGTTCGCGGTGCTGCCAAGCTGAAAGGCGCAAGGGTTTTAGCCTCTGATTTGCGCGCGTCGGCGTCGCTTGTCCTGGCGGCTCTCGCCGCGGAAGGCGAAACCATCATTGACCGCGTTTATCATATTGACCGAGGTTATGAAACAATAGTTCGCAAATTTCGCTCTCTGGGCGCACAAATCGAAAGAATAAAAGACAGTCAACAGTTATCAGTCAACAGTGAACAAACGGCTGATAACTGATAACTGATAACTGATAACTGTTTATGGATTGCATTTTTTGTAAAATTATCAACCGCCAAATTCCGGCGAAGATTGTTTATGAAGACGAACGCTGTCTGGCTTTTCACGACATCAGCCCGCAAGCTCCGGTTCACATTCTCGTGATTCCGAAAGAGCATTTCGCATCTCTGAAAGCCGCCGAAGAAACCGAGGAAGCGACAATCGGTTACGTGATGCGAAAATGCGCGGCTATTGCCGAGCAGGAAGGAATAGGCGAAAGCGGTTTTCGCACCGTTATCAACACCGGCTCGGACGCGCAGCAATCGGTTTTTCATCTCCACGTTCACTTGCTCGGCGGGCGACCGATGGGCTGGAACCCGGCTTAGTCAATTACGAATTTCAAATTACGAATTACGAATCAATTGAATTTCATAATTCGTAATTCGTAATTGTTTTGATAAACTTTCAGACAAAGAACAAATTCAGTCTGGAAAGTTTTAATGAAAAAAGTCCTTATTGCTTTGGCGGTGTTTATATTTGCCGCCGGTTCGTTTGGCTGCGCGACGAATGCCAACACCTCAGCCGACACAACGAATTTAAATTCGACCAACTCAAACGCAAACACGGCAGCCGCGATTGTCGTTGAAACCCCAAACGCTAACGCTCAGCCGCCGCTTCCCGAAGAAGTGCCGACGTTTACCGACGCGAACGAAGCGCTCGAAGCCGGGAAAAGATATTTTGAAAATAACCGGGACGAGCAAGCCGTCAACGCCTTTGAACAAGCCATCAAATTAGACCCGAACCTCGGCGAAGCGCATTTTCATCTCGGCGTCGCTTACGAATTAAAAGAAGAGACGGAAGTTAATCCCACTCCTGAACCGACGCCAACAGGGAAATCCGCAAAAAACAAAAAACCGGCGGAAAAGCCTTCGGAGAAAGAATTTAACGCCGCGATCAAATCTTACGAAAGTTATTTGAAGAAAAATCCGAAAGATGCAGCCGCACATTATTATCTCGGGCTGTCCTACGAAAAGATTTTTGATGATGAGAAAGCCCAGAAGGCTTTACAGGAAGCCGTTGAGTTACAGCCGGAAGACAGCCAGTATCAATACGAGTACGGACAGGTTTTAATCAAGCTGGCACAATACGACCAGGCGGTTAGAGCGCTGAAAAAGTCTTTGGAGCTTGACCCGGAAAACACGCGCGCGGAAGCGGCACTTGAAAGAGCACAAGCCGGAAAAAAACGAGTTGATGCCGCTAAGGAAGAGGCGAAAAAGGACAAACCCGCCCAGCCGGAAGAGCCGCCGCAGAGACCGAGCCGCTCAAAATCAACGCCCCGGTCGGATAAAACTGAAACGCCTGCTGATAAACCGAAAGAAACTGCACCCCCTCCGCCTGCGAATCCGAAACCTAATAATTCTTAACTTCTGCAAAAAGCCGATTTAAACAATCGGCTTTTTTTCTTTCGCGAATAACTGATTATTTTTCGACAAAAACCTTGAAAATTAATTGACATTAACCGTATCTTTAAAACATTAGAAATTGATTTAAAATCGCTGCACTCCGATTGTCACACTGTATTTTATAAGCGTTGCAGCAGAACTGGTTGATTTTGCCGATATGGAAAAAGCACGAATGGATATTCCCACCAAAGCCCTGTGGTTGTTCGGTCTTAATTTTCTTGATGCCGTTTTCACGCTCTTTTGGGTTAAGAACAATCTCGCCGAAGAAGGCAATACGCTGATGGCTCATCTGCTGCATCTCGGCGACGCGCCTTTTCTGGCTGTCAAAATTCTGATCGGAACTCTGGCTCTGCTTGTTTTTTGCCGCTACGCGCATCTGCGTCTGGCAAACGTCGGGCTTTCGCTCGCTCTCGGCGTTTATTCTCTGTTAATGGTCATCCATCTTTTGACCGGAATTTCCGCACTCAGTTTGTAAACAAAAAATGTCTCTTTCTTGAAACAAATTCGCTTGATTTGCGTAAAATTTTTATCGTAAAAAGGTAAGCGCAACGAGAGATGCCGAACGCAGCATCTTAAGACGCGCATTAGTTATTTTAGGCACTTCAAGAGGTAAGACAATGAGGCAACAAACAGTTTATCAATTATCCATTCGCCAAGTTTTGCTCATCGCATTCGTCTCTGCGCTTTTTGCCGCAGGCGGCGTAGCTTGTTTAAATAATTTCAGCAACCAAATTCAGCACCAATCGTTTGCCGAAACCACAACGGAGAACGCAACGGAGGAACAACCGGCTGGAATCAGCGACCCCCAATCGGTTTCCGACGAACAAAACAATATCGAAGTTTACCGCTCGATGTCGCCGGGCGTCGCTTTTATCCGCACTTCGTCGTATCAACAAGATTGGTACGGCAACGTTGAAGAAGGACAGCGCGGTTCCGGTTCCGGTTCGGTGATTGACGCACAGGGACATATTTTGACCAACGCGCACGTTGTAGCAGACGCCAGCAAAGTCACGGTCAGCTTGGGCGGCGAAAAAGTTTATCCCGCAACGGTAGTTGGCTCGGATCCGGACACCGATTTGGCGATAATCAAAATTGAGGCGCCGCGCGATCACGCATTGACGATTGTTCCGTTCGGTAATTCCGACCAGCTCATCGTCGGGCAAAAAGTTTTGGCAATCGGCAATCCGTTTGGTTTGGACAGAACTTTGACGACCGGCGTTATTTCCGGTTTGCAGCGCCCGATTCGCGGCATCAACGGGCGTCCGATTGAAGGCGCGGTGCAAACCGACGCTTCGATTAATCCGGGGAATTCCGGCGGTCCGCTGCTCGATTCGCGCGGTCGAATGATCGGCATCAACTCGCAAATCTATTCGCGCACGGGCGGTTCAGTCGGCGTCGGATTCGCCGTTCCGGTTAATATCGCCAAGCGTATCGTGCCGCAATTAATTCAATTCGGCGAAGTCCGCCGCCCGAAACTCGGCGTCGGAACGCGCTCGGTTTCCGATTTGCGCGGTCAGGGCGTGCGGCTGCCGATTGAAAGCGGTTTGCTAATTATGAACGTTTATCAGGGAACGGCGGCGGCTCAAGCCGGTTTACGCGGAACTTCGCAAACGAATTACGGCGAAATCACTATGGGCGACATTATCACGTCAATTGACGGCGAGAAGACAGATGATCCGGACGATTTGTACAAGATTCTGGATAAGAAACAAATCGGCGACACGGTTTCGGTTGAAATTGTCCGCGACGGACGACGAACGACAGTTCCGGTTCGTTTACAACCGCTGCCGGGCAGCAATCGAACAACTACAACTCCAACTCCGCGCCGCAGTTTCTAATTGCTGACGAAATGAACAAAAAGAGGAGAGCCGAACGGTTCTCCTCTTTTCTTTTGTGCTTCTTTAAATTTCGGATAAATTGATATTTATGTTTGAACTGGAAAATTTTTACAACGCCGGAACAGGCTGGGTTTGCAAACGCTGCGAACAGGAGCTAAAAGAAGCCGAAACGCCGGAAAACGACGAAAACCTGCCGCGCGTCTGGCGCGAAGGCGAAGCCGAAAGCAAACGCCCGCAACTTTCCGCCCCGCTCGCCAAATGGACAAACGCCGCCCGCAATCAACTCGTCTGCCCGCGCTGCGGCGTTTCTGAAATAATTGACAAATCGTAAACAGTTAACAGTTATCAGTCATCAGTTATCATTTTTAAAATTTTTGATAACTGATGACTGTTAACTGTTAACTGTTTTTGGGTTTGATTTTTATTTCAAACAGCTTCTTCCACTGTTTTCCCGTGACGAAAATGCGGTCGGTTTGGGCGTCGTAAGCGATCCCGTTGAGCGTGTTTTCTTCGTTGCGCTGAACGTCTTCAGGCGATATTCCATTTAAATCAATCCAGCCGATGATTTTTCCGCTGCTCGGATCAATGCGCGCGATTGTGTTGGGTTTGCCCAAAACTTGCGGGTCTTCCGAATGCCAAATGTTCGCCCAGATTTCGCCTTTCACATATTCAAGCTCATTCAACCGGTAAAGCGGTTTGCTGTCGTGAGTAACCGTAATGGTTCGGACGTTTTGAAAGTTCGCCGGGTTGACGAACCTGATAATGTGCGAACCGTCGCTCATAATCAGATTTGTGCCGTCGTTTGCTAATCCCCAGCCTTCGCCGATGTATTTCAATTCTGCGGTCGGTTCAAAGCTGTTTATGTCGTAAACGAAACAAGTGTTTTCCTGCCACGTAATTTGATAAATTTTATCGTTGAAAATCGTCAATCCTTCGGCAAAATAATCTTCGTTGAGCTTATGCCTTTTAACCACGTCGCCGTCTTCGAGCCGCACTTTGCGGAGCGTTGATCTGCCGTGCTGCCCGGTGCTTTCGTAAAGAAAACCGTTGTAAAAAACCAAGCCCTGCGTAAACGCCTGCGAGTCGTGTTTGTAGGTATTTACAATTTCGTAGCCGTAAGTCGGAATAGCATTTTTCGGCGTATTCGCCGCGCTTGTGTTTGTGTTTGGCGTCACGGAAACGGAGTTGTTTTGATTGGTTTGTTCCTTGCACGCCGCGCCGAATAAGCAAATGGCGAGCGGCAAAAACAGAAAATTTAAAAGTCGCATTTTATTTTTTTGTCAGAGCTTTCTCGATTGCCGTTTTAAAAGCCTCAGCCGACAATTCGTTGACGCGGACGCCGTTAACGAAAATCGTAGGCGTTCCTTTAATTCCGTAATTTACGCCGTCCTCGCGGTCTTTGCGAATTTCGGCGGCAAAACGGTTGCTCGCCAAATCGGCTTCAAATCGTTTTACATCGAGTCCGATTTCGGCGGCGTATCGTTTTAGTGAAGCGTCATCGAGAGCCTTTTGATTTTTATACAAAACGTCAATAAATTCAAAGAATTTTCCCTGAGCGTTGGCTGCGGCGGCGGCTTCGGCGGCGCGAAACGCCTGCGGGTGCAAATCCATTAAGGGAAAATCGCGGACGACGAACCGCGCTTTTCCCGGCAAATACTGTTTTAAAACTTCCTCCAAAACCGGATGCGTTCTGGCGCAAGCCGGACATTGAAAATCGGAAAACATCACGATTGTAACGGGCGCATTCGCATTTCCTTTTGCCGGATCATCATCCGCGCTGATTTTCAAAACGGGCGCTTCCGGCTCAATCAAAAGAATCTGCACTTTATGTTTGGCTCGCAGCTTATCGAATAAAGCCTGATTTAGTTTAGCGCGTTCTACGTCGGTAAAATCGCGCATTTTGTCCGAAACTTCGCGTTGAATGATTTCATTCGTAGGCGAATTCGTCGCCGTTGATTCCGCCAAAATCAAATTTTCAAAAACGGCTTGTCCGAGCGCCTGACGCTTTAAATCATAAGCCTCATATCGCAAATCGTATTCGAGCGGTTTAAGCCGTTCATTAAAATTCGCTCCAACAATCGGTTTTCCGGCAACAGTTGCCAAAACGTCGGTCGCTTTTAAATTCGGCGAATTTACGTCAACGCCGGACGCGACTTTGTAATTTTGTTTGAGGCGTTCGGCAAAAGCGAGCGAGATTTGTTGCTCTTGATCGCGGATTAAAAAAGCCGCAATTCGCGCGCTTGCTTCCGCGAGCGATAAATCGCCGAGTGCTGAGCGGTTTGCTTCGTAAACCGCTTTAATTTGCTCATCCGAAGGTTTGACTAGTTTTCTCGCCGTCTCCGCTTTAAGCAGCTTTTCCGGCGTTGTTTTGAGCGCGGCGGCTTCGGCGGCGAAAAGCATTTTGTTGATTTCTTTTTCCAGCTCGCTTTTTCGCAATCCGGCGATTTCAGCCGGCAAACGTTCAGTTGCAGCTTTTACCTGCGGATTAATCTCGTTAAGAGTGATGTTTCGCTCGCCGATTTTCGCCAAAACTTCCTGCGCGGAAACAGTGACGGAAGAAATCGAGAATAAACAAAGAATTAAAACTAAAAGACGAATTTTCATCAGAATTAAAATTTGACACGCGCGGCTTCTTGTTCGGATGGCGCGCCGAAAAGGTTTGGATGCAAAATCCCGGCTAAAATTTCCGCGCCCTCGACCACGCGCGGCGCGGGACGCGAAAAATACGAAGTTGCGTCAACCGCCCAAACATTGCCGCTTTTTACCGCAGGTAAATCAAACCAGGCGGCGGGAAAATTCGTTTGCGGAACTTGCCGCAAAATGTCTCGGATGTAATAACCGCAGGGAATTAAAACGATAATTTCCGGCGCGTAAGCCGCTATTTCTTCGATTGTAGTTGTCGTCGAAGGTTTTCCGAGATTCCCGAAGCCGTAATCGCCTCCGGCAAATCTCACTTGCTCCAAAACCCAATGTCCGGGCGCGAAAAACGGTTCGAGCCATTCGAGCATCAATACGCGCGGGCGATTTGCGTTTTCGGTTTTTTCCGCCAGATTCTTAAGACGCGATTGCAGATTTCCGATTACTTCCGCCGCTCGCATTTCAGTTCCGGTCAGTTCTGCGACAAAACGGATGTTATCGAAAATTTCTGCAATTGTGTTCGGTTCGAGCGAGACGACTCGTGCGTCAGCCGTGTACATTCGCGCCGCTTTTTCTACGGTCTTGTAGCTGACGGCGCAGACATCACACAACTCCTGCGTCAAAATCAAATCGGGCTGCAATTCGTGTAAAAGCTGTTCGTTTAAATCGTAAATCGAGCCGTGACCGTCGAGCTGCGAGCGCACCGCGTGGTCAATTTCTTTGCTCGACATCGTTTCGTGCGAAATACGACTCGCCGTCAAATGCGGCAAACTTTGAATTGAAGCCGGAAAATCGCATTCGTGCGTGATTCCGACGAGATTTTTTTCGAGTCCGAGCGCGCAGACAATCTCGGTCGCCGAAGGTAAAAGCGAAGCGATGCGTAAGTTTTTATCTTTTTCGTTCACTTTTGAAAAGTTGACGGATGCACGGTTTGTCTGTCAAGTTTGTGATTAATGACCGACGAAAACCTGCAAACAGACCTGGTTCTGAAAGCCGAAATCAAACTTTATTACGATTTATTTGTGCCGGAAAATGCCGAAAAACCTGCGCCGCTGCTCATCGCTTTGCACGGTTACGGCGCGCACAAGCGATATATGATGCGAGAGGCGCGAGCCGTTGCGCCCGACAATTTTGCTATCGCGGCTTTGCAGGGCTTTCATCAACATTGGCGCGAACCGGCGGAAAAAGGCGTCCCGCCGAAAATCGGCTTTGGATGGCTGACGAGCTACAAAGCCGAAGATTCGGTGCAGGTTCATCACCGCGCTCTGCTTGATTTGATTGAAAATTTAACACGCGAAGGCGTCGCGGATGAACACAGAATCTTCCTTCTCGGTTTTTCGCAAAGCTGCGCCTTAAATTTTCGTTTCGCTTTTTCGCATCCGGAACTGTTGCGCGGTGTTGTCGGCATTTCGGGCGGAATTCCCGGCGATTGGGAAACGAGCGAAATTTACCAAAAAACCGATGCTGAAATCTTTTATCTTTACGGCACGCGCGATGAATTTTACCCGCTCGAAGCTTTTGAGCGAAACGCCGAAAAATTGAAAATGCGAGCGGCAAATTATCAATCGAAAGTTTACGACGCGGCGCACGAAATTACGGACGAGATGCGGCTGGACATCAGAAACCGGCTGCAAGAAATTTGATATTTCTCAAATGAAAAGGCGGACTAAACAGTCCGCCTTAAAACTCTTTTCGGTTTTGAACGAATTATTTATTGTAGCGGTATAACGCATACATATCATCCATTCGCACCGCTTGTCCGCTAGAGAATTCGAACATACAGTAATCGTCGGTGTAATCCATAAAATTTGTAATGGGGTCGAGACCTGCGGCGCTCGGACAAGAATCGCGTCCGCCCGGGCATCCGTAAGCCGGATTGTATTCGGCAGGCGTGTCTGAAACGCTGTCACCCGATCCGGTGCAGCCGCCTTGGAACGTATGATACAAACCCATCCAGTGACCGACTTCGTGTGTGCCCGTATCGCCTTCGTTGTACGGAGCTGCAGTTCCGCCCGGAACTGACGAGTAAAGAATTACAACGCCGTCGTAGCTCGGGTTGCCGGCATACGAAGACGGGAACGTCGCCCAGCCGAGCAAACCGCCGCCGCCCGCATTAGTCGAGTAGATATTTAAATCATCAGCGGTTCCCACGCGGAGCGCGCTCTTCATTAACTTTTCATCTCTTGAGCCTTGTCTGGCGTTAAACCATTTCGAGTTTGTCGTACGGGTTGTGTTGATAAGATTAAATGTCGTACCGCGCGTTGAAAACGCATCGTTTAAAACTTTCATTTGCGCCGCAACTTGCGAATCCGGGATGTCGCCGTTGGCGATTCCGGTGCCTTTTCTAACGACATGGTAATAAACATTGACCACGCGCGCGGCAAGACGTTCTTGAGAATCGCCGAACATTTGTTCGAAGATTTTGCGCTGTGCGAAATCATTTTCGGCGGCGGCGATCAGTTCCGGGTTGTGATCAGTGCCGCAGGCGCGTTCAGTGATTTCGATTTTACCCTTTGACTTGGCGTTTTCAATCGAGGTGTCAAATTCTTTGGCGGATTGCGCAGCGCTGCGAAAGTTATTGCCAAAAAGGAAAGTTGCAACGAGCGCCGCCACGACGAGTGCGGGCGCAATAAGGCGAAGTTTTTTCATCTATCTTTCGGTTCTCCTCTGATTTGTAAGTTTAAAGTTTGAAATTGTCAGCCGATTTTTAAAGAGCAGGGGAAAGGTAATAAGTCAATAATGAGAAGATAAATCTTTCGTCGCGAAAAATCAACTGTCTTGTAAGATTTTTTTCTAGCCCCCTTAAAAATTATTGATAACAGGAATAAAATAGAGTTTGGAGAAAACGGGGACGCAATTTTGAATAAAATGAGAACCACGAAATTACAACTTTTCGCAATTGTTTTGTCAGTTTCGTTTTCGTCTTGTACTAATAATTCAAATCCGACGCTCCCTCGTTCGGTGAACGAAGTGTTTTCACCCAAATCAATCGTCATCGAACGCCCGCTTGCTGAAAATGCTCCGAAAGAAATCGGATTAACGGTTGAAAGCGCTCGGAGACAAACGCAAATCACTAAAATTTACGATCAGGCGTATGTTGTCCTGGATTATCCAAACGGCGATGTTTCCGCCGAACGGGGCGCCTGCACCGACGTTGTTATTCGAGCGATGAGAGCGGCTGGAATTGATTTACAAAAAGAGGTTCACGAAGACATCACGCGGAATTTTACGATTTACCCGCAGAAATGGGGATTAAAAAAGCCGGACGCAAACATTGATCATCGCCGCGTGCCGAATCTGCAAACGTTTTTCGCCCGACGCGGAAAAGTCGTGCCGGTGACAACCGATTCAGCCGATTATAAACCCGGCGACATCGTGAGTTGGGATTTAAACGGCAAAGGTTTGACGCACATCGGCATTGTCTCAAATCTTTGGAACGAGCAAACAAAACGCTATTTGGTCATTCACAACATTGGACGCGGCGCGGAGGCGCAAGACGTTTTATTTGATTGGCAAATAACCGGACATTACAGATATTTTTGATTGTGCTCCAATTTCATTTATACTCAGCCGCAAGTTTTCAAAAGGAATAAAGTATGAAAAAAATTGCAGCACTTTTGTTTGTGGTTTTGTTTGCAGCGACAATCTTCGCGCAAAAATCGGACGAGCGGGCGACCGCAGAAATTCGCAAAGTTTTGGACGAGCAGGTTACGGCTTGGAATCGCGGCTCGATTGAAGGTTTTATGAAAGGCTATTGGCGTTCGGAAAAAACCACGTTTTCGGGCAGAAATTTGACGCGCGGCTGGCAAACGGTTCTCGAAAATTACAAAAAGAGTTACAACACGCCCGAAAAAATGGGCAAGCTCAGTTTCGGTGAGCTTGAAATCACGCCGCTTTCGAAAGACGCGGCTTACGTTTTCGGGGCTTGGAAAATCGAAGATGGAAAAACCAATCCCGGCGGGCGCTTCACGCTCATTTTCCGCCGTTTCAAAGAAGGCTGGCGAATTGTTCATGACCAGACTTCTTGAGCCGGAATGCGAATTGGCTTTCAAATTTTGGAGAGAGAGTTTATGAAAAGAATCTTTACGGTTTTGAGCGTTTTGTTTGTGACGGCATCCGTTTTCGCTCAGACAAAACAACCGGAGAAATACACGATTGAGCAATATTTAAACATTCGTTCGGCGTCCTCGCCGTCGTTTTCGCCGACAGGCGACCGCGTGGCTTATCTCTCGAACGTCACCGGAACGAATCAGGTTTGGATCGTTGCAGCGATGGGCGGCGCGCCGAAACAGTTGACGAATTATGAAGACAACATCGGTTTCGTCGCTTTTTCACCTGCGGACGACGCGATTGTTTTCGGCAAAGCGTCGGGCGGCGATGAAAACACGCAGTTTTTCTGGATGCGCGCGGACGGAAGCGACGTGAAAGCCCTCACCAACGGTTCGAAAGTGCGGCACAATTTCGGCGGCTGGTCGGAAGACGGCAAACGCATTTTTTACGCCTCGAACAAACGCAACCGAAATCGTTTCGATATTTACGCGATGGATATTCCGGGCGGCAAAGAAGAATTGATTTTGCAACACGACAGATCAAACTCGGTCGCCGCGGTTTCCAAAGACGGTCGGAAAATCGTCGTTTCGCGTTCAGGAACGGAATTGAGTTTGGACAACGATTTGTATTTGATTGATGTGGCGTCGAAAAACGCCGTGCATTTAACGCCGCACAAAGGCGCGGCGCAGTTCGGCGACGTACATTTTATTGATAACGACCGCATCTCGCTGACCTCCAACGACAAATGCGAGTTTCAGGAAATTCGTGTGATAAGTCTGTCAGCGCCGAAAATCGAAGGCGTCTGCTCGGCGAAAATGGATGTGGATTCGATTGAAATTGCGGATGACGGCAACACGCGCGCAATTTCAATCAACAATCAGGGCGCAAGCGAGCTTTTCACGCCGCCGCTCGATAACGCGAGCAGCAGCCGTTATCCGGTTCAGCTTCCGGGCAAAGGCGTAGTCAGCGGTCTGGAATTTAACAAAAACGGATCGAAGCTGGCTTTTACCTTTAGCGGCTCGAAATTTAACGCGGATGTTTGGATTTATGATTTGCAAACCAAGAAGCTCTTGCAGCTCACTAAAAGCGACCGCGCCGGAATTCCGCAGGAAAGCTTTATTGAACCGGAACTGATTAAATTCAAATCTTTCGACGGACGCGAAATTCCCGCCTGGTTTTATAAACCAAAAGAAACAAATGCGACATTTACTTTTGAAAGCGGGCAACATCAACAAACGATAAATACTGGCGCAAAGAATTTGCCGGTTATTGTTAGCGTTCACGGCGGACCAGAAGGACAAGAGCGTCCCGGCTTTAGCGCGCTTTACCAATATTATCTTTCGCGCGGTTACGCGGTTTTAGCGACGAACGTGCGCGGCTCTACCGGATACGGGAAAACTTACACGCATTTGGACGACGTGGAAAAGCGCGAAGATTCGGTCAAAGATTTGGCGGCTGCAGTCGAATGGCTGAAAACGGCGGGCGGTGCGGACTCGAAACGAATTGCCGTTATGGGCGGCAGTTACGGCGGTTATATGACGATGGCGGCGGTTACGCTTTACCCGGATTTGTGGGCGGCGGCGGTTAATACGGTCGGGATTGTCAATTGGGAAACTTTTCTGAAAAACACTTCCGGTTATCGCCGCCGTCAGCGCGAAGTCGAATATGGCAAACTCGACAAGGATTTGGAGTTTTTGCGCCGGATTTCGCCGATTGCCAAAATTGACCGAATTAAAACGCCGCTGATGGTGATTCACGGCAAAAACGACCCGCGCGTGCCTTACACCGAAGCCGAGCAGATTGTTGAAGCCTTGAAAAAACGCGGCGCGGCGGTCGAATACAAATTATTCGACGACGAAGGTCACGGCATTTCAAAACTCAAAAATCGTCTCGTCGTTTATCCACTCGTCGCAGATTTTCTCGATAAACACTTGAAAATGAAATAACGCGCGAAATTATGACAATTTCAGATTGAATGAATGGCGAGACGGCGTTTCAATCCGTCTCGCCATTTTTGAATTTTAAGGTCTGAATAATCAATCGCACGAAAAAAATCTCATCGGCAATTTTTTTTTGATACTTTTTTTCGAGATTTGCCGCGTAATAGATTGAAGGCGAAAAAAGCCTCCCAAATTTTTATAAATAACTGACGCAATCATAAGTTTGCGAGTTTATTAATCGCAAAAAGGAGTACGAATTTATGACGACAAACGAAAATGGAGCGGCATCATTGCCGCCGCTGCTTCCGCCGGAAGCCGTTTTAGGGCAAATTACGATGGGCTGTTTTCTTTCGCAAGCCGTTTATGTGGCGGCGAAGCTCGGAATCGCGGATTTATTAAAAGACAAGCCGGTTCACGTCTCGGAATTGGCTAAGCAAACCGAAACGCACGAGCGTTCGCTGTACCGAGTTTTGCGCGCGCTGGCGAGCGTCGGCGTTTTCGCCGAAACCGATCCGAAAGTTTTTGGTTTGACGCCGGTTGCCGAGCCTTTGATTACAGACCGCCCGGCTTCGATGCGCGATCTCGTCATTTTTATGGGCGAAAAATGGCATTGGGCGGTTTACGGCGAAATGCTTCACTCGGTTCAAACCGGCAAAGCCGCGTGGGAAAAAGTCCACGGACAGGAGGTTTTTCCGTATTTCCAACAAAACCCGGAAGAATATGAGATTTTCAACCGCGCGATGACGAGCTTTTCGCATCTCGCCGCGCCGGTCGCCGAAGCCTACGACACGACGGAAGCTGGAACTTTGGTTGACATTGCGGGCGGTCACGGAGCTTTGCTCTCGGCGTTTTTGAAAGCTAATCCGAATTTGAACGGCGTTTTGTTCGATTTGCCCGAAGTCGTCGCGGGCGCTCCGGCTCTACTCGAAAAAGAAGGCGTCGCCGAGAGAGTTGAAACCGTTTCCGGCGATTTCTTCCAGGCAGTTCCCCCCGGCGCGGACGTTTATATGATGAAGCACATCATCCACGATTGGGACGACGCCCGCGCCGTTAAAATATTGAGCAACATCCGTGCGGCGATGAAACCGGGCGGCAAAGTTTTAATCATTGAACACATCGTTCATGCGGGAAATACGCCGGATATGAGCAAGATGATGGATTTGGAAATGCTCGTTTCGCCCGGCGGGGTCGAACGAACAGCCGAAGAATATGCCGAGATTTTGGCTGCTGCCGGACTTCGTTTGAATCGGATTATCCCGACCAAATCGCCGCTTTCAATCGTCGAGGCGGTCAAACAATAACGATTTTTTGACAGGAGAAGTCGCCTCAAAAAATTTCGGATTTCGCCGCCTGAGCTTGATAACTGTTGATAAAAGCTCGAAAGGAAGCGAAGCCTCCGAAGCAAGCGTCTCAATATTTTGAGTTGACTTCTAAAATTAAAAGCCGCGCTTTTATCCCAGGCGCGGCTTTTAATTTTGATTCGATAAAAAATTACTTAACAATTGGACTGTTGATTCGCCGCAGCAAATCTTGAAAGCGCGAATCTTCGCGCAGAGAATCGAATTGCGGTTCGACTCCGAGCCAAATGAGCCAAACGTCCCGCGCCGCGTAAGCCTCTTCGAGGCGCGCAAAAACCTTGTCCGTTTCTCCGAGAAAATAATAAGCAATCGCCATCGAGTAAGGCGAAACGTAACGCTCGCCGGCTGAAATTCCCAATCCGCTCAAAACTTCGAGCGCGCGTTCCGGTTGTCCGGCTCTGGCGTATGAAGCGGCTAAATTTCCGACCAGCCACGGATTCGCGTTGCTCAATTCGACGGCGGCTTCGGCGTGGCTGATTGATTCTTCCAGACGATTGAGATGACGCAAAATCCAACTGTGGATACCGCGCGCGTGGCTGAAATAAGGATTGATTTCGACCATTTTGCTCGAATGCGCCAGCGATTCGTCAAAACGGCGGCTGTGATAAAGAATCCAGGCGTGGTGCTGCTGCTCAAAAGGTGAAACCGGATTCGTTTCGACGGCTCGGCGGGCTTCTTCGACAGCCTTGTCGAATTGTTTCTGCGCCGTCAGCGAAACCGAATACCAGACTCTTCCTAAAGAGTTGTTCGGATTAAGCTCGATGCCGCGCCGAAGCAGTTCGTCGGCTCTGCCAAAATCATATTGCTGGGAAAACTTAACAAAGCCGAGAATTGTGTAAGCCTCGCCGAGCGTCGCATCCAGTTCGAGCGCTTTTTCCGCCATTTCGCGCGAATGTCTGTAACATTCGAGCGGCGATTCGGCGGCAAACGTTCCCAGGCAAAAATAACAATCAGCCAGCCCGATATACGCCAAAGCATAATCTGGATCGAGCTGGATTGCCTGTTCAAAATAATCTTTAGCGAGGGCGAAATTGTCCGGCGTGAAAAGTTTTAAATGGTAACGCCCGCGCAAATGCGCTTCGTAGGCTTCCGCGTTGTCGGTGCCGCGTTTGGCGAGCTTTTGTTTTTCTTCTCCGGTCAGCCTCGGAATGAGCAGGCGGGCGACTTTTTCGGCAACCCGGTCTTCGAGGTCTAAAACGTCGGTCAGATTTTCGTCAAAGCTTTCCGCCCAGCGCGTTGAATTGGATTTTACATCGAGAAGCTGCGCGGAAATTCGAACGCGCGCTCCGGCGCGGCGAATCGTGCCGTCCAAAACAAAATCAACATCGAGCTTTCTGCCCGCTTCAAAAGAATCCGTCGTTTCGCCGAACTGTAAAACCGCGCTCGTCGGGCGCACGCTTAAACGCCGTACTTGAGAAAGACGTGTAATCATCGCGTCTGCCAGCCCGATGCCGAGATAAGCGTCGTCAGGCTGCCGCGCGCCGATAAATTTGAGAGGCAGCACGGCGACTGCTTTTTCGCCGTTTTCGGACTTTGTTTTTTGAATCCGTTTTTCAGTTTGCGCGGTTGTTCGAGGAGCGGGCGCAAGCGGATGATTCATTCGCCGCAGCAAATCGAAATAACGCTGATCGCCGCGAATCGAATCGAATTGCGGGTCAATGCCGATCCACACAACCCAGACATCGCGCTCGTCAAAAGCCCGTTCAAGCAGATCAAACGTTCGGTCAAAATCTCCCAGCGAGCAATAAACAATCGCCTGCATAAACGGCGAAACATAATTCTCGGCGGATAGTTTTTCGATTTCGGCGAGTGTCGCGCGCGCCGCCGGTTCATCGCCGCCAGCGGCTTGGGCGGCGGCGAGTCCGGCGTGATACATCGGATTTTTTGGCGCGAGCGTGACGGATTTGCGGGCTGCGGCAATCGCTTCGTCAAATTTTCCCGCGCAGCGCAGCGTCCAGCTCAAAGTCAAATGTCCCCAGGCGTAAAACGGCTCGCCGCCGAGCATCCGCCGATGCACTTCGAGCGATTCGTCATAACGGCGCGCGTGATAATGCGTCCAGGCTGTGTAATGCAAGCTCAAAACCGAATCCGGGTCAAGCTCGACGATTTTTCGGGCTTCGTTCATCGCTTCGTCGAGCCGACCGCTTTGGATTAATAGAGCGTTGTACCAGCGACGCGCAGAAACGATATTCGGATTTGTTTCGATGGCGCGGCGCATATAATTTTCACCGGCTATCCAATCGAAATCCTGATTGATCACGATAGTTCCGAGCGCGTTTTGCGCTTCGGCGGAATCGGCGTCAATTTCGACGGCTTTGAGCGCGGCGACTTTTGCGCGGCGCGTAGCTTCGGCAAACGGCAAAACGCAATGAATGGCGAGATAAATGTAATATTCGGCGATTGCCGAATAAGCGAGCGCGTAATCGGGATCAAGCTCGACGGCGCGCTCGAATAATTTGATTGCTCTGGCAAAACCGTCTTCGGTTTGCAGGCTCCAATAAAAACGCCCGCGCATAAACGCTTCGTAAGCGTCGGCGTTGTTCGTCCCGCGTTTTTGCAGTTGTTTCGCTTCCGCGCCGGTCAGATGCGGAATTAAAGATTTGGCGACTTTCTCGGAAATCGAATCTTCCAATTCCAAAACGTCAGCCGCGTTTTCGTCAAAGCGTTCCGCCCAGGCGGTCGAATTTTCTCCGACGTTTAAAAGCTGCGCCGTCACGCGAATCCGGTTTCCGGCGCGTCGAACTGAGCCGTCCAAAACAAAATCAACTTCAAGCTCGCGCCCCGCCGCAAATGCGTCGGTTTGCTCGCTGCCGAATTTTAAAACGCTTGAAGTCGGGCGAACGACAAATTTTCTAACGTTTGAAAGTCTGGTCGTTAAAGCGTCAGCCAAACCAATGCCAAGGTAATCGTCTTCATCGCCGCCGGTCACGCGCCCGCCCAAAATCTTGAGCGGCAAAACGGCGATTGATTTTTCTCCCGTTGTTTTAGCGCCGCCGGTTTTTGGTTTTTGACGCAACCGCGCCCGGTATTTTTCCGCCAGCGGATTTTGCATTCGTTCGAGCAAATTCACGTAACGCTCATCGTCGTGCAGGCTTTCAAGCATCGGGTCGGTTCCGAGCCACAGCATCCACGCGTCGAATTCGGCGAACGATTGCTCGAAATACTCAAACGCGCGGTCGTGCTCGCCCAAAGCCGCGTGCGCCATCGCCAGGAAATACGGTTTTACATAGCCTTCGGCGGCGAGAGCTTTCATTTCTTCCAAAACCGACCGCGCTTCATCGTGCCGATTGACGGCAACGAACCCGTAACAAAGCTGGTACTTCGCCATCCCCGAACCGGGAATCATTTCATCAAACTTTTGAAAAAAGGGAAGCGCTTCTTCGGCGCGTCCCATCGCCCACAAAGCTACTCCGATCTGCAAATAACCCTGCGGATAATTTTTGTCCAAGTCAATGATTTGTCTGCCTCGTGCCAGAGCCTCGTCGAACCGATGCGATTGGTAAAAATCCCATGCTATTAGCGTTTTACTCCGCAGACTCAGCGGGTCGAGATTTTCTGCGATCTTGAGTTCCCTAATGCCTTCTTCGGTTCTGCCCACGCCGACGAGCATCGCCGCATATAACTCGTGCCCGGTGGCGTAGTTCGGATTGAGCTTCAGCGCCTGACGTTCCAGCTTTTCGCATTCCGCCCAGCGTCTGCGGTTTTGCATAATCAAACCGAGCGAAGCGTAAGCCTCGCCCAAACGCTCATCAAGCTCTATGGCGCGGCGGGCGGCGGCTTCCGCTTCGTCCAGAGCCGGCGCGGACGGTATCAGCCCGTAAATAGCCGCCCAGATGTAAAAATCCGCCAGCCCGGCGTGCGGCAAAGCGTATTCGGGATCAAGCGCAATTGCTTTTTGAAAAGATTCGAGAGCTTTCGGCAGCGATTCGGGCGTAAATTGATTCCAGTGAAAACGACCGCGCAGATAAGCTTCGTAGGCTTCGGCGTTGTCAGTTCCGCGTTTTTTCAGTTTCTGCTGCTCCTCGCCCGTTAAATGCGGCGCGAGCGATTCGGCGACTTTGGCGGAAATCGTATCTTCGAGTTCGAGAATATCGGTAAACCGCTCGTCAAAAGTTTGCGCCCAGCCGGTGGCATTTGTTTCGACGTTTAAAAGCTGAACCGAGAGGCGCACGCGGTCGGCGACGCGCCGGAGATTTCCGTCCAAAACATATTCGACATCAAGCTCGCGCCCGGCGGCAAACGGGTCGGCAGCGTCGGCAACGCTCATTACGCTCGCGGTCGGGCGAACAACGAGATCGCGGATTTTCGACAAGCGTCCGGTCAGAGCATCGGTTAATCCGAGTCCGAGGAATTTATCGTCCTCGCCGGTCGCGGAGGCAATTGCGTGTACTTTGAGCGGCAATACGGCGAGAGATTTAGCCGAGGTTTTCGCCGATTTTCGCGCGGAAATCTTTCTCGCCAGATGCGGGCGGTTGGTTTTCCGCAGCAATTCGTTGAATCGCTCGTCGTCGCGCAAAGAGTCGAGCTTCGGTTCGGTCGCCAGCCAGACGAGCCACATATTATGTTCTTCGATGGCTCGGTTAAAAAACTCAAAAGTTCGGTCACGGTCGCCGAGCGCGGCGCAGCACATCGCCAAGTGATACGAATAAGCCGTATTCGATTCGCTCGCCATCGTTTCAAAATTGCGCAAAACCTGCTCGGCTTCGTCCCGGCGATTAAGCCGCATCAGAGCGAAGCAGAGCTTGTAGTACATATAACCGAGTTCTTTTGAGAGCTGTAATCCGCGCTCCGCATCGGCGACGGCTTCTTCGGCTCGCCCGATTTCGGCGAGCACGTTGCCGCGCTGAAAAAATCCCTGGTAATACAGCGGATTCATTTCAATAATCTCTTCGGCTTTGGCGAGCGCTTCCGGGTAGCGGCGGTACTGATAAAGATGCCAGGCGGTCAGCGTTTTAGTGCGCAGACTGAACGGGTCAAGCTCGTGCGAGCGAATGGTCTCGCGAATTCCCTCTTCGTTTCGCCCGACTCCGGCGAGAAGCGCCGAATACCATTCGTGCGCGAGATGATAATTCGGATTAAGCTCCAAAGCGCGTTTCAGCAAACGCTCGCCTTCCGTCCAATCGAAATCGTAAAACGCGGTGATAAATCCCAAAACCGCATACGCTTCGCCGAGTTGGTCGTTTAATTCAAGAGCGCGCAAAACCGCGCGGCGCGTTTTTTCGTAGCCTTCTTGCGGCGGAACCATTCCGAAAATCGTCGCCCAGTTGTAATAATCGGAGATTCCGACGTAAGCCAACGCGTAATCGGAATCGAGCCAGACGGCGCGCTCAAACGCTTCGAGCGCTTTCGCAAAAGTATCGGGCGTAAACTGATTCCAGAAATAACGACCGCGCAAATATGCTTCGTAAGCTTCCGGGTTGTTTGTCCCGCGTTTTTCCAGCCGGGTGCGTTCCTCGCCCGATAATTGCCCGATTAGAAGCTCGGCGATTTTTTCCGAAATCGTATCTTCGAGCGTGAGAACATCGGTAAAATTTTCGTCAAACGATTGCGCCCAAGCGGTTGAATTTGCAGCAATGTCGAGAAGCTGAGCCGAAACCCGAATTCGATTTCCGGCGCGGCGAATCGTTCCCGTCACGATGTATTCGACAGCCAGTTCCGCGCCGATCTCGAACGGGTTTTCCTCGGAATTTTCGTATTGAATAACGCTCGAAGTCGGACGCACAACGATTCGCCGCACGCTGGAGAGCCGCAACACAATCGAATCCGCCAGCCCGACGCCCAAAAACTGCTCGCCCGCTTCGCCTGTCGCGCCAGTCGCGCCGATGTGTTTGAACGGCAAAATCGCAATCGAATTTTTTTCCGGTTTCGCCGCTTCAGCTTGTTTGGAAACGGCAATCGGCTCAGCTTTAACCGGTCGTTTTTCCAAAACGCGCTCGATTTCTTCGGATAATTCGAGCGCCGTTTGATAACGTTCGGCAGGCTCTTTGCGGAGAGATTTTAAAATCACGCTGTCGAGATTTCCCGCCAGTTCGCGTCTCAAAGTTTTCAGATCGGCGTTTCGTGCCTCGATGATTTCGGCGAGCGTCACCCAATGTTCACCTGTTCCGGTGAAAATCAAATTGTCCTCGCGCGTCAGACTTTCGCTCGGCGCGAGCGGCTGCTGTTCGCAGACGACGCGCGAAATTTCGTGCATCGCACGGTTTTTAAAACGGTACGGACGATGCCCGGTCAGAAGCTCGTAGAGCAAAACTCCCAAACTGTAAATATCGGCGGCAGGCGTGACAGGCTCGCCGCAAACCTGTTCGGGCGAAGCGTATTCCGGCGTCATCAGCCGCATTTGCGTCGCCGTCTGCTCAATTGTCGCGGCGGCAAGCTCCGGGTCGAGCAATTTGGCGATTCCGAAATCGAGCAATTTCGCCGTTCCGTCCGGTTTGACGAGAATATTTGAAGGTTTTAAATCGCGATGAACGACCTTGTTGCGGTGCGCTTCGTCAACGGCGTCGCAAATCTGCCGAAACAATTCCAATCTCGCCGTGACGCCCAATTTGCGGTTATCGCAGTAACGATAAAGCGGCTCGCCTTCGATAAATTCCATCACGAAATAAGGCAAACCGTCGGCGGTCGTTCCGCCGTCGAGCAAACGCGCGATGTTCGGGTGATTGAGCGAGGCGAGAATTTGTCGTTCGTTGCGAAAGCGTTTGAGGATTAAATCCGTGTCCATTCCGCGCTTGATAAATTTGACGGCGACGCGGCGTTGAAACGAGTTGTCGGCACGCTCGGCTTCGTAAACCGCGCCCATTCCGCCGCGACCGATTTCTCTCAAGAGACGATAAGAGCCGATTCGCTTTCCGATTAAACCGTCAACTTCTTCGGTCATTTCCGGCAGCTCGCCACTTTCGATTGCGCCGACGGAAATAAAGCTCCCGGCGCGCTCGTGCTGCGCGAGCAGTTTATCCACTTCGCTTCGCAGCTCTGCGTCGGCAACGCAGGCGTCGGTCAAATAACGCTCGCGCTCTTCGCCCGGGGCGAGGTCAAGCGCGTTTTGAAACACCAGTTCGATTTGCTGCCACCGTTCGGTCGTCATCGGCAAACTCAAAACACAAATAAAAATCGAAGTGTCTGACGCTGTTAATTTTGACACCAGAGCGCCGAACGGTCAAACAACTTTATTTTTCGCCGGTGATACTTTTTCTTTCTCTTTTGCGCGTTAAAAGGATGACGGCAAATGTCGTCCGGTTCATTGAAAAATACGGAGAACGCTCGCAGCATATCCAATTTATAAGCCAATTCATATCCCGTTTCATACTTTTCGATTATTTCCGCAAAACGTTCTCCGTATTTCAACCGATTCAACCAAAATCTTTATTCACCCAAAATTCACAATCAAAAAAAGTTTTTCAAAAAAAGATTTTTCCGTTGATACCTTTTTCGTTTCGTTTTCGCGTTATTAAAGTGAAGGAAAAAAGGGAACGCTCGGCTGGCGCGGGGAAAAACTGATAAACGCGGCTTTTAAAAAGCAGTTGGGCTTAATTTATCAGGAGA
>DASWLV010000019.1:0-3818 GCA_036400075.1 Pyrinomonadaceae bacterium
GCCTCATCACAAAACCGTAGTTTCTACTCTGAATTTCTTTCGCCGAAACAAAATGAAAAAAGCCTTTTTGCTCTTTGCCGCGTTTTTAGCAAACGCTTTGCCCGTCTTTTCGCAGGAAAACGCGCTGATGCCGAATTTCGCGCCCGAAATCCGCCGCGTCGCGGTTTTCAAAAACGGCTACGCTTTTACTTACCGCGAAGGTCAAACCGCGACCTCAAACGGCTGGGCTTACACGACGCGAACGCCTATCGGAGTTTTAGGAACCGTTTGGGGCTACACGACCGCGCCGAATGCTCGCGTCGTCCAGCTTTTAGCTTCCGAAGGGGAGCGTGACAAGGCAGAGCGCGTGACAAACATCGCCGAATTTTTGCTGGCAAATGAAGGCGCGCAAATCAGAGTCAGCCCGACTTTTCTCGAAGGCGATAAATTTATCGCCGGAACTTATGAGCTTCTCAAGCCGGACAACGCGGCGGTTTCCGCGCAGACGAGAAACCCCAATTATGGCTACGCTTACGCCGCCAACGCTCTCAACGAGCTAACAATTGCGCTCAAAACCGAAAACGGGACAATGGTTTTTCCGGCGGCGGCGATTAAAACCGTCGAAGTCATCGGACAGGCGAAAAATTCGCTGATGAAAAAAAGCAATCGTCTGGCGTTGAAAATCGAAGGCGCGAAAGACGGGCAAGCAATCAATTTGGGAGTCGCCGCTTTGGAGCGCGGGATTCGCTGGATTCCGGCGTATCGCGTCGAAGTCAAAGGCGAACCGATCAAAGAAGCCAAGCTCGAACTCGAAGCAATGCTGATCAACGAGCTTGCCGATTTAAACAATTCCGAGATTTATTTCGTCGTCGGCGTGCCGAGCTTTTTGTTTCAGGAAACAATCTCGCCGCTTACGATGAACACTGCATTTGCCGGAGTTTCCAGCTATTTTCAAACCGGCGGACGCGACAGACGCGACGCTTACGCAAATTCCATTTCGGCTCAGGTCGTGACGGCTGACGATTCGTCTTACGGGCAAACACCTGAAAATCCGGCTCCGACTTTGCCGAATGAAGAGCGTTTAAACTCGCTTTCCGCCGAGCAGCTTTTTCTTTATAAAGCCGAACAAATCCAACTCAAAAAAGGCGAACGGGCGAGCCTGCGTCTGTTTTCTCTGACCGTTCCCGCAAGCGAAGTTTTTGAATGGACGATCAGCGATCCGCCGCAAACCGGAAACGAATATTCAAATTATCAAAGCTCGTCCAATCAACAGCCGCGCATTCAAGATTTGTCGAGCGGAATCTGGTACGCTCTCAAGCTCAAAAATCAAACCGGAATGCCGTGGACGACAGCGCCGGCTTTGAGTTTCCGCGAATGGAAGCCGATGGGGCAAAACCTGCTCAGCTTTACGCCAATCGGCGGCGAAAACATTTTGCGCGTGACGCCCGCGACCGAAATTACGGGAACGCACCGGCTCGAAGAAAAAGAGCGAACCCGACAGCAATTGCGATACAGCGGCAGCACTTACGAGTTTGATTTGGTGACTATCGAAGGCACAATCAAGCTCCGCAACGTCAAAAAACAGGCGGTCGAAATTGCCCTGACTCGCAACCTCGTCGGCGAAGTTCTGACGGCAACCGACGGCGGCGCAATCAGCCGCGAAGGTTTAAATCTGCAAGCCGTCAATCCGAATTCAATCGTTAAATGGAATTTGTCAGTTCCGCCGGGCGAAAAAGAAATTCGCTACATCTACAAAATTTACGTGCGAAGATAATTATCGGCTAGAGTGTTTATGGAATCAGTGTCCGGTTAAGTCAGGCATCACAGTCAGTACCGCGAACGGTAGTGAGCGGGTCAATTAACAAACCCGCTCACTACCGTTCAAGGTACTGACACGGATATACCATGTTGATTCGCTCTAAAATTTCAAACTGCGAATTCGCGGCAGCCAGCCGTCTTGCTTGTCTCAATTTCGCAGGAAAATTATGATTACGCTATGAAAATTAAACGTTTTGTTCTTTTTTCCCTGTTTTCAATCTTTTCTTTAATCAATGTCTTTGCACAGGATAGCTCTCTCTCGCTATCGCAGGAAAAGCGTTTACGCAACGTCAAGCAACTGACTTTCGGCGGCGAAAACGCCGAAGCGTATTTTTCTTTTGACGGTAAACGATTGATTTTTCAATCGAAACGCGAGCCTTATCAATGCGATCAGATTTTTACGATGAACGTTGACGGCTCAAACATCCGCCGCGTTTCAAACGGCGAAGGGCGGACGACCTGCTCGTATTTTTTCAAAAACGGCAAGCGCGTCCTTTTCGCTTCGACACACGCGGGCGGAAAAGAATGTCCGCCGCCGGTTGATTATTCCAAAGGCTACGCCTGGGCGATTTATCCGAGCTATGACATTTTTACGGCAAAATCGGACGGTTCGGATTTAAAAGCCCTCACAAATGCGCCGGGTTACGACGCCGAAGCTACCGTTTCGCCAAACGGCAAGCAAATCGTTTTCACCTCGACGCGCGACGGCGATTTGGATTTGTACGCGATGGATGCCGACGGCAAAAACGTCCGGCGTTTGACGAACGAATTAGGCTACGACGGCGGCGCGTTTTTTTCGCCCGACGGGAAACAAATCGTTTATCGCTCTTATCACCCAAAAACGCCCGAACAAACTGCGCGCTACAAACAAAAGCTGGCGGAAAATCTGATTGAGCCGACTGTATTTGAATTGTGGGTGATGAACGCCGACGGCAGCAATAAGCGTCAAGTTACAAAATTCGGCGCGGCGTCGTTTGCGCCGTTTTTCACGCCGGACGGAAAACGAATCATCTTTTCGTCAAATCTGGAAAATCCGAAAGGGCGCAATTTCGATTTGTATCTCGTTAACACCGACGGCACAAATCTCGAACGTATCACTTACAGCGAACAATTCGACGGTTTCCCGATGTTTTCGCCCGACGGCAAAAAGCTGGTTTTCGCTTCAAACCGCAACGCCGCACAGCGCGGCGACACCAATATTTTCATTGCCGATTGGGTTGAGTAATAAAAAAGCGAGTGAATTTTCACTCGCTTTTTTATTTTTTACTCTCGATTACCAACGGTCTCCACCGCCTCCGCCACGACCGCCTCCGCCGCCGTAGCCTCCGCGACCTCCACCGCCGCCTCCGCCGCCACGGTTTCCACCGCGACCGCCTCCGCCGCCGCCAAATCCGCCGCGATCACCACCGCGACCGCCTCCGCCGCCTTCTTCGCGCGGGCGGGCTTCGTTGACGACCAGACTGCGACCGTCTAATTCTTGTCCGTTAAACATCGTAACCGCCGATGCAGCTTCATCGTCCGATGACATTTCGACAAAAGCGAAACCGCGCGAAAAACCCGAATCACGGTCTGTAATCACATTAGCCGCCGTTACTGTTCCGGCTTGTCCGAAATATTCCTGCAAATCTTCGCTGGTCGTACGGAAAGACAGATTTCCGACGTAAAGTTTTGTACCCATTTTCTTTCTTTCTTACTTTCTTTCTAGTTTATCTCAAAAAACGAAGAAGCGAAGCGGACGTTTTTGAAGCCACTTAACCATTAGATATTACTTTGCTTAGGTTTTTGACCAGATGCGACGCGCCCGTTCATCCCGACTAATATTCTGACTAATATATTGCCAACTTCTTCCTTACCGCCACTATCCTACTCTCTGCCCAACTGAACCGATGTCGTCGCAACTGTCGTTGGTGTTTCTGCCGCGAGAGACACGAGAGCCTTAACTGTATGCAGTATGCCTCAAATTAAGTTTAGAGTCTAGAGTTTAGAGACTATTTTTTCCTTTCGGTTTTTGATTCGTGCAG
>DASWLV010000020.1:0-37661 GCA_036400075.1 Pyrinomonadaceae bacterium
TCGGGTTTTTATTATCTCCCTAACATCTGCTTTTTAGTTGTCGAAAACCGAAGTTTATTTTTCATACAATTTGAAAGGCGGTTCAAAGCGATGAAACGGCAAATTGCAATTATCAGCGACTGTGCATCTCCACTAAAAACCAGCGACGATCAATGCGTTTATGTCGCTGATTTAGCCGAAAATCTCGCCGCCTTCGGTTACGAAATTGACGTTTTTACCCGCCGCGATTCAGTGCATCAGCCGGAGATTGTTTATCCGGCGGAAAACCTGCGCGTCATTCACATTCCGGCAGGACCGGCGAGCGCGGTCGAAAAACAGGATTTGCTCCGTCTGATGCCGCAGTTTACGTCATTTGTTTTAGGGCATTTTAAACAAAAAGATTACGATCTGATTCACGCAAATTTCTTTTTATCGGGCTTGACGGCTCTGAATCTTCACCGCGCGACGGAGACTCCTTTTGTCGTTTCATTTCACGGACTCGGACGCGCCGCGAAAACGGACGATTTCCCGATTGTTCGTCAGGAAATCGAAGACCGAATCGTGCGCGAAGCCGACGCGATTTTAGCCGCATCAGCGCACGAAGAAAAAGATTTGAAATTTTTGTATGACGCTCCGCCGGAAAAAGTCTTTGTCGTTCCGACGCCGAAAGACGACGAAGCGTGGAGGCAGACAACAGAAAAAATCAGCCGAATTTACGAAAACATTTTGACCAACAAAATCTTGCTTTCGGCGACAATTAGAGCCGCGCTGCAAAATTTTCGGCAGCAAACGCCGAAAATTGCTTTTTCGTTAAATCAGTTGCCGGATAAACAAAATTCTCAAAATCTGATTTCTTAAAGTTTTTTCTTTACCGATTTTGTCGGTTCTTTCGGCGGATTTGTCGTCGAAATGACAATTGTTTCGGTTGGCGATTTCATTTCATAAACAATTCCGCGCCAAACAATTTTTCTGGAAACTGCGGCGCAAATTGAGTTATAGAGATAAACGGGCGGCGTCAGCGGAAACAAAAGAATTTGCGCCTGGGAGCTTTCTTTTAGCTCTCTTCCGTAATCTTTTAAAATTAATTTTACGGCTTCGAGCCTGAGCCAAGCCTTGCCCGCGCCGAGCGCGAAAATTACGAGCAGCAGCAGGAGCGGTAGCCAAAACGATTCGCCGGAAACAATGCGCCAAACAATCAAAAGCAAAAGCGAGTAAAAAGTTAAGGTGAAAAGCAAGCCGCCGAGCAATGACGTGAGCCAGAAATGCCCGGCATAAACGCGCGTGATTTTCATCTGTCTGGTCGTAAATTCGAGCATTTCGCCGAAGCTGCAATCTTCAAACGAAGCAATTAAACACTGCGGAACAAAACGAATTTTTAGCTCGTTTTCCCGCATTGCGGCGGTCACGGTGAAATCATCGGAAAGCGTGCCGCGCCAACGGTCGCTGATTTTTATTCGTTCAAACGTCGGTCGCCGCATTGCCATCGAGCCGCCCCAGCAAAAGTTGTTCGCGGAGTTTTCGCCGAGAGCCGACGCAATCGAAGCGTTCCAAACCGATTGCATTTCCGAGCCGAAATTTCGATTTTTTGAAATAAACCAGCGATAACCGGTCGTCGCGCCGATTTGTTTGTCCGCGAGCGGCGAAACCAGATTTCGCAGCCAGTTTCTCCCGACGCGCGCGTCCGAATCAACAAAAACGAAAATCTCGCTTTTATCCGAAACGTCTCGAACCGCGTGCCGCAGATTATGAACTTTCTGCCCGGTGTCGGTCGTTCGTCCGGCGACGACTAGCTTTGAAACCGCCTCGGTCGCCACGCCTTTCCAAGCCTTTTCAATTACCGGAACCGCCGCGTCCTCGGCGTCGTCAACAGCAAAAATGATTTCGTAAGCCGGATAATCCTGCCGGTAAAGCGCTCGCAGATTGTCTTTCAAATTTTCATCCAACCCGCGACAAGGCACGATGATGCTCGCAAACGGAGTGAAATCGGATTTGGATTTTGCTAATTCTCTTTTAAAAAAATCAAGATAACGCAAGCCGCCGCGCAAGCTCATAATGCTCATATAAATCAGGACTGCGGCAAATAAATAAAGTAAATAAATCACGGTTAGATTTTTACAGTCGCTCAGCTTTTATGCAATACAATTTATTTAATTCCGAACAAAATTTCGGCGGGCGTAAAAACGGTTTTCGTTAAAGCGATTTCTCGGTTGATATTTGGGGCGTATTGCCTATCGCAAGCCTTTTAGCAAAACGACATTGTGAAGCCACTCGCCCTGCGTGAAACCGAGCGTTTTCCCGTCGGGCGAAACCGCCAGAGTAAATCCGCTTATTTCTTTGTCGCCCAACACGGCAATTTGGCGCGGTGCATCAGCATCGAGCGGCTGGAGCCACAAAATATGATTGCTGTAATCACGATTGATTGAGATATAAGCGAGATGTTTTCGGTCGGGCAGCCAGGCAATGTGCTGCAAAATCAAATTTTTATCCGCTAAACGAAAGGTCTTGATTATTTGCCCGTCGGCGAGCGAGGCGATGGTTAAAATTCTTTCGTCGCCTTGTCTTTCCGAATACGCGACCTGCGCGCCGTCGGGTGAAACAGCGAAATGTCCCTTTGCTTTATTCAACGCCATTTGTTCTTCGCCGGTTTTCAGCGAAACGCGCCAAAGCGTGCGGTTGATGCCGTGATGATAATAAATCCACTCGCCGTCAGGCGAAACAAACACCGGATAACCGCCTTCTTTGTTCGTAACCTGCGTTTGATTGCTGCCGTCGGCGTTCATCCGCCAAATATGGGCGGCGCCGGAACGGTTTGAAATGAAAATTACCGTTTTACCGTCGGGCACGACAATCGGGAGCGATTCGTCGGCTTCCGTGTTGGTTAACTGTCTTTTCCCGGTGCCGTCTGCGTTTACGCTCCAGATTTCTTCATTGCCCGATAGACCGGAGGAAAAATAAATTTTTGCGTCCGGGGCGAAAGAGATCGAAGATGCGCCCGCTAATTCGCGCTTGTCGGAGGGATTTTCAAGATTAATAAGCTGACCGTCAAAGTCCGGCTCGATTTGCGTGGAAATTATTTTGGTAGCTTTTTTATCAGGGCTTAATTTCCCGTACGTTTCAGAATCTTTCGATATTGGAACGGCTTCGCCAGTTTGGGCTGAAACTTGCCAGATGCGAACGTTTCTGGTGTGAATCCGCGATGCCGTTATCAGCCAGCCGCTTTTGTCGGGCAGCCACATCAAGCTTTTAATATTGAAAAATCTCTCTTTTGAAAGTTCCCGCTCCGCGCCCGTTTCCACATCCACTTCCGCCAAGCTGAATTCGTTTGCCGAGTTTTCCGATTGACCGACGGCAAAAGCGATTGATTTACCGTCGGGCGCAAATTCATTGTCGCCGATGCGAAACGGAAACTGTCGGGCAACGAGCTGTCGTTCGTTTTTACCGTCCGCCGAATCGGCGATCCAGAGCGAATAATCCGTTTGATTTCGGCGATGACGGCGGACAAACGAGATTTTCGCGCCGTCGGGCGAAATGCTCGTCCAGCCTTCGGTGTCGTTAATGATTTTTTGTGGAATGCCGCCGAAGATCGAAACGCGGTAAACCGCTGCCGGCTGATCGGTCAAGCGCGGTTTTCGAACGAAATAAATCGTGTCTCCTTCGGGAGAAAAAGAAAAACCGAAATACAGATCGTCAGACGGCGGAATGATCTCGATATTATTGCCGTTATCAAGCTGTCTGAGCCAGACGCTTTGTTTATCAGTGCCCATTCCGTTGCTGTAAACCAGGTTTTTGCCGTCCGGTGATAACACGGCGTGAATGGCTCTCCCATTCTTCGTGAGTTTTTCCAACCCAAACGGCGCGGATAAAATCGGCGCATTCGGTTCGCCGATTTTGTTCCCCGCAAACCACGAACCGATTACGACGGCGCTGACAAGCAAAATACCGCACGCGACAAAAATCAAAGGCTTGAGAAAGCTTTTGGTTTTCGGCGGGGAAAGCGGCTGTTCGGCAAAAGCCGCTTTCATTGGAAATTCGGATTGAGCCGGAGCTTCAATTTCGGATTCGTTTTCTTCGCTTTCTGTTACTGCTGCCGGTTGATTTTCTATTCTCGGTTTGTCTTCCTTCAGAATTTGTTTTACATCGGCGATAAAACGGTAACCGTGCTGGCGGACTGTTTTTATATATTTCGGGCTGTGGGCATCGTCGTCCAGAATCTTGCGCAATTGGCGAATATTAAAAGTCAAATTGCTGTCTTCGACATAGCTATCCGCCCAGATTTTGTTCATCAATTCGGTTTTCCCCAAAAGCCGCCCGTGGTTTTCGACGAGGAGCGAAAGCAGCTCAAACCCCTTTGGAGTAAGCTTGACGGGTTGATCGCCGCGCATTAAAATCCGTTCTTTCGGGTCGAGGCGAAATTCTCCGAATTCGTATAAGTGTTTGATTGGCGCGGACATAATACTTTTAGGAAAGGTCTAATCTAATTCCAATCTGTTTCTCATCCGGCATCTCGAAAGCCGAAAAGATTAATTCGAGAAGCCGGGAGAGGTCTCATTTAATTCTAATTTATTTCTCATGCAATTTAATTTCAACTTTCCGTATGGTGAATGACCGAGATTGTTCCGACAGAACATTTCAAGTCGCGGTGCGAACGAACGCGAACATTTTTTGACATTTATTAAAACAAAACATTTTTTCATCTTCGTTCGCCGGGAAAATTCAAAAAACAGAGAAATAAAAAGGAGTCAATAATTATGCATGATGCAATAGCAACCAAAACGAAAGCCCTGCAATATGATTATCGAGAAACATTAGCCGCTTCGCAGCGCGTCAACTGGCGAATCGAAGACATTATCGGCGGCGATAAACAGCTTGATTTCAGCAAGCCGTTTATGCCCGAATCGCTCGTCAGAGTTGAGCAGTTGCCGTTCTTAAACGCCGACGAAAAACGAATCTTAAACCAAATTCGCGGACACGCTTATCTGTGCATCTTCGGTCTGGTCGAAGAGTTTATTCTGCCGTTCGTTTTGGATCACGTCCGCCCGTCGCTCGACGAAAACGATTACCGTGTCCGCGCTTTTCTGCAATTTGCAGGCGAAGAAGCGAAACATATCCAACTCTTCAAAGCTTTTACGGAAGAATTTCACAAAAAGTTTTCGACCGAATGCGCCGTCATCGGTCCGCCCGCCGAGGTGGCAAAAGCGGTTTTGTCGCATCAGCCTTTGGCAGTCGCGCTCGTCATCCTGCATATCGAATGGATGTCGCAGCTACACTATATTGACAGCATTAAAGATAATCAAGAACTCGACCCGCAATTTAAAAGTCTGCTCAAAAATCACTGGCTCGAAGAAGCCCAGCACGCCAAGCTCGACACTCTGATGATCGAAGCGCTTGCCGAGGGAATGACCGAACAGCAAATCGAATCGGCGGTTGACGAATATCTGGCAATCGGCGGATTTCTCGACGGCGGATTGAAACAGCAGACATTTTTCGATATGGAAGCGCTCGAAAGAGCGACGGGAAGACAATTATCCGAAACCGAACGCGAAGAATTTATGACGATTCAGCATCAAGCCGACCGCTGGACGTATCTCGGTTCGGGAATGACACATCCGAAATTTCTGGAAATGCTCGGAAAATTAAGTCCGGCGCAAAAGAAACGGATTGAAGAAGTTGCGCCCGTTTTTTGTTAATCAGTAAATCAAAACCGCCTGCCCGAAAGCAGGCGGGCGGTAGATCATAAATAAATGAGAGATGCGTTTTCGGGAGTAGAAATTATGAGAAGAAATTTAGCGGCAATAATTACATTTTTAATTAAATAATCCGGCGGCAATGAAAGAGATAAATGTATGGAATCTTTTTATAAACAAACAACCGTCGCCTGTACGATACTGCCAGCCGCGTTTTCCGCAAAACTCGATCCGGTTGAAACAATGTTTAATTTACATTATCAAATCGTCCTGCGCGTTGCGGATGAGGCAAATCCGATTGAGGAAAAATGGCGCTTGCAGTTTTATAAATATCTCGCAAGCTGCGTCAAAATCTGCGGCGGAAGAGTTGAAGTAATCGGCGGCGCGCCGAATCAAGTGCATTTGCTCATCGCTTTGTGCTCGACGAAAGCTCTCGCTCAATTCGTGCGCGAGTTGAGATTACTTTCTCAAACCTGGGTGCGGCGAAAATTGCAAATTCCCGATTTCGCCTGGCAGGAAGGCGGCGAAGCTTTTACCGTTAGCCTGACGCAGCTCGCACGAGTCAAAGCTTTCATTCAACGGCGTGATGCACATTATCGGCAACACAGTTCGCAGCAGGAATAAGCCTAACATTGGCAAAAAAAGGAGAAAGAAATGCCTGCAAAAAGAAAGTAATCATCGTCCGCGAACTGATCCACGCCGGATGCAAAATGCGGTCGCTCTGGGCGGCTGAAACCCGTAGCCGCAACTAGTTTCAATCAAAAATCAAACCTCTTTTTCTATCTCTGCTTTGCAGGGACGGATAGAGCTGCGTGCGGAGTCGCTCGCAGGAACGGTTCGGATAAATTAACGATTGGCTGTGCTGCCAATCAAAACCTAAAACTAAAAATTCAAATAATAAGGAGAAAGTAAATGCAAATCATAAACATACAACACATCATCAGGCTTGTCGTTCTGCTCGGCACCGTCGCCGGGTTAACGCTCGCCTTTAACACGTCCGCCAGAGCGGGCGACAACAAAGCGCCGGAATTGCCGCCCGCGTGCGAGAAATTGCAGGTGCCCGCGGGAAATAAAGTGTCCTTTCACGTTTACGCGATTGGCGTGCAGGTTTACAGATGGAACGGCGCTAGTTGGGATTTTGTCGCGCCTGTGGCGAATTTGTACGCCGATGAGGATTTTCAAGGGCAGGTCGGCATTCATTACGCCGGACCGACCTGGGAAAGCAACAGCGGGAGCAAAGTAGTTGCCAAGCGCCTGGAAGGTTGTGACCCCAATCCCAACGCCATTTCCTGGCTGCTGCTTCAAACGGTTTCGAGCGAGGGACCCGGCATTTTCAGAAAGGTAACCTATATCCAGCGAGTGAACACGAGCGGCGGTTTACGTCCGACCACTCCCGGCTCTGTTATCGGCGAGGAAGCAAGAGTGCCGTACACGACAGAGTACTTATTCTATCGCGCGCATAATTGATTCGGTCGCGCAATCATTCGGGCGAAGGCATCCGAATTTCATGAAATTCGGATGCCTTCGCAACACGCTTTCGGCATTGGAGGCAAAACTGCGGGCATCGCATAAAATTGTGATTGAGAAGAAAAAAAGGAAATAAATATATGAATGAAACAACATTACAAATAACGCCGGAAATGGAAACATTAAAAACAAAATTGAAAGCAACCTGGGTTTCGGGCGATTTCGGTAAAATCGCCGAATCTTTTACTGACGGCGCTGCCGTCTTTGTCGAAAGGTTAAATTTAAACCCCGGAATGCGCGTTCTTGACGTGGCTTGCGGCAACGGCAATCAATCAATCCCGGCGGCATTGACGGGAGCCGAAGTAACAGGCGTTGATATTGCCCCGAATCTTATCGAACAAGCCAGAAAACGAGCCGCAAGCGCGGGTTTGAAAATTAAATTTGACGAGGGCGACGCCGAAAATCTGCCTTACGCGGATGCTGAATTCGATGT
This sequence comes from Pyrinomonadaceae bacterium, assembly GCA_036400075.1. Lineage (GTDB taxonomy): Bacteria > Acidobacteriota > Blastocatellia > Pyrinomonadales > Pyrinomonadaceae > JALZCH01. The sequence continues at coordinate 7,624 of DASWLV010000020.1, forward strand.
CGTGATGACAATGTTCGGCGCAATGTTCGCGCCGCGCCCTGAACTGGTTTCGGCTGAACTCATCCGCGTTTGTCGCCCCGGCGGCGTGATTGCGATGGCAAACTGGACTCCGACGGGTTTTGTCGGGCAGATGTTCAAGATTGTCGGCTCGCACGTTTCGCCTCCGCCGAATATGCCTTCGCCTTTGCTTTGGGGCGATGAAACGAAGGTGCAATCCCGTTTGGGCGAAGGAGTTTCGCAAATCAATTTTGAGCGGCGGTTGATTTCATTCAGTTTTCCGTTCAGCGTGCCGGAAACAGTTGAATACTGGCGCGAATTTTACGGTCCGACGCACAAAGCCTTTGCCGCGCTCGATGCCGACGGACAAACCGCTTTGCGGCGGGATTTGGAAAAATTATGGGCGGAAAACAATCTCGCAACGGACGGCACAACGCGCATCGAATCGGAATATCTTGAAATCGTAGCGTACCGCAACGAATAAATCTCAGTTGAACCTTTACATTTGTTTAGCGTTCGCAGCAATATCAATTCGATTTTGATTGAACTGAATTCGGGCGCTAAACTATAATCTGCAACTGAATTATGCGAACAATGAAATATACAATCTGGCAGGACGGAGAATTTTTTATCGGTTTTTGGAACGAATATCCAGATTATCAAACGCAGGGATATTCAAAAGAAGAATTGATTGAAAATCTCAAAAGTTTGCTCGAAGACCTCGAATCAGGTGAAGTTCCTTACGTTAGAAAAGTTGAGGAACTTGTTCTAGCCGAATAATTTTGACAATAATTTGATTCCAAGCTATTGTTTTAGTGAAATTGCCTCCGTGCAATTCTAAAACAAAGACTTTTCTAAGATAAGTCGTTAAATGAGAGGGTCTCGAACCCCAGTTCTCGTTTAACGGCTTTTTCTGTTTTAAAGAAGAAAAATGAAACGGCGCGATTTGATTAAAAAATTAGAAGAAATGGGCTGCGTTTTCGCACGTCACGGCGGGAAACACGATTGGTACACAAATCCGAAAACCAAACAATCGCAGCCTGTTCCGCGACATAATGAAATTAACGAGATGACGGCGAAAAACATCATCAAAAAATTGGAAAACAAATAGCTCGCTAGACTCGTTTAACTCTGTGATTTAAACTCAAAATTATGGATGAAGCAGTAGTTCCAAATTCAATTCGTTGTCGTTATTGCGGTCAGCGCAATCAGGTTAAAACCAATGGAAACGCGGGCGGGGGAAACGCGGTTTGCGGAAAATGCCGTTTGCCGCTTTCCGACGCGCCGCATAAAAAATTCGCGGATTTAAACAAACACGATTATGTTCACCCGGAAGACAGCCGCGCGCTCGCCGCTCTGCGCGCGATTCCCGGCATTGATTCGGCTTTAAAGAAATTGCTCGCCGTGACGGGCGAATCGGCGATTCGCGTGTCGTTTATGGCTTCGGCGGTCAAAGTCACGCCGCTGCAATGTCCCGATTTATACGCCAAATTGCAAATCGCCTGCACGACGCTCGGCGTTGATATGCCGGAGCTTTACGTACAGCAAAGCCCGATTGTCAACGCTTTTACCGGCGGAGTCGAAAAACCGATTATCGTTTTGCATTCGTCTCTGATTGAAAGATTGACCGACGAAGAAGTTTTGGCGGTCGTCGCGCACGAAGTCGGGCATATTCACGCCGAACACGTTCTTTATTTGACCGCCGCCAGATTGATTGAAGCTCTCGCAACCGTGGCGCTCGCGGCGACTCCGGTTGTCGGAATTGTCAAAGATTTGATTACGGCTTCTATGCGGGGCGCTCTGCTCGCCTGGGCGCGGAGGGCAGAATTGTCCTGCGACCGCGCGGCTTTGCTCGTCACGCAGGATGCGAACGTCATCGGGCGCACGATGATGAAATTGTGCGGCGGAACTTTCGCGTCGAAAGTTGATTACGATCTTTTCCTCGAACAAGCGCGCGAGTTTCAAGCCAACTACGACAAAAAGCAGCTTGACCGTTTTTGGGCTGACATTATTTCTTCGGGAATGACGCACCCGTTTCCGGTCTGGCGCGTAGCGGAAATCTTAAAATGGGTTGAAGGCGGCGAATATCAAAGTCTGATGAACCGCGCTAAGTAAAACAAGTAAATAGTGAATAGTAAATCGCGAATCGTGACTGGAAAATTACGATTCGCGATTTACTATTTACGATTCACTATTGAACGATTTACTAAATCCTTGAATTAAGGTAATAAAGATGGAAAAGGAAATTCGCGATTTCCTTTTTCAAAACGATGGCAAACCAGTCGCAATCAGCCGCCGCCAGTTTAAACCAAAACGCAAAAATTCATATCGCCGCAGTTGTTTTTCTCGTGGCGATTGTTTGTTTGTCGGCGGCTCTCGCGCTCGCGTTTGCCGGAGCGGGTTTAACGCAGTTGCAGCGCTGGCTACTGACGGTTTTTCTGATTGTGTTTCCGATTGCCGGACTTGCTTCCTCAGTTTGGCTGATTTTGCGGCATTACAAAAAGCTCGCGCTCGTCGCCGGCGAAGATGATTTTTCGTGGACGACGATGACGCCCGAACAGCAGCGCCGCAAATTAAACCTCGAAGTCGCCCGCATCAAACAGGAAACATCAGAGGACGAAAATCTTCATCAGCTTTATGTCTCTCTGGAAGATTTGGCTTTGCGGCAAGTCGAAGCGGAAAATCAAATGCCGCTTCTCCGCCATATTGTTTTGGAAGGCGTGCCGTTTGACGGCGTGACGATCAAAGACGGGCGGGTTTTTTGCGTCGAAGTCACATTCTTGGTCGTGCCGGATTTGCCGCAGGAAAAAGTTGACGCGCTGCTCGATAAAGTCGAATATGCCGCCCGGCGCGTCCGTCAAAAAGTCCCGGCGATGCGCGTCCGGCTGTTGCTCGCTCTCGTCACCAGATTAAATCAGCAAGCCGAAAGCCGACTGCGCGCGTCGCTGGCGGAAAAATTCTCGCTCACGCCGGTTGATGTTGACGTGCGCTTTTTGCCGCACGATTCTCTCCAAAAAACTTTTATTGCGGAATAGCATCGGCAGTTAAAACCGGCTTTTCGTAGCTCGGAACATTGACGCCGTAACCGGGAATGCGGATGCAGGCGGCGAAATGATTTGGCGTGATTTCCTTTAATTCCGGCTCGATTTCCGCGCATTCTTTGATGGCAAACGGGCAGCGCGTGCGAAAACGGCAGCCCGAAGGCGGATTGATCGGCGTCGGCACGTCGCCTTTTAAAATAATTCGGTCGCGTTTTATTTTCGGATCGGGAACGGGAATCGCCGACAAAAGTGCCTGCGTGTAAGGCATCAGCGGATTGGCGTAAAGCCCGGCGGCAGGCGCGATTTCGACTATTTTCCCCAAATACATTACCGCGACGCGCTGCGAGATATGCTCGACGACCGCCAAACCGTGCGAGATAAAAAGATAAGTCAAACCGAATTCGGCTTGTAAATCCTGCAAAAGATTGACGACCTGCGCCTGCACGGAAACATCGAGGGCGGAAACCGGCTCGTCACAGATAATCAATTTCGGATTCAACGCAAGCGCCCGCGCAATTCCCAAACGCTGTCGCTGTCCGCCAGAAAATTCGTGCGGATAACGATACATATAATCGGGATTCAAACCGACTTTCTGCAAAAGCTCGGCGACGCGCGCTTTTTGTTCGTTTTTGCCGCCGATTCCGTGAATCTTTAACGGTTCGGAAACGATTGAAAGAATAGTCAGACGCGGATTGAGCGAAGCATAGGGGTCTTGGAAAATAATCTGCATCTCGCGCCGCAATTTTTGCAAACCGTTTTTGCTGGTTTTTAAAATATTTTCGCCTTCAAATAAAACTTCGCCCGCCGTCGGTTCCTGAAGGCGCAAAATATTGCGCCCGACGGTTGATTTTCCGCAGCCCGATTCGCCGACCAAGCCGAGAGTTTCGCCCGCCAAAATATCAAACGAAACGCCGTCAACCGCTTTAACAACATCATCCGAGCCTTCAATCGGGAAATGTTTGACGAGATTGCGAACCTCGACGAGCGCTTTTTTTTCAACTGCCGATTTGGTTTGAATCATTTAACTTTTTTCTTTGTTTCGACTAACTGCAAATTCGGTTTTGGCGGAAATTTGATGTTTTCGTAAATGTCGGCGACGCGGATTTCAAATTCGAGCGATTCAAAAAAAACTTTATCTTCCGGTTTTTCAAAAACGACAATCTTCCAGGAGTTATCCGCCTGCCGGATTTGCTGTTCGACTCGCATTTTGTCTTGCGAAATCAAAACGTAATCGGTCACGCTCGTCATATTTCGATAATCGTGCGCTTTGTCGCCCCGGTCGCGCAGCTCGGTTGATTTTGACAAAACTTCAATTAAAATAGCTGGATTTTCCAGCGTGTCGAAAATATCCGGGACGAGCGAGATTTCGCCGCAAACAACGAAAACATCCGGGTAAGCATAATGATTTTCGCGCAGCAAAACTCGCATTTCGGTTGTTCCGACCTGGCAATTTTGAGCGTTACCGCGCAGCGCGAGCCGCAAATAAAAACACAAATTGCTGACGATAAAAATATGACTGACTCGATTTCCCGCAAGTTGAAAATCGCGTGGGACGGAATCGTTTAATCGAATCACTTCACCGTCCATATATTCGTGTTTGAATTTTGAACGCTCTTCAAATCGCAAATATTCTTCGACGGTCATCAATTTTTTCTTTTTCTGGGATTGCGGCATTTTAAGTTTTACTCACATCTGGATTTTCGTACAAAACACAGCGCACCGCCGCGCGGTTTTCGACCGTGTAAAGCGGCATCGGATCGTGCGTGCAGCGCTCGTGAACGTGCGGGCAGCGCGGCGCGAAATGGCAGCCGGATGGCAAATTAGTCGGCGAAGGCACAATTCCTTCGATTGTTTCCAGACGATTGTTCCGTGTTACACCTTCCATCGTCAGTTTCGGAACGCTTCGCAAAAGACCTTGCGTGTAAGGATGTTTCGGACGCTCAAAAATTTCATCAACGCCGGATTCTTCGACAATTCGCCCCGTATACATCACGCATACGCGGTCGGCTACTTCCGCCACAACGCCCAAATCGTGCGTGATGAGCAGCACGGCGAGCCGGCGGGTTTTTCGCAAATTATCAATCAAATCGAGAATCTGCGCCTGAATCGTTACGTCGAGCGCGGTTGTCGGTTCGTCCGCGATTAGCAGTTCCGGGTCGCAAGCTAAAGCCATCGCAATCATTACGCGCTGGCGCATCCCGCCGGAAAGCTGGTGCGGGTAATCGTCAACGCGGCGCGCCGGGTCTGGGATTGAGACTTCGCGCATCGCTTCGATTGCCGCTTCGTAAGCCTGTTTGCGAGTTAAACCGCGATGCAGCCGGAGAGCTTCGGCAATCTGTTCGCCGACCGTGTAAACCGGATTGAGCGAAGTCATCGGGTCCTGGAAAATCATCGAAATGTCGTCGCCGCGAATTGCCCGCATCCGCTCGTCGTTGAGCTTTAAAAGATTTTCGGCTTGCTTGTAATTTGCGCCTTGAAACCAAACCTCGCCCCCGACAATTTTTCCGGGCGCGGCAATCAGCCGCATAATCGAAAGCGCGGTGATTGATTTTCCGCAGCCGGATTCGCCGACAAGTCCGAGCAATTCGCCCGCTTCGAGATGAAAGCTGACATCGTTGACGGCTTTAACCGTTCCGGCGCGCGTCGGAAAATGAGTTTCTAAATTTTTAACTTCCAATAAACGAGACATTTTAGATTGAGTTTAAAACCGGCGAACTTTTATTTCGTCGTTTTTAATGTTATCAAAGAATTTTTAGACTTGCGTAAATTCCGCCGCTCAAAAGTATGCCCCGAATTGTTTTATTAAGTGACACGCACAATTGCAACGAACAAATCAGCGTTCCCGACGGCGACGTTCTGATTCACGCGGGCGACGCGACAAATCGCGGGCAGCTTGATGAAATCGTCGTTTTTAACGAATGGTTTTCCGGCTTGCCGCACGAACATAAAATATTTGTCGCAGGTAATCACGACTGGTTGTTTGAAAAATGCCCGAAATACGCACAAAGTCTGGTCGCGAAAAATATCATTTATTTACAGGATTCGGCAGTTGAAATCGAAGGCTTGAAATTTTACGGTTCGCCCTGGCAGCCGCGTTTTTTCGATTGGGCTTTTAATTTAAATCGCGGCAGCGAATTGGCGGAAAAATGGAAGCTGATTCCTGACGACACTGACGTTTTAATCACGCACGGTCCGCCAAACGGGATTTTGGACGCGGTTTCGCGCGGCAATTGGATTGAAAATACGGGCTGCGAGGAATTAATCAAACGAATCGAGGAAATCGCCGCGTTTGGAAAGTTGAAAATTCACGTTTTCGGGCATATTCATTGCGGTTACGGCGAGGCGGAAAAATTCGGCGTACGGTTTGTCAACGCTTCAAATTGCGACGAAGATTATCTGCCGACGAATATGCCGATTGTAGTTGATTTGTAAAAATGGAAACCGAAGTTTCAATATCGAGAGCCGAAAACAGAGAGTTGGCTTTGACGCCGACCGAAGAAGAGCTTGCCGTTCTAAACCGGACGGAGCGCGTTGGTTTTTGGCTCACTGAAAAAATGAATCACGGCGCGTGGAAACGTCTGATGACGTTTTTTCAGCGTCACATCGGTTCTTTGTGGATTTATCTGGCGACATATAATTTGATGAATGTTTACGGGCTAGAAAATTTTGAGAAAGCCGACGTTGAAAAGCCCGTTCTGCTCGTTGCCAATCACCGCTCGTTTTTCGATATGTACACGGTTTCATCGGTGCTTTTCCGCCGCACGAGCCGACCCATGACTTTGTTTTTCCCCGTCCGCGCCAAGTTTTTTTACACTTCGCCGCTCGGCTGGTTTGTCAATCTGGTGATGGGCTGGTTTTCGATGTACCCGCCGTTTTTCCGCGAAGAAAAGGACGCCAGAAAACGCGAGTTCGACAAATTCTCTCTGCGCCGTTTGATTGATTTAGCCGCGCGCGGACGCGGACACATTATCGGTTTTCACCCGGAAGGCAAACGCAACAAAGATGCCGCCACGCCTTACGAATTTCTGTCCGCGCAACCCGGAATCGGCAAAGTAATTATGGCGGCGCGCCCGCAAGTCGTCCCGGTTTTCATCGCCGGACTCGGAAACGATTTGCCCAAACAAATTTTAGGAAACTGGTTCGGCGGCGAAAAGGTCAGAATTTATTTCGGCGAGCCGCTTGATTTATCCGAGTTTTACGCCAAAACAGACCGCCTGCGGACGCACAAAGAAATCGCGGATTTTTTGATGAGTAAAATCGGCGAGCTGGCAGAGCAGGATAAAAAATCGAATGACTCTTAACTGCGGCAAACTGTACCGAATTTGAATTTTATAGCGCAGTTTTGCGGTTGCTTTGTCATAAATGCCACAAAATTAACATATAATCATTGTTTGATGGCATTGCTTTGAAGTGAAAATTGCCGATTTGAAATGGATGAGCTTTTTCTACAAAATCTTATAGACGAAAAGTTCGACAAATATCTGCTTTTTATAAATGCAGGAGGACCTTACGCAGCTATAAAGATACTTGGAGAAGTTTATAACTGCATTTCCAGACTTGATAAATCTAAACAGTTTCAATGGCTTGAACGGTTGAGAGAAGAACAACTATCTGAATCGCAAATACAGATTGTTATAGGTGAATTAGAAGAGGATGTTAAAACTATCGAGCATCTTCTTTCTTGTTTTGAAGTTTGGATTGTTGAAGAACTTATTCTAATTTTGGGCTTAAGAATGGAGGTTGATTTAGTCATAGCTGTTCTTGAAGAGATTTGGTATCAACAAACCAATATTGATTTGAAGACGATAGATGAAAGGATTTTAGAAATATCAATGGCAGAAGATAGTAAGCGCCCTTTCAAAGCGGCTGTTAGTTCAATTAGAAAGAATTGGGGAATGCCTATTACCAATCAATGGCTAAATTGATGTGACATTTAACAATATGAAAAAATGCTTTGTCGTTTTGTTTTCGTTTGTTCTCTCGGCGGCTTGTTCGTTTCAGGTCGGGCAGCGCGAAAGCGCGACTGTTGATTCGGCTGCAACCGCAAACGTAGTTCGGCAGGAAAATAAAAATAATCGAGCTTCCGCGAATACTGAAAATAAAAACGGGGAAACCGTCAAACAATCAATCAATCCGCGCGGCGGGCAGACGATTGACGGACAGATTAAATCCGATTGTTTGAAAAACCAGCGCGGCGACAAAGTGCCGGACGCCAAACAAACTTTTGTGATGGATTTCGAGCCATTTCGAGACGCCTGTTTTATAACCTTTCACCACGCCGAATATACAAATCCGCCGCTCGGTTCCGAGTTTCACGTTTACCGCGACGGGAAACCGATTTTTGAGTTTCCGAGTCAATTAAACGGCGCGACGTGCTGGGTTGAAGCCGTTTCGTTTGTTGATTTGAACGAGGACGAATTAAAAGACATCATTGTCGCGGGGATGTGCGGCGCAAAGGCTGGAGCTTACGGCGAAAATATTGTTTACGCGAACACGGGCGACGGTTTTAGAACCAACGAGAACGCCAATTATAAGCTCGCGGATTTTAAGCGAATTAAGGAAATCGAAAATTTTGTCAGACGCAACCGGCAGCTTTTCTTCAAATAAAACGGATACGAGCCTGCCTTTAATCATCGTTAATCCAACCAGTGCGGGCGGCAATACCGCGCGAATCTGGGCGAAAACCGCCTCGGAAATTCACCGGCGTTTCGGCGCGTTTGCTGTTGAGTTTACCCGCGCTCCCGGACACGGAAAACAAATTGCGCTCGAAGCGGCGAAACAAGGGCGCTCGCTGATTGTCGCCTGCGGCGGCGATGGGACGATTAACGAAGTTGCAAACGGGATTCTGGAATCCGGCGCGCAGTCGGAACTCGGCATTTTGCCTTCCGGCACGGGCGGCGATTTTCGGCGCACTTTTAATATTTCAACTAATCCGGCGCAAGCCGCCGCCGATTTAAAAAACGGGAAAACCGAAACGATTGATGTCGGGCGCGTGACGTTTGCTGATGAAAACGACGAAACCGTTTCGCGTTATTTTTTAGGCGTCGCTTCGTTCGGTATCAGCACTTCGGTCATTAATCGCGTCAAAGCCGACAAGCCTTTTGCGTGGCTGCCGCGAGGGATTTCGGGGCGCGCAGGTTTTGCGTGGTCAACTTTGCAGACGACGCTTGAAATGAAATACACGCGAGCGCTCGTGACGCTCGACGAAGGGCGCGAGCGCGAAGTTTCCATTGTTAATTTTTGCGTGGCAAACGCACGTTATTTCGGCGGCGGAATGAAAATCGCACCCGACGCTAAACTTGACGACGGTTTGTTTGACGTGGTGATGATTGGCGAAATTTCTTCAACCAAAATTCTGGCAAATTCTTACAAACTTTACGCCGGAACGCATTTCGATGTAGCGGAAGTTCATCACTCGCATGCGAAAAAAGTTGTCGTCAATCCTGCGGCTGATGAGAAAATCCGGTTTGAAACCGACGGCGAATTGCCCGGATTTTTACCCGCCGTTTTTGAAATTGCCCCGCGAGCCTTGAAAATCAGAATCCCGAAAAAATAAAAAGGCTGGAAAGCTCCATTTGAAACTTTCCAGCCGAAAATAGCGCGTGCGCCGACTAGAAATTTAGAAGGTTTTTAATTCTCCAACCGGACGGTCGCCCGCAAGCCCGAATTGCTGACCGGAAACGGTCGTTGCCGTCGGCGAATTAAGCCAATAAAAAGTGTTGTTCGATTGGCGATAGACGGCAATGTCATATTTGCTGTCTCCGCCGAAATCGCCCGCGATGGCGAGATCGCCGGCTCCCGACACTCTCGAAACGCCAAACTGTCTGGCTATGAAACCCGTGCCTCCGTTTTCGCGAATGTACCAAGTTGCATCAGTGCCTGATCCGGCTCCGCGCCAGACCGCAAAGTCAATTCTGGAATCGCCTAGGAAATCGCCGATGACGAAATAGTCCGTGTTGAATTCGCCCCAGATAAATGAGCTAATCTGTTGCCCCGTCACGCTGTCGCCCCAAATATAAGTTTCTGAACCGGAAGCGTTTTGACGAAGAACAACAATATCCGCTCGACCGTCGCCGCTAAAATCGCCGCCGGCTAAAGGAATGTCCTCCGTGGCTAACTCGGCTTGCGTCGCCGCGGATTTTCCGAATAAAACCGAGCGTAGCGTGTTCGTCGAACTTGCCCTATAGCTCCAGAGCCACTGACCGTTAAGGCGGCGAATCACAGTCGGATCGTCTCTGCCGTCGCCGTCATAATCGGCATCGTAACCATAAGCGAAATCGGCACTTGTCCCGAAAGGCAGCGCATTAAGCGAAACCGGATTTGTATTTCTGATATAGAAACGACTTTCTCCGGGTGTATTGCTCGGTCTCCAAACCGCAATGTCGGCTCGATTATCCGCGTCATAATAACCCGGAACGGGTCTAATACCGTTATTCGGCTGATAGTCCGTCGCGCTAAAGCCCCAAAAGATGGTTTCTTGTCCCGCGCCGCCGTTATTTAAAACTCTCCAAATGATGTTCGTTCCGGTTGGGTTATAAACGCCAAACGAGCTTTTGCCCGAACCGAAATAATCAAAGAACGGTTTCGCCGCAACAGGCGGATTGGTCGTTGCGGTTGTAATATCAAGCACGGCAGCAGAAACGGTGCCGGTATCGCTGGCGCATCCGTCCGTTACACGCAATGTCCAAGTGCCGTTGGCTTGAGCCGGAGTCAGACCGCCGAATGTGGCGTTGAGTGATGTGCTGGCACCAGTTGAGCCGGGACCGCCGCGTTGCGAAGTGCGGTAGGTTCCGCCCGGGATCAGCGTAGTCGGACTTGCCGCCGCCGCCGCCGCCCACCAACTTGCGGTGGCTGCATCGCTGAATGTGTACTGACCGTCTATCGGTGAGCTGTCACCGGCGCTGGCGTTGCTGCCGGGTCCGACAGTAGCTCCGGTGTACCCGAATAAGTCAAGCTGCCGTGTGCCGCCCGGTGCTATCAGAGTTGCAAGTACGTCGCCGACCCAGGGATGTTCAATTGTTAAACTTATGGTAACCGTTTGTACGTTGCCGGTTAGACCCGTCACATTAAATGTCACGTCACGCGGCGGTCCGGGGGTTTGACAATTCGGTTGTGCGCTCGTGCTGTCAGGAATTGCTCCGAGGTTTGTCCCGGTAAATGTCACTTGAGGCGATGCTAGAACCGGCATGGTTGAAGCAATTAAAAACGCCAGGCTCAACAGCGCGGCGACTCCGAATTTGTACGAATTTTTCAAAAGTTTAAAACTTTGGTCAAAAGGCTGTGTGTTCATTACGCTCCTCATAATTTATGTAATTCCTTTTTCCGAATTACTGCTTGAACTTTGTTTTTACGGGTCGTATTTCACCGCGCAGCGAGGTTTGAGTATTTGCCTTTCAAGGAGAAACCAAAAATCTGCGTTGTGAATAACAACTCTATTTTTGCTCTGAAAATAAAAGCAAAATTTGGCGTTAAATTAGAACGAATCGCGCTTTCTGTCAATCGTTACCGATGTTTTGACAAAAAGCGGTTATTCTTTATTTCCGCCGAACATACCGCCCAGATTGCCGAGCATCCCCTGGGCTTGATCCATCATTCCGCTCGAACTGTTTTCGCCGCCCTGCACCGCACCGTCCAATGCGCCGCCAACCGAAGCCGGAAGGCGTTCTTTCAAAAAGCCGATCACGGTTTCGGCGGCTGTGCGCGCCTGTTCCTGTGAAAGCCCGGTTCTTTCAGCGACGCGGTTGACCAGTTCATCAAGCATTTGGCAAATATTCTCCTAATTGATTGAAATAAAAACGAGAGAGAATCAATGATTATGCCAATTGCCGAACGAAGTCAATAGTTTTTGTCAAACAAGAGTTAAATCGCGTCTTTTGCGGTTTAATTCGTTGAAAAACGAAAAGCGCAACGGCAAAGGACGCGAAGGTTTTACGCAAAGGACGCAAAAAAGATTTATTTTATTTTTGTCGTCTGCTTTACATTGCAATCGTTCTCTTAATTAGAAACAATTTTCTATAAATATTGACGATTCGGCGCGCTTGTCTGACAATCTGTTTCAATGCCGGTTTTGCTGATTTTTATTGATGGGCTTGGAATCGGGCGACGCGACGAGCAGACAAATCCGTTGGCAAATTTGCCTGCTGCCGAGCCGCTCGCCGTTTTTCAAGACGGAAACGAGCCGGTTTACCGCGACGGAATTTTAATCCGAACCGATCCGCGACTCGGCGTCGAAGGCAGACCGCAAAGCGCGTCCGGGCAAACGACTATTCTGACTGGCTTTAACGCTCCCGGCTTTTTGGGTTATCACAAACAAGGTTTTCCAAACGCGGCGATGCGCGAGATTATCGCCGAGCGCTCGATATTTTTGCAGCTCGAAAACCTCGAAATCGAGCCGAACACATTCGCCAACGCTTACACGCCGCAGTTTTTCGAAGAAGAACCGCGCTGGAAATCCGCCACGACCTGCGCCGTCGAAGCCTCGACCGTGCGTTTTAAAACTCTCGACGATTTAAAACGCGGCGAAGCCGTTTTCCACGATTTTACGAACCGGCTATTGCGGGAACGCGGGTTCGATTTTCCGCTGCAAACGGCGGAAAATGCGGCGCAATCGTTAGCGCGGCTCGCCGCTAAAAATCGTTTCACGCTTTACGAGCATTTTTTAACCGACAAAATCGGACACGCGCAGGATTTTGCGGCGGCGCGCGAGCATTTGCCAGAATTAGCAAAATTTGTCCGAACGGTTTTGGACGAGATTGATTTAACCGAAACTACCGTTTTGCTGACCAGCGATCACGGCAATATCGAAGATTTATCAATCAAAAATCACACTTTAAACGACGTTCCTACGCTTTGCTGGGGACGAGAAAAAGAATTCTGTGCTGAACAAATCCGAACTCTTGCCGATATCACGCCCGCGATTGTCGGAATTTTGAAAAATGAGCGAATTTCCTAAAAACGACCGCCGCGAGATTTTCGGCTGGGTAATGTACGACTGGGCGAACTCGGCTTTTTTGACGACCGTTATCAGCGTTCTCGCCGGACCGTATTTAACCGCGCTGGCGCAAAACGCTCTGGGCGACGAAAACGGCACAATTCTCGATTTAGGCTGGTTGGGTGCCGTGACAGCTAAATCGCTTTTTCCGTTTGCCATTTCGCTTTCGGTTTTCGGACAGGTTTTTCTGCTCCCGTTTTTGGGCGCGATTGCCGATTACACGCACTTGAAAAAAACATTTATGATGTTTTTCTGCGCCGTCGGCGTTCTCGCGGGCAGCGCTTTGTTTTTTATCGAAGGCAATCTTTATCTGCTCGGCAGCTTGCTGATTATAGTTTCAAATCTGGCGATGGGCGGCACGCTCGTTTTTTACAATGCTTTCTTGGGCGACATTTGCACCGACGACCGGCGCGATAAAGTTTCGAGTCGCGGTTTTGCCGTCGGCTATCTCGGCGGCGGTTTGATGCTGCTTTTTAATTTGCTGCTGTTGAATAACGCCGGAAATCTGGGCATCTCGCAAGGTTTCGCCGTGCGTTTATCGTTTTTAATCGCCGCGCTCTGGTGGGGCGGATTCGCTTTAATCGCTTTTGCGCTGCTCAAACAGCGCGGCGCATCAAGACAGACAACGGAAAAAGAAAATTATATTTTTCTCGCCTTTCGAGAACTCGCCACCACTTTTAAAGATTTATACAAACTGCGGCAAACCGCGCGTTTTCTCATCGCCTATCTGCTTTACAACGACGGAATTCAAACCGTGATTAATGTTTCTTCGCTGTTTCTCGCGCAGGAATTATTCGAATCGCGCGGCGTTCCGGCTGACAATGTTTTTTTGCTGATGATTTTTCTGCTCGCGCAATTTATGGCAATGATCGGCAGCTTTGCTTTTGAGTTTTTGGCAAGAAAAATCGGCGCTAAACATTCGATTTTAGTTTCGCTCGTCATTTGGGCGGCAATTGTCATTTACGCTTACGCCGTTTTAAATACGACTGCCGAAGCGTGGATTATGGGCGCGGCAATCGGTTTTGTTTTGGGCGGCTCGCAGGCGCTTTCGCGCTCGCTTTTTTCCCGGATGATTCCCGAAGGAAGAGAATCGGCGTTTTTTTCGATTTACGAAATCTCCGAACGCGGAACTTCCTGGATCGGTCCGCTCGTTTTCGGCGCGGTCGCGGCGGCGACAAATTCTTATCGCCAGGCAATTCTGGCGCTCATCGCATTTTTCATCATCGGAATGATTCTGCTTTTTCTGACCGATACCGACAAAGCCGTCGCTCAGGCGAAAGAAGCAATTTGAAAAACCTGCCATCGTTTTACCGTTATTTTTTCCTTACGGAAAATTGTCATTCTAAATTTTTTGTGTATTTGTTTGAACGCAACCTTTAACGGTTTCAATCGTAACTAAACCTCAAGAAATACCGATTCTGAAATAGATAATCCAAGTCCAATGAAAATTTACTGCGTTTTGTTGATTCTATTTTTTATTTGCCAAATTACCGTTGCAGCGCAGAATGATTCGGCTCTAAATGAAGTCGTCGCCGCCGAAAAAGCGTTTGCGGCGATGGCTGCGGAAAAGGGAACCAATGCGGCGTTTGTCGAATACGCCGCGCCGAATGGTTTGGTTTTCACGCAAAAGCCCGTTAATGTCCGCGAGTTTTACGGAAAGCGCCCGGCGAATTCGTCGCTTTTGGCTTGGTCGCCGAACTTTGCGGGAATTTCTTCGACCGGAGAATTTGGATTTACGACCGGAAACTGGTCGTTTCATCTGAAAGGCAAAACGGACGCGCCGACGGCTTTCGGCGAATTTGCCACCATTTGGAAACGACAGCCCGACGGAAAATATAGATTTGTCGTTGATACGGGAATCCAGCACGCCAAGTACGAAACCGAAATTGCTCCGCAAATGCCGTTTCTTGCGGGCAAAGCAGATAAAAAATCGGATTCGCAAAACTGGCAGAAGCTGGAAAACGATTTTGCAGATTCACTCAAAAAAAACGGCATAGTAAAGACTTACGGCAAACTTTTGGCGGAAAACTCGCGGCTATTGCGTGAAAATCATTTTCCGTTTGTCAGCAGAAAAGAAGCTCTGCGAGCTGTTTCGATAGAAAAATATTCTTTAACCGCAAAACCGATTAACGGCGAGCTGTCAGGCGATTTCGCTTACGCTTACGGCGAATACGAATTAACGGATTCGACAAATAAAACAGAACGCGGATATTATTTGCGCGTCTGGAAGCACACCGGAAAGGGCTGGCAAATTGCGCTTGATGTCCTTCATCCCGTTAAGCCCGCGGGAAATTAAAATCTTTGCGGCTTTGCGTTCTTTGCGTCGTTTGCGTGAAAATTGTATTTCCGCCCAAACAGGCGCGAATTGAAAAAAGTGAATCCGCAAAAAACAAAAGAAATTTCAAATTGTTTCGCCCAAACTGTTGAATTATTGCGGCTCGAAGCTGCGGCAATCGAACAAGCCGCAAACCGTTTGGAAAAAGAAACGATTGAGCGGGCGATTAATTTGCTGATTGATTGCCCCGGCAAAATCGTCGTTCTCGGCGTCGGCAAATCCGGCGTCATCGGGCAGAAAATCGCTCAAACGCTGACCAGCACCGGAACGGTGGCGATTTTCGTTCATCCTTCGGACGCGATGCACGGCGGTCTGGGCGTTATTACAGGTGGAGACGTTGCAATCGCTCTTTCAAACAGCGGCGAAACGGACGAGATTTTGCAGCTTTTGCCCGCTTTAAAATCACGTAAAATTTCGATTATCGCGATCATCGGAAACATTGATTCGACTCTGGCGCGGAACGCGGAAATCGTTTTGGACGCTTCGGTTGACAAAGAAGCCTGCCCGCTCAATCTCGCGCCGACCGCTTCGACAACGGTCGCGCTGGCAATCGGCGACGCGCTGGCAATGGCTCTGATGCAGTGCAAAAACTGGACGGCTGAAGATTTCGCGGCAAATCATCCTGCCGGGCGTTTGGGCAAGCGTTTGAACGTTCGCGTTCAGGATTTAATGCGCGAAAGCCCAAATGTTTCGCCCGACGCAAACTGGCTCGAAGTTGTCGCGGAAATCAGCCGATTTGCGCTCGGCGCTGTCAATGTCGTTGACGACCAAAACCAACTTGTCGGCATCATAACCGACGGCGATTTGCGCCGGACGGTCGAGCGAATCGAACCGGAAGATTTGAGAAAATTGACCGCCGCCGAAATGATGACCGACAAACCAATTGTCGCAAAGCCGCCGATGCTCGCTTTTGACGCTTTGCAATTAATGGAAAACCGCCCGCGTCAAATCGCGGTTTTGCCGGTTGTCGGAGAAAGCGGCGAAGCAATCGGTTTGCTCAGATTGCACGACATCGTTCGCGCCGGTTTGTAAATTTGTCAGTACCGAGAGCGGTAGCGACCGGGTTTATTAACTAACAAAAACCCGGTCGCTACCGCTCTCGGTACTGACATTGATTTTATGAAACAGAAAATCTTGGTTGTTTTTGCGATTCTTTTATTTTCAAGCGGTTTTGCCCGCGCGCAGAACCCGCCGGAAATAACCGTCACGCTCAGCGAGCAGTTTTTGAACTCTTTTCTCGACGCGGTTTTTACCAATCTCGACACGCCGACGTTTCAACTGTCAAAAGCCGAAAATCTAAAGCCCAAAATCGAAAAAGTAAAATTTGAAAAAGCAAAATGCGTTGAATCAATCACTTTGCAGCGCGAAATGAACGGCGTTCGAACTTCGGTGAGAATTGCAGACGGAAAAATTCTCGCTCCGCTCGCTTTCACCGGTAATTACGACATCCCATTTGTCGGCTGCACAAATTTCAAAGGCTGGGCTGAGGCGGATTTGAATATCGAATACGACGCCGCGAAACAAACGCTGTTTGGGCGAGTGAAAGTAAACAAAGTTGATTTAAACGGCGTTCCCGGAATTGCGAGCGGCGTGGTCGGCAAGTTTGTGCAAGGCTCGATTGATAAAAAAGTAAATCCGCTCGAAATTCTCAAAGCCGAGCAGATTTCAGCGATTGTTCCGGTGCAATATGCCAAGGGCGCAATCAAACTAAACGCGACGAATATGCGAACCGAAGTCGTCGGAAATGCGTTAAACGTCCGAGTCGCTTTTGAATTCTCTAAAGCTCAATGAAGCTAATCATAAAAAGGTTTATCCGAAAAGAATCGTTGACAACAAATTATTTGTCAACGAAATCGGTTTTTCGGTAGTGTTCTAAACTTGTGGTGCTATACATAAGATATGTCTCAAAAACGACTCTTTTTGAGACAAAAAGAGTAAATTTATCAAGAAAGGCATTTTGTTTCATTTCCCAAAATTTTTGACATATCTAAAAGCTTTCTATAACGTTGACATGCAGACAACGATTTACAATTTAGAAACCGTACTTAGATTATTCCAACCATTATGAATAAGCTTCCACTTGCTAGATGTAAGGATGTTGTAATTCAAAATTTAGGCGAAGAAATTCTGATCTACGATTTGAATACAAACAGGGTTTTTAATCTAAACGAAACATCCGCTATTGTTTACAATGCGTGTGATGGTAAAACTACTTTTGAAGAACTTAAACAAAAGAGCAATTTTACGGACGAAGTTATTTTCTTAGCACTCGATCAATTAAAGAAAGAAGAGTTAATTGAAGTTGATAGTTCTTATGTTTCGCCGTTTGCGGGAATATCACGTCGTGAAGTAATCAGAAAAGTAGGTTTTGCTTCGATGATTGCTTTACCTGTCATTTCTAGTTTAGTTGCCCCAAAGGCTGCAAATGCACAGAGTATTACGTGTCGCAATACTGAATGCAATCACATCGCTAATCCACCTGTAACTTGTGCGTCGCCTTGTGTTTGTAGTCAACCAACAGGACCAGGAATTTGTCAATTTTAAAACAATCTTAAGTACGAACGAAATAAAGGGGACTTTTGCAACAAAGCCAGTAATCCAAATTAGTCTCAAAAACGCCCCTTTATGGCACAGTAAAAACAAACTAAAATTTTTCTCATAAGTAGTACCTTTTTGAGACAGTTTATTTGTTGATTGAACTATATTTAACCCTGATTTTTAGGGTATAGCCATTTTAAGCCTTTTGTCTCATCAGTCATCTCATAACCAAAATCCCAAAACTCTTCAACATTTTGGATTTATGAGACACTTTCTAATCACCTTTTCAATTTGCCGAAAATATTTAGCTGTTAGCACTACACCATTAGGACAGTACCGGTTTTTCGCCAATAAAGGATAAATCGTTGCTAAATATCTGTTGTCGTCCATAATTTGTGTTGCAACAAAAGGGCGCGAGATTTCGCGCCCTTTTAACCATACTTATCGCAATTCGCTCTTCGTTTTAAGGTTTTTCAATTTCCAGAGAATCGCCGGTTTTGTGGTCTTCGATTTGAAATTTCATAAAACCGTGAATTGCCGCCAACGCCTCAGCGTTTTTGGTGGAAAGACGGACTCGCGCGCCGTTTTCTACTTCCTCGTATTCGTAATTTATTTCTTTCGCGAGCCGCTTCATAACCGGTACTCCCGGAGGCACTTTGCCGTGGGTCAGAAACGGAGCTTCAAAATTTCCAGCCGGAAACTCTTTTGAAATATGCCCCAAATGTTTCCTGATTTGCTCAACGCTTTCTTTGTCACCCGCGTTGTTAGCTCTGACTTCGATTGCGCCGCCATTTGTTAGGAGGCGAAAACGATGTGTCGTTTTCGTGTGCGAAAACCCCATCGCGCGGTCTCCGCGTTCGTTAACTTCAGCGTGGTGTTGGTCGTGATTTTTTTTGTCATGCTGCTTCGCTTGCTGCGAAAAACAAGCCGTGCCGGAAAAAATGACTGACAAAATCAAAAGGCTCATTCCTGAACGAATGCTAAATTTCATATCACTCCTTATTACTTTGATTTTTTTTGCAGAGAACGATAACGAAATTTGGAATTTTTGGCTGTTTGCACGCCGGAAATAGTTTCGAGCAAAAGAGCGGAACCGCCGTTTGTAGTTTCGGCTAACCTTGCGTCCCAATCTTTTGTAATTGCCTGAAGCGTTTGCCGCAAAACCAGCATTTCGTTGATATGTCGTTCTAATTCGGCAAGCTTTGCGGCAGCCAAATCACGCGCTGCCCGGCACGGCGGATTGCCCTTGTCACGTTCTCGAAAGAGACGAGCCAATTCGTCAAGCGTAAACCCGACGGCGAGCGCGCGGCGCACTGTTTGCACCCGTTCGAGCGTTTCGACTGGATACAAGCGATAACCGTTAACAGCCCGCTTTGGGCGAGCAATCACGCCTTTGCGTTCGTAATGCCGCACGGTATCGCAGCTTACGCCCGCTGCCGTCGCCAACTCACCAATAAACATCAAATTTTTATCGTTCATTGCTGTACTCCGAGAAGTATAAAGGTTGGAATCGGTTCCAGAGTCAAGCGGGAAATTTCATTGATAACAAACTATTTTCATTTTGTGCAAAGCCGTAACCCTAAAATCGTCCGGCTCACCTTTGCATCAAAAAAAGCTATCCGAATTTTTGCTTCAATTGCGCGGCGTAGCGGCGGCTGACCGTGAGCGGCTCGCGGTTGTTTTGCAGATAAATCTGGTACGAGCGATTAAACCAGCTTTCCAGCCGCTCGACGCATTCGAGATTGATAATACAAGTGCGGTGAATGCGAATAAAATGCTTTTCCGGCAATCTCGTTTCCCATTCGCGGAGAGGTTTTTCTACCAGCAATTTCTTTCCTTCAATTGTAAAAACTTCGGAATAATCGCCCGCTGCCAAAATATGCGAGATGCGGTTGATTTTTAGAAAAACCGAGCGCCCGCTAATCTCTAAAAGCAAGCGGTCGTCAAACGCCAGCGGTCGAAGATTATTCGCCGCCGATTTTTCATTTTTTAGGATTTTTTCAATCGCTTTTTTCAGCCTTTCGGGATTTACGGGTTTGAGCAGGTAATCAAGAGCGTTAACTTCAAAAGCGCGAATCGCGTAAGCGTCAAACGCCGTAACGAAAACCGTTTTGAATTCAGCCGATTCGACTTGTTCGAGCAAATCAAAGCCGGTTTCATTGGTTAGTTGAATATCGAGAAAAACAATCGTCGGCTGTTTATTCTCAATCAAATCCAGCGCTTGACTCACGGAATCCGCTTCGCCGACGATTTCGACTTCTGAAAAATCCGCAAGCAGCGAACGCAGCTCTCTGCGAGCGAGCCGTTCGTCGTCAACGATTAATGCTTTTAGTTTCGTCATTTTTTATCGCAATTCGCGCTCTCACCCAGCCGTTTTCTTCGCTCAATATAAGACTTCCGCGCTCGTGAAAAATTTTCTCAAGTCGCTGAGTGACGTTTTTTAAGCCAACATTTGTGCCGTTAATCCCGCGTGATAAAGTGCCGGTGTTAGCGACTTCCATTATCAAAGCGTTGTCGTCGAGCCGCGCCGAAACCAAAATTTTGAGCGGTTTGGCGCGTCCGTTCAAGCCGTGTTTGACCGCATTTTCGATTAAAGGATTAAGCAGAAAAGGCGGAACCGGCAAATCTTCGACCGTTTTGGCAACGTCGAAATTAACTTCCAATTTTTCTTCAAACCTGGTTTTTTCAATTGCCAGGTAATTTTGCGCGGCTTCGATTTCGTCGCGCAGAGGAATCATTTCTGCGCCGTTATTGAGCAGCGAGTAGCGCAAAAA
Organism: Pyrinomonadaceae bacterium; assembly: GCA_036400075.1. GTDB lineage: Bacteria > Acidobacteriota > Blastocatellia > Pyrinomonadales > Pyrinomonadaceae > JALZCH01. The sequence continues at coordinate 28,300 of DASWLV010000020.1, forward strand.
TTCCGCGAGCTGCGTGACCATTTGTTTTGCCCGGCGCGAGTCTTCGTCAATCGAAGCCCGAATCGAATTTAATGAATTGAAAAGAAAATGCGGGTTGAGTTGATAGCGCAAAACTTCGAGCTGGGCTTGATTGGCGAGCGCAGACGCGGCAAGCGCGTTTTCGCGCTCGTCCTGCCACTGGCGCCAGTATTTGATGCCGAAATAAAGCGCGCTCCACGCCGTCAAAGTCAGCCCGTAATCAAGAGCGCCGCGCGGAATGCGAGCCGGATTGACGACAAAATTGGTGTTTCTCAGAAAGTTAGCCGCCATCTCGGAAACAGTCCAGACGCCGCCGAAAATTATCGAGCAGCCTAAAACCAGCAAAACGACTTTTTGAATCGAAAGATTCGTGCCAAAACGCCGATAAATCGAGCGCATCACGCAGGTAAGACAAAATCCGATAATCGTCCGAATGACTTTGATTTCAAACAAACGAAGCAAAGTTCCTTCAGCCGCGACCGTCAGAAACGTGACATACATCATCACCAGATAAAGCAGCCAGCCGACAATTTGCAGTCGCCAGAAGGATAGAAAATGATCAAAGGGATTATTCACTAATTTTTAACCCGCGAAATTTTTAGTTACGGCTCGTCGAAAGCGGCATTTTCACGAATGCAGCGTCACTGCTAAGCACAAAAGTACAAATCCGATGAGAAGCAGCCAGGAGCGAAGGGCTTGAAAAAACTCCCAGCGGTTTCTGATTTCCTTCCAATTCTCCGGCGGTTTTTCCGCGTCCCATTTCCCTGTTGCTGCATTTATCGGAACATTAAAGATGATAGTCGAAACTAGAGCTACGGTGAAAGAGATTGCCGACGCCCAGCGAACCAGGCGTGCCGTTCCCTCTACGGCATTAAAACTGACCGCGTAGGAGATTGATAAGATCACGCACAAGGTCATCAAAATCGGCATCACTCGCCCGAATGTTTTCAGAAGCCCTTTCTCGACGAAGACGTGATGTTCGCGCGGCAGCTTGCGAATAACCGGATGAACAAAAGCGTATGAACCGAACTCGGCACAAGCGGCAAATCCGGTAACCGTTAAAGCGATAAAACCTAAAAAGTCCATAGCTTATTCCTCAACCTTTTTGCATTTTGGCTCCAATTTCTTTAACAAGAGTAGTAATAGCTTTAAGCGGACGCATCGTGACGCTAAACTCCTTGATAAGTCCGTTTTCATTCGTATGCAAGTAGTCGGCGCAGCCGGTAGCTTTGTAACCCAAAAATATTTTAATTTATTACTCAGACGAACAAAGTCCAAGCCAGCGCGATTCCGCCTACGGCAGCGCCCGCTATCGCTAAAAAGTCGCGCGGCGTCCGCTTATTTCCACAATCTTCCAAACACATATACTTTCTCCTTCAACTTTGTTGGATTTTTTAACTTCCGCTTGTTAGTTTTTCTTAACCGGCTGTTTAGGTTCGGCTTGGGCAATCTTATTAACGATTTTCCAATCGCCGTCAATTTTCAAAAGCAGCAGATAATCGGTAATTTTTACGCTCGGATAATCAAAGACGAGTTTTGCGATTGCCGCGTTTTTTGTGATTTCAACAGTTTCAATTTTTCGTTTTCGTTTGGTTTCATCAGAGGCTGGCTTGCCCGGAAATGATTTGACATAATCTTCAAATTTAAAACTTATCAATTTGCCGTCGTCCGGTTTTATGCCCTGAATTTTGGCTTCCGGGTAAAAAGATTTTCCGAGACTGCTGCCGTCGCCCGTTGCGTGCGCCTTGATGTAATTTTCAAGCGGAATGCGAATCGCCGATTGCTCGGCGTCAGCGGTTTGAGCAAATGCTTGAACGGTAACGGTTGATAATACGATTGCAATGAAAAATAACGATTTGATTTTCATAATTTTCTTGGAGCGCGTTTAGAAATTAATACCAAACTCGATGTTAGTTGCAGTTTTATTTTGTTTTAGTCATGAAATAGTCCCAGGCTGCTTTTGAAATATCTGCAATTATTTTTTCATTTGTCGCCGCATCTTCTTTTGAATCGGTTACAAAAACACTAATAAAAAAATGTCGTCCATTTGGTAAAAACACAATTCCAATATCGTTTACTGCTGCTGTTATTCCTGTCGTTCTGTTAGTTCCCGAAGAACCCGTTTTGTGAGCAACAACGGTCTTTTCCGGTAATTGTCCTTTTAACCTGTTTCTGCCGGTTTCCGTTTCTTTCATTGCTTTCCAAACGAAGTCATAACTATTCTTGGAAAGCAGCTTTTTCTTGTTGTCATAAAACGACGATAAAATTTTATTCGCCGCAATTGGTGTCGTCCAATTTTGAAACTGTAAATCCCAATTACTCTGCTGATCCTCTTCATTGAATTTTATTGATACGTCTTTAAATTTATTTTTTATGAAGTATTTTTCGACCGCTTGAGGTCCGCCGATCAGCCTTAACAAAACATCGCAACCTACATTGTCGCTGGCAGAAACCGTGTACCCTAAAATTTCTGAAATGGGCAGGCTTGCTCCGTTTGGATATTTATCTCTCAGAGGACTATAAAGATTTGGTAAAAGGTCTTTCTTCTCAATGTTTATTTTTTGATCGAGAGAAAATTTTCCCTTGTCAATTTCAGACAGCACTGCTAAGGCAAGATGAAACTTAAATACGCTTTGCATCGGGAAACGGCTGTCACCATTTATGTCTAAAGCGTTTTTCCGGTCGTTTCCAACGATTGAAACGCCGACGACAGCGTTCTTTGTCGAAACAATCTGTTGTATTTCCTCTCGTAATAAATTTGTAGTTTGAGCAAATGTCTGACTGGTAATAAATAGAAAAAGTAAAAGTGTTAAGTAAAACAGTTTAGTCATTTTTTTGTTTGTTTCTGAATCTGGACTTATTTGGCGATGGTGAACGTAATGTCCACTATCGCCAAATTACAATTTTAAATTTCTAAACACGCCCTTAGAGGCTTACCGTCCCCGAAGCGTTTCATTTTCCGCCGGTTGTTTTCGGCTCAAAATGAAAACTCTTGTTAATGATTTTCCACTCGCCGTTGATTTTGAGCAGAGTCATATAATCAACGAATTTGCCGGTCGGGTAATCGAGAATGATTTTCCCGACCGCAGCGTTTCCCGCAACGTCAACGCTTTCAATCCAGCGTTTGCGTTTGTCCTCGTCCGGCGCGGGTTTTCCGCTCATTCCGTTGATGTATTCAGCGAATGAGCGCGTCGAATATTTGCCCTCGCGAATGAAAATCAGATTTCCCTCGGTATGAAACGCTTTGCGCATAAATTCGGGATTTCCCGTCGCGTGTCCCTGCAAGTAGTTTTCGAGCGGAATGCGCGCGGCGGCTTTTTCCGCATCGGTCGTTTGCGCGGCGAGCATCATTCGTGCCGTTTCCGAAGAAATCGGTTGTGCAAACGTCCGGTTAAATTTAATCTCGGAAATTTCTCTCGGATTTATTTTGTCGCCTTTTTGTGCGCTTAGGCTTGTTTTGCGGTATTCCGAAAACTCGTTGAAAACGGCTTCGCGTTTTTCGTAAGCCGACAAATCTTTATATTCGGTCATCAGCAGAACGTCCCATTCGACGGCGTGAGCCGCAGGCAAAGACAAAACCTGATAGTTCGAGACAATTCCTTTCTCTTTCATAAAGGCTCGCGCCTGTGCCCAATTCTGTTCGATAAATTGCAAATAATCGGCTTGCCGCCCGCCTTTGGTTTTGACGAAATCAACCGCCCAGACGGAAACTGATTGAGCAAAAACGTTTACTGACATCAATAAGACAAAAGCTCCGAGTAAAAAAAATGTTTTTGTTTTCATAAATAACCTTTCTTCTTTCTAATTCAAAAATTAAATTTTGGCGTTTAACGACGCTCGCAGGGCTTTGAAGAAAATTTGCATTTCTTCCTGTGTTCCGACAGTGATTCGCGCCCAATCGGAATCGAGCGGAGCATTGCTCGCACCGCGAATTTGAATGTTGTATTTGGCGAGTCGGGCGGGCAAATCCCTGTTTCCCGCGCCGAAATTTACCCAAATCGAATTTGCCTGCGACGGCACTTGCGGGAAATTCATCTTTTCAAATTCGCGCTTCATAAACTCGCGCGTTGCCGTATTTCGACGGCGGCTCTCGCGGACAAATTCCGTGTCCTGCAAACTTGCAATCGCCGCGCGTAGGCTGACCGGATTAAACCAGGTCATCCGAAATTGCTTTAACCGGGCGGCAATTTCAGGTTTTGCCAAGCCGTATCCGACGCGCATTCCGGCTAAACCGTAGATTTTCGAGAAGGTGCGCAGGACGATCACATTTGCGCCTTTGCGAACAAAATCAATCATCGAAGACGCAGGAAAATCATCAACATATTCCAGATAAGCCTCGTCAACCAAGATCGGCGCTTGTTTTGAAACAACTTCGCAGAATTGTTTTAATTTCTCTGTGGAAACAATCGTTCCGGTCGGATTGTTCGGGTTGCAAACGTAAACGAGCTTCGTCGAGGCGGAAACGCGGCGGCTCATCGCGTCCAAATCGTGAACGTGATCTGCGTCAAGCGGCACTCGGTTGATCCGCGCGCCGATTCTTTCGGCATATTGAAGCAATCCGAAAAAAGTCGGCGAAGCAGTCACGATTTCGCTCTGGTTAAGCCCATAAGCTACTGCCGCCATCGCCAGCAATTCGCCCGAACCAGTTCCCAAAACAACCGATTCCGGCGCGACGTTTTCACGTTCGGCAACCAGCTTTTCGAGCTGCGCGGCTTCGGTTTGCGAATAGCGATTTCCGAGTGAAACGGATTCGATAATTGCTTGTCTTGCTTTCGGCGAAGGACCGTATGGATTTTCATTACTCGAAAGGCGAATTATTGATTGTGATTGGGCGGCAATTGTACTGCCGCCTGTTCCAAGATGCAGAAAAGCCGAAGCTCCGGCAAAAGCTCCGATTTTCAGCATCTCGCGGCGATTAAAAGAATGAATTGACATAAACAGAATTCTCCGTGAAAAAGCAAAACCAGATTAAATCGGTTCGATTCTTTGCGGCGAGAAAAAATCTGTGAGCGGCGCAAAGCAGGTGTTAAGCGGCGTTTGAAAGAAATGCGAATCAGGTTCTCAAAGTCGAAAAAGCGTGAAAAAAGAGCGGATTTCAAATATTGAAATCCGCTCTTTTTTCAACTGCCCAATTTTTACTTTTTACCAATTTGCTTTTTTAAATCATCGAGATAAACGACCGGCGCGCTCGATTCGGCGGCGAGAGCGTCGGAAAGCCCGTCGTTCCACGAAATTATTTCGACTCGCAAGCCCAAACCTTTGATAAATTGGACGGTTTCGAGATAATCGCGGTCACCGGAAATCAAAATCGCGGTGTCGTAAGCTTTGTTGATTCCGAGCGTCAGCATTTTCGTCGCCAATCCCACATCTACGCCTTTTTCCGCCAGATAAGTGTGTGACTCGCCACAGTTGAGGCATCGAATCGTGCGTTTGCCGAGCGGATAAGTGACGACTTCCCAGCGCATTTCTTCTTTTAAAAACTGAAAATAATTGGCTTCGCCGTCGGATTGATTTTCTTTTTCGCCGCCGAAATAATAAACCTGCCAAACTTCTTCGTCGTTTTGCGATAAATATTTTATGAATCTTTGCCAATCAATGCGCCAGCCGTTGTCGCGCTGTCCGTGAAAAACGTTTTGGTCGTCAATAAAACAAATCGTTTTGCCGCGTGCCGGTGTCATAGTTCATGATTATAAACGAGAAAGCGAAAAGTGCCAGCGGATTTTTAGATTTTCAAAACAAAATCAATCTTTAGTTCCAATTTGAAAAACGCCGTATTTGAAACCAATAGCGTTTCTTGTCTAAACTTCAAGTTATGAATTTGCCAATTTGAATACGCGGTTCGTTTAATCCTGATATTACGTAAATTATGAAAATCGAATGGGATGAAAACAAAGCGGTTTCAAATTTAAGAAAGCATAAAGTCTCGTTTGCAGAGGCACAAACCGTTTTTGATGATCCAATGGCAGCGACTGACAACGATCCCGACCATTCGATTGAAGAGCGACGTTTTATTACAATCGGCATATCGGTTGCCGGAAGATTATTGATTGTCTCGCATACGTTTGAACCGGAAACGGTTAGAATTATCAGCGCGCGAAAGCCGACGCGCGGAGAAAGAGAAAGTTATGAAAGCGGATGAAATGAGAGAAGAATATGATTTGAGCAACGCTGAACGTGGGGTTCTTTTCGGCAAAATTGAGAAAAAGAAAGTTTCCGATTCACCGGAAACTGAACCGATGCGGAAAACCCATGCGGTTTGCATCAAAACATTTGACGATAAATCATTGATCGTTCGCAAAATTTACGACGTGACGCTTTTGGGAAACAATTTAGTCGAGGTTGTAGATGAACAAGGCGGAACTGAAATTTATCCGGCAGATTTGTTTCTCCCGCTTTCTTTGCCCGTAGAAGTTGAAAACGTTTTGGAGCAAATTGCCGCCTGAACTTAAAATAAAAAAATGAATTTACCTCTTGTTGCAATTATCGGTCGTCCGAACGTCGGCAAATCTACGTTGTTTAATCGTTTGACGAAAACGCGCAATGCGATTGTCGGCGACCAGCCGGGAATCACGCGCGACCGGATTTACGGCGAAGTCGAATGGCGCAGCGGTCGCTTTTCGCTTGTTGATACGGGCGGAATCGTGCCGGACGACGAAGCCGTGATTCCCAGCAATATCTTCAAACAAGCCGAATTCGCCATCGCCGAAGCGCAGGCGATAATCTGGGTTGTTGACGCGCGCGCCGGGATTACATCGCTCGATCAGGAACTGGTGAAATTGCTGCGGATGACCGGAAAACCGATCATCGTCGCCGCCAACAAAGCCGAAACAAACCGCGTTGACCACGAGGCGCAGGAATTCGCACAATTCGGTTTCGACGCAATTATGCCGGTTTCAGCCGAACACGGCGACGGAATCGGCGACCTTCTCGATCTGCTTTACGAAACTTTGGATTTCGCGACTGTAACGGAAGAAAAAAAGCCGGACGAAATCAATCTCGCCATCATCGGGCGTCCGAACGTCGGGAAATCTTCGCTTTTAAATAAATTGTTGGGCGAAGAAAGAGTAATCGTTTCGCCGATTGCCGGAACGACGCGCGACGCGATTGATACGACATTCGAGTTTGAAAATCAGAAGTTTCGCCTTATTGACACTGCGGGAATTCGCCGCAAAGGCAAAACTACGGAAGCGGCGGAAAAAATGTCTGTGATTATGGCGCGCAAATCCCTGGAACGCGCAGACATCGCCGTCGTCGTCATTGACGCGACCGAAGGCGCGACGAACCTCGACGCGAACATTGCCGGTTACGCGATTGACGAAGGCTGCGGCGTGATTTTGGCCATAAACAAATGGGATTTGATTGCCGACAAAGAAACCAACACCGCACTCGAATTTGAACGGCAATTGCGCGACCAGATGAAATTCCTGGATTTCGCGCCCGTTGTCACGATTTCCGCTTTGCTGGGACAGCGAGTTTCAAAAATTCTGCCGCTCGCCGTGCAAATCAACGAAGCGAGACATCTTCGCGTGCCGACTTCAAAGCTCAACAAATTTTTTGAAGAAACAATCTCGCAGCCGCGCGGCGGCGGAACGCCCGCGCCCGTTAAAGGCGGCTTTTCGCGTCTGCACATTCAATATTTAACCCAAGTCGGAGTCCGTCCGCCGACTTTTCTTTTATTTACTTCGGGCGGCAAAGCCGGGCTGCATTTTTCCTACACGCGCTATCTGGAAAACCGTCTGCGCGAGGAGTTTGAATTTTTCGGCACTCCGATTAAATTAGTTGAGCGCCATAAAATGCGAAATAAAAAGTAACTTTTAACAAATTAAATGGAAGCAATTTTATTAATTGCCAGAATTATTTTAGCAGCAGTTTTTGCGGTCGCCGGAATTGCCAAGCTCTTTGACCGCGCGGGCAGCGAAAAAGCGATTGTTGATTTCGGCGTTCCCGAATCAGTCGCAAAGCCTTTCAGCGTTCTGCTGCCGCTGGCGGAAATTGCCACGGCAATTTTGCTGCTGCCGCTTGCAACGGCTTGGTTCGGGGCGGTTTCAGCGCTCGCGCTGCTGCTCGTTTTTGTCGGCGGCATCGCTTACAATTTCGCGCGCGGAAACACGCCGGATTGTCATTGTTTCGGGCAGATTCATTCGGAGCCGGTCGGCTGGTCAACTTTAATTAGAAATTCGATTTTAGCCGCAATCGCCGGTTTTCTGGTTTTTGCAGGAAGAGAAACGGCGGGCGCGAGCGCGTTTGCATGGCTTGATGATTTAAACGCAGCAGAAAAAATGAATTTGATTTTCGGAGTTTTAACAATCGGTTTGCTCGCGTTTGTCGCTTTTAAGCTCAAAAACATTCAGGCGCAGCAGATCGTTTTGCAAAGACACATCGAGCTGCTTCAATTAGGTGAAGGCTCTGCGGCAGTAGAACACGAACACGCCTTGCCGCCCGCCGAAGGTCTTCCCGTCGGCGCGATGCTTCCGGCTTTTTCTTTGCCGGACGCCAACGGTAAACAATTTTTGAGCGAAGATTTATTGAAAACAAACAAACCCTCAATCTTGTTTTTCGTCAGCCCAAGCTGTAAACCCTGCGCTGGGCTGCTGCCGGAAATCGAAGATTGGCGGCGACAGTTCGGCGAAAAAATAAATTTCATCTTTTTTAGTTCAGGCGCGGCAAAGGAAAACGTCGAAAAATTCGGCTCGGATAAAATCGTGCTTCTCCAAAAAGACAACGAAACGATGACGCTTTTCCGCGCAAAATGGACTCCGACCGCAATACTGATCAATGCCGACGGGACTATCGGCAGTCGTTTGGCGACCGGCGACGGGGCGATTCGCGCGCTCGTGCAATCCATTCAACCGAATTTATCGAACGGTCACGTTCCGAAGAGCTTTTTAATCCCACAAAACGGCTCGAAAATCGGAGAGCAGGCACCGGAATTTTCCCTGCAAAATCTGGACGGGAAACAGGTAAAATTAGAAGATTTTCGCGGCAAGAAAACTCTGCTTTTGTTTTGGGGAACAGCCTGCGGTTTTTGTCAGGAGATGCTGCCGGATTTGCAAAAATGGGAACGTCAAGTCAACCGAGCCGCAGAATTAGTCGTGGTTTCGCGCGGCGAAATTGAAATAAATCGGAAACAGAATCTGAAGTCGCCGATTTTGCTTGAACAAGCCACCGAAATCCAAAATCTGTTCGGCGCAAATGGAACGCCGACCGGAGTAATAATTGATGAAGACGGAAAAATTGCCTCGGACGTTGCTGTCGGTGCAGACGAAGTTTTCGCTCTGGTTGGAGAGTATAGAAAAAATTAAACCGTCCCGCTTCGCGAGACACGGAGGACACAGAGGGAAATA
>DASWLV010000021.1:0-23128 GCA_036400075.1 Pyrinomonadaceae bacterium
CCGGTGATACCAAACCGGAGAACAAAGATTTGTCGGGTCCGAACGAAATCTACGTGATCGGCTCGAAAATGATGAGCACCGAGCTTGGCAATGTAAGCGAAGCGGTCAACGGCTCGTTTTTGAATTTAAGCTACAATTACAAATACGACGACCCGAACGACACAAACCGCTTTTTCTTCCGTTCAGACCACTTCAACTACGCGCAAAAAGGCATTCCGATTATTTTCTGGTTCGACGGCGTACACGAAGATTATCACTGTCCGAGCGATCACCCCGACAAAATTGACTACGCCAAAATGGAAAAAGTCACCCGCACGATTTTTGCCACAATGTGGGAAATCGCCGACGCCGGAAAGCGACCGACGGTTGACAAAAAACTTCCGGCTCAACTAACCGGACAATAGAAATGGAAAAAGGGAGTGCTGCAAAACACTCCCTTTTAATTTTCAACGTTTTCGCGCGACTTTGCCCGTTTCGTCTGCTTTGACCAAACTCGTTTCGCATTCGGCGATAAATTCATTTAATATTTTCTCGCGCTGTTGTTTATAAGTCGTTTTTTCCGGCTTTTCTTCCGCCGATTCTGCCGTTGTTTCCGACTCGTTTTTATTCTCGACGCTTTCTTGTTTTAAATCGTTTTCCTCTTCATTTTCCGCGCTTTCAGATTCGGTGTCAGGTTCTTCCTCATCGGTTTCGTACAAGATTTCCTCGTAGCTTTCGGCAAGCGATTCGAGCTTCTCATTTTTGAGAATCTTGGCGAGAAGCGTCATAAAGCGCATCGTGTCATAATTTTCGGCGCTGTAGGAATTCCGCAGATTCGCTAACAAAAAAGGAACGAGCCGTTTATCATCCCACCGCCCGACCAGATCGAGCAAAACGGAATCTTCCATTGTTATGCCTTCGTTTTCAGAGTTATCTTTGGCGGGCTTCGCTTCGAGCGCATTCAGCAAAATATTGGTCAAACGCTCTTTTTGCGAATTGCTCAAAATTCGCGCAAATCCCGGATCGCCGCCAAAATTGTAAGATTCATTATCGGGCAGCATTAAAATTCGCGGATTATAGCTGTTTTGCTGGATTTTCACCTCTCCGCGCTCGCGCGCTGCTTTTTCCTCCGCCTCAATTTCAGCTACGCGCTCTATTAAATCAAAACTTGCGTCAAGCTCGTAAGCGCCTTCCCATCTGGTCGCCGATTCTTCGGCGCAGCGCACAAGCCATTCGACGGTGCGCTCGGCTTGTTTTTCCGGCGAAGCGAGAATCGAAGCGATTTCTTCGATTCGTTTTTCATAGATTCGCAAATCCGCATCAGAGAGCGCTTTTGCGCCAAAACCATAATCAACGAGGGAATAGCCGTCGCCTTCTTTATCCTTCCTCAAGAAAAGCAGCAGACGTTTGCCGATTTTAAATTTATCCTCATCTTCTTCATTTTCCGCCGCCGCAACCGTTTCTTCCGCTTCCGCCGATTCCGCCGTTTGTTCGGTTTCAAGCTCAGTTTTGCGAGATGGTTTTTCCCGATATTCGGTTTGATACATTACAAAATATGGTTCGGCTTTGCCTTTCAAAGTCGAAGAAACCGAAAAAACCTGGCGCACGGAAACTTTGGTGCGTTCTTCGTTTTCTTCTAAAATTTTATCGTCAGCGATTGTTTCCAGCCGGGCAACGACAATTTTATCGCTTTGTTGATACAAAATCCGCAGCGGCTTCGGCGGCGCAACCGGACAGGACGCGCCTTTTACCGCAGCCATCGAAAACACAAAAATAACAGCCAGCGCAATGTGAAACGACACCGCGCGAGGAAAGAAGCGACGAGCATTTGACATAAACGAACTCCTTTAACAGGTTGGTTTTTCGAGAGACAATTTTTCGACTCGGCAGACCGCCTTTGCGGTTGCTTTAACCGCTGATCTAATTTTCCGCCCGCTGAATCTAATTTCTGCTCTTATTGACACGCTAGACGCGCAAAAAGTTCCCGCTTCAACGACTAATCAAAGAAAAAAGCAGAAGCGAGTTTTACACCGCTTCTGCTTTTTTCTTTATAATTTGCGATTTGTTATTGTTTGTGCCCTTCGCTGCCGTGATAAATCTCGCCGCCCGCCGTAACAAACTCCGCCGATTTGGCTTTTAAACCAAGCTCGATTGCCGCCGTTTCGTCAACCTGATTTTCCGCCGCAAACTCGCGGACTTCCTGCGTGATTTTCATCGAGCAAAAATGCGGTCCGCACATCGAGCAGAAATGCGCCAGCTTTGCGCCTTCAGCCGGAAGCGTTTCGTCGTGATATTCGCGCGCGACTTCCGGGTCGAGCGCAAGATTAAACTGATCTTCCCAGCGAAACTCGAAACGCGCCTTTGATAAAGCGTTGTCCCGAATCTGCGCTCCCGGATGACCTTTCGCCAAATCCGCCGCGTGCGCCGCTAATTTGTAAGTAATTACGCCTTCTTTCACGTCTTTTTTGTTCGGCAAACCGAGATGTTCTTTCGGCGTGACGTAACAAAGCATCGCCGTTCCGAACCAGCCGATCATCGCCGCGCCGATTGCCGAAGTAATGTGGTCGTAACCGGGCGCGATGTCTGTCGTCAGCGGTCCCAAAGTGTAAAACGGGGCTTCGCCGCAGATTTCGAGCTGCTTGTCCATATTTTCTTTGATTAAATGCATCGGAACGTGACCGGGACCTTCGATCATCGTCTGGCAATCCATTTCCCAGGCGATTTTCGTCAATTCGCCAAGCGTATCGAGTTCGGCAAACTGCGCCGCGTCATTTGCGTCGGCAATCGAACCGGGACGCAAACCGTCGCCCAAAGAAAACGAAACATCGTAGGCACGCATAATCTCGCAAATCTCGCGAAACCGCGTGTAAAGAAAACTCTCTTCGTGATGTGACAGACACCATTTCGCCATAATCGAGCCGCCGCGCGAGACGATTCCAGTCGTTCGGTTGGCGGTCAAACGTATATAAGGCAAGCGAACGCCTGCGTGAATCGTGAAATAATCAACTCCCTGCTCTGCTTGTTCAATCAAAGTGTCGCGGTAAATCTCCCACGTCAAATCTTCGGCTTTACCGTTCACCTTTTCCAAAGCCTGATAAATCGGCACAGTCCCAATCGGCACGGGCGAATTTCGCAAAATCCATTCGCGAGTCGCGTGAATGTTTTTCCCTGTAGAAAGATCCATCACCGTGTCTGCGCCCCATTTGCAAGCCCAGCGCATTTTCTCGACTTCTTCTTCAATCGAAGAAGTAATCGCCGAATTTCCGATGTTGGCGTTGATTTTGACCAGAAAATTTCTGCCAATCGCCATCGGCTCGCTTTCGGGATGATTGATGTTCGCGGGAATAATCGCCCTCCCGCGCGCAACTTCGTCGCGGACAAATTCGGGCGTTACATATTTCGGAATCGCCGCGCCAAAAGATTCGCCCGCGTGTTGATGCAGCAAAGATGAGCGGTCGCTTCCCGCACCGTTTTGCATCGCCTCAAAAGCGATTTTGCGCCCCAGATTTTCACGAATTGCGACATATTCCATCTCCGGCGTAATAATTCCGCGCCTTGCGTAATGCATTTGCGTTACGCATTTGCCGGATTGCGCGCGCAGCGGAGCGCGTTTTAAGCCCGGAAATTCTTCCAGTTTTCCGTTCGATTTGATCTTGGCAACGTCTTCCGCACCTTTGGTCAAATAACCGTTGTCCTGCGGCAAAATCTCGCGCCCGACATATTCCTCGACATCGCCGCGAGCGACGATCCAATCGCGCCGCAACGCAGGCAAACCATCGCGCACGTCGCATTTCACATTCGGATCAGACCAAACGCCGCTCGTGTCATAGACGCGCACGTCCGGGTTTTCTTCCAATTCGTTTTTGAGATTTCTCGTCGGACTTAAACTGATTTCACGAAACGGCACGCGCAGCTCAAATTTGTAATCGTTGCGCGTGTCGCCGTTGGTTGTCACGTAGGTTTTGTTTGAAGCCGGAAATTCAGTTTCCCGGCTGTTTTTTTCTTTAATTTCTTCCATTTTATTATCCCTTCGTCGGTATTATCCGCATCAGGTTCAACGGGTCTTGCCAATCAGCAACTCTCAGCCTATAAAAGCTCCCCGAAAACTCATTTAATCTAATCAGATTTTAACACCAAAGAACAAATACTCTGCATGACGAAGAACAGTAATTATTCCCTTTTTAGTTTCGTTTTTCTCATCATTCCAAAAGCGCTCATTATCCCAAAATATTATTGATACTCTTCCATCTTGAGAAGAAACAATTGCGAAAACGCTTCGTTCTCGTTGGTCAAACACAAATTGCGCGGCTGATTGATGTCTTGTGCCACCCAAATCCGAGACTTTTTGTTGATGTTCTTTAAAATTCTCGAATGGTTCTTTAATCCAAACATACTCAAGAATATCTTCATTTTCTTTTGGTTCTTTTGATTTTATTTTTGCTCCAAAAGCGATGACATCAAAATTTTTAGTGATTATTGTTGCTCCATCAATTGCCGTAATTTGACCTAAGAAATCTATTTCTTTGTCAAACGACCAAGGAAGGTTTGAGTGAGAATCTCTGGTCGTTTGCGAAAGAATATATTCATTTTGTTCACGATTTAGTTTTCGACTTATAGCATCATATTTTACGCTTTGATTAAATGGAATTGGTGCCTTTACTGACTCTTTTAATACGTTCTGTGCAAATTGGTCTGGAATAATTAAGAGTATTCCGCCGTGTGCGTGACTTCTAATCTTGTTTATTAAATCAACAAAAAGCCCATGTTTTCGGCGTATTGAACGATGATTTCTTAACCAGATTTCTCTATCAGACGGATCACTTGCCTTTTTAAATTCATCATCATTAAAAAGTAGTTTCGGTAAAGAGAAATCACTACCAATACATTCAGTTCTGGAAAAGGTCATTAAATATCTTTCTAAGGGATATTCTGAAGAAAAAATGTATATAATCAATTGTCCCGGGGAGAATGTTTTAATTTCTATACAGGTATTATTAAAATAATCATTTGCGAATCCCCAAATCTTTATTTCATTTTTACTATCAAACCAAAGTCGCAATTTTTTATCAGTAAACTCAAATGCGGGACTGATTTTATGTAATAAATTTATGTTAATTGGAGTTTCAAAAGAAGAAACATCATAAAAATAACCGACATTATGTTTATGACTATGCCCTCTAAGGAGTTTGTTGAATTTATTCTCTGGAGGTGAAATTATAACGGAAAAATGATGCTGCTGTCCTTCTTCCTTTTCTAAGCTAGAATAAAATACTTTTTCCAAAATCTCTTGCAGATTCTTAAACTTTAGTTTCTGTAACTGTTCTATGCATTCAAGATGAAAACAATCTCTGCTATTTTTCTTTTCTTTTTCGAGAAGCTCTTTAAATCGATTAAGTATGTTTTTAGTAACTTTTAAACTAATTACAAAGTTTTTTGAGTTTTGTCCTTTCATTTATTTGTGCCCTATTAATTCATCAAAAGCCGCCCAAATCTAATTTATTTTAAGGTAAAAATCTATCAGAACAAATTCTTTCATGGCTCGAAATTGCGATAAAAAAACTTAACCGAGTAAAATTACAAGAAAGAAATGGAAATATCGGAACAAATCGGAAGCCGACAAGATAATAAACCATTTGAGGCTTTGGCTTATGCGGCGTGGGTAATTGCTTTATTGGCGACAGTCGGGAGTCTTTTTTTCAGCGAAGTAATGAATTTGCCGCCGTGCGCTTTGTGCTGGTATCAGCGGATCGCGACATATCCGTTGGTTCTTGTTATCGGCGTCGGAATCGTTTTACGCGACGGGCGGATGAAGTATTACGCATTGCCGCTTTCTCTCGGCGGTTTGGCGATTGCGGTTTATCACAATTTGCTTTATTACGGCTTTATTCCCGAAGCGGCAGCGCCCTGCACTCAGGGAGTTTCCTGCACGGAGACGCAAATCGAATGGTTCGGATTTATTACAATTCCGCTGATGTCGCTGGCGGCGTTTGTCGTGATGAGCTTGTGTCTGTTTTTTTATAAACCAAAGGAATAATCGTTTTATGAATAAAGAATTCAAGATTTTAGGCGCGATTGCAATTATTGTTATTATCGGTGCGGCAATCGGCGCGGGTTATTATCGAAATTCAATTCAAAGCCAGCGAGTAACAACGAGCGGCAATTCGGGCAAACCGGGAATCAGCGCGGAAACGCTTGTGCGACCGGATAGCCCGACGCTCGGCGCGGCTGATGCGCCCGTAACTCTAGTTGAATTTTTAGACCCTGAATGCGAATCGTGCGCGGCTTTTTCTCCGGTGGTTAAAAAGATTTTGAAAGATTACGACGGCAAAGTTCGTCTTGTCGTTCGCTATATGCCGCTTCATCCGAATTCGCTGCCGGCTGCAACGCTTCTGGAAGCCGCCGGAGAACAGGGAAAATACTGGCAAATGCAGGAATTGCTGTTTCAAAAACAGCCTGAATGGGGCGAACGCCACGGCGCTCCGACTTCCGCGCCGAAACCGGATGTTGAGGCTTTGTTTGAAAAATACGCGATGGAATTGGGGCTTGATTTGGAAAAGGTAAGCGCCGCGATCAAGGAAAACCGTTACCAGGCGAAATTGGAGCGCGATCTGCGCGACGGGCAAACGCTCGGCGTCCGGCAAACGCCGTCTTTTTTTGTTAACGGCAGAAAATTGGCGCGGTTTGGCGAATCCGATTTAAGGGCATTAATTGAAGACGAATTGAAAAAATAAGATATGGAGAGAACACTAATTAAAGTAAGCGGCTGACGCCTTGGCAAATCTCAATTCGGTAAATCGTGTTGTGCGGGCGCAACGCGCTTTCGGACAATGTCTCGCGCTCCAATTAATCCGCTATCTCAGATTCGCCATAATTTTTCGCTGTCAGCTCTCCTGTTCCACAATTTTGTATTTTCTTTCCGCGATTAATGTTATAAACACCAGAAATGAGGCGATTCCGCATCCGCCGATCAGCGCCGTCATCGGCAGAGTCGTTCCGTTATTAAAATAGCTGACGAGACCCGAAGAAACCGCCGCCAGAATGTATTGCAGCGTGCCGAGCAGCGCCGAAGCGGCTCCGGCGTGGGCTTGTTGCTTGGCGAGCGCTCCCGCCGTTGCGTTGGGGAAAATCATTCCGAGGCTGGCGATGTAAAGAAAAAGCGGAATGGTGATTGCCCAAAAACCAAGCTGGAAAACTCCGCCTAAAATTAAAAATAAACCGAAAATCGTAATCGCCGACAAACTTAACCGCAAAAGCTGATTTGGGTTGTAAGTGCGCAGCAATCGCCCGTTGAGCTGCGAAAAAGCGATTAAACCGAGAGCATTTAATCCGAAAATCCAGCCGTAGCTTTCCGCCGGGATGTGAAACAAATTAATAAAAACAAACGGCGAGCCGGTGATGTAAGCAAACATTCCGGCTTGCGCCAAACCTCCGGCGAAAGTAAAACCAAGAAATTCTTTATCTTTGAAAATATTCCAGTAAGTCGAAAATGTACGGCTGAGCTGCACATCAGGATTCGGCTCTTTGGTTTCGCGTAAAAAAGCGTAAACAGCCAATAAAGAAAACGCGCTAAAAACGGCGAGAACGAAGAAAATCGCTCGCCAACCGAAATAAATTGCGACGTAACCACCGATTAAAGGCGCAAGAATCGGCGCGACGCCCATCACCAGCATCAGGAGAGAAAAAACTCTCGCCGATTCCTGATGCTCAAACAAATCTCTGACTATCGCCCGCGCAATGACGATTCCGGAGCAGCCGCCCAAAGCCTGAAAAAAACGCAAAACAATCAGCGTTTCAATGTTCGGCGCAAAGGCGCAAATGATTGAAGCCAGACAATAAATCGTTAAACCGACGTAAAGCGGCAATTTTCTGCCGAACCGATCCGCCGCCGTGCCGTACATCAACTGTCCGAACGAAAGACCGACGAAAAACGTCGCCAGCGATAGCTCGACGCGCCCGTGCGAAACGGCAAAATCTTCGGCAATCTGCGGAAATGCGGGAAGATACATATCAATCGAGAGCGGCGCAAAAGCTATCAGAGACGCTAAAATAACGACCAATAGATAAAAACGATTTGCTTTATCGGGAGAATGGTTCATCTACTGAAGTTTATCGAAAAGTTTCACAAACGGCGAAAAAGCGTCCTCAGAAAAAACTATCGTTTAAAAATTTGTAAAATAAAACTAGAAATTCATTTCCGCGAGATTTATGCTGGACATAAGGCAAATCTCACCGAGTTTTTGCACAAAGACTCTATTTTCGGGAAATCCTCGTTTGAAAGTTCGGGAAATAAAATTATGAAAAAGCAGTTTCTTTTCGCCGTTTTATTTGTTTTCCTCTCAATCTCCAACTTCCAAGCCGCAACCTACGAAGTCGGTCCCGGTCGCCCTTTGACGGCAATTGCTCAAGTTCCCTGGGCGAATTTGCAGCCGG
The DNA here is from genome assembly GCA_036400075.1 of Pyrinomonadaceae bacterium. Taxonomy (GTDB): domain Bacteria; phylum Acidobacteriota; class Blastocatellia; order Pyrinomonadales; family Pyrinomonadaceae; genus JALZCH01. The sequence continues at coordinate 8,410 of DASWLV010000021.1, forward strand.
GCGATACTGTTTTGATTTATTGGCGCGCCGATGCTTACAAAGAAAAATGGGTAATTTGTCGGCAAGGCACCGCCGGATTACCGATTATTGTGCGCGGCGTTCCCAATCAAAACGGCGATTTGCCCGTGATTGACGGTAACGGCGCGACGACGCCTTCAAATTTAAATTTCACGGGCGACGCGCGGAGCGTGATTAAAATCGGCAGCGCCAATGTTCCCGCCGATACTTTGCCTAAATTTATCACAATCGAAAATCTGGAAATCCGCAGCGCGCATCCGAATTATCAATTCACCGACGAGTTTGGTGCGACCGGAACTTATTCCAGCTCGGCTTCTTCGATTTACGTTGAAAAAGGCGAAAACATCACCGTCCGCAATTGCAAGCTGCACGACAGCGCCAACGGCTTTTTTGTGGCTTCGTCCGACGCGCTCGCTTCTCGAAATATTTTGGTCGAAGGCAATTACATTTTCGGCAACGGCATTGTCGGCAGCGCGTTTCAGCATAACAATTATACGGCGGCAATCGGCATTATATTTCAATACAACCGATTCGGCGCGATGCGCGCCGGAGCGAACGGAAACGCCTTGAAAGACCGTTCCGCAGGACTTGTCGTGCGCTACAATTGGCTCGAACACGGCAATCGCCAGCTCGATCTGGTTGATGGCGAAGACAGCATTCTGATTCGCAACGCTCCCGAATACCGGAAAACTTTTGTTTACGGAAACGTCTTTTTAGAACCGGACGGCGCGGGCAATTCGCAAATCACGCATTACGGCGGCGACAGCGGAAACACGCCGAATTATCGCAAAGGGACGCTTTATTTTTACAACAACACAGTCGTTTCGACTCGAACCGGCAACACCACTTTGTTTCGTCTTTCGACAAATGAAGAAACGGCTGATGCGAGAAACAACATCTTTTACGTCACAGCGCCGGGAACGAGTCTGGCTTTGCTGGACGATACGGGCGTGCTGTCTGTTTCGCACAATTGGATTAAACCGGGCTGGCGCATTTCACACGGAACCGCGACCGGAACAGTTAATAACGACGGAACTTTTGTGCAAGGCGAGTCGCCGTCGTTTATCAATCAAGCCGCGCAGGATTTTCGTCTGATGACAAACTCCGCCGCCGTTAACGCCGGAACTAGTCTCAATTCAAATGCGCTTCCCGACAACAACGTCGTGCGGCATTATGTGCAGCATCAAACCGGCGCGCCGCGTCCGGCTAGCGGTGTTTTAGACATCGGCGCGTATGAGGTAAGAGTGCCGACCGCGGCTGTGCAAATTACCACCGAAAATCTGCCGAATGCCCGTTTCGGCAGATTTTACAATCAAATCCTGCAAGCGTCCGGCGGTTTAGGCAACTACTTTTGGAGCATTTCGGATGGCAGTCTGCCGCCCGGTTTCCGGCTCGATGAAACGACCGGAATCATTCGCGGAAAAGCTGTGCGGCGCGGAATTTGGAATTTTCAGATCAGCGTCCGGGACGCAAACTATTCGCAGCTATCCGCCGCTCAAAATTTCTCAATCAACATCACGTACTAGAGCGTTTATGGAATCAGTGTAAGGTTAAGGTCAGGCATCAGATTCAGTACCTTGAACGGTAGTGAGCGGGTTTGTTTATTGCCCCGCTCACTACCGTTCAAGGTACTGACACGGACATACTATGTTGATTCGCTCTAAATGCGCTATCGCGCAAAGTAAAAAGTAAAGGCATAAATATACTTGTCTTATCTTTTAGTATCTCTAATCAGTATATTTTGAGAAAAATGCCAAAATATCGTCGAGTATTTCTTTCGTTACGGCGTGTTTGACGTTCGGGTAAAGTCTAAACTCAGCATTCAGCTTATTATCCTGATAGAGCTTTTTTGAATCGTCCCAACGCTCGACCGGCGTTTTGCCGAAAAGCGCGAAGATTAATTCTTCGTCTTCTTTTTCGTAACTGTCTCTAAAGATAACCGAATCGTTATCGTCCTGATCGCCCAAGAACATAAACAGCGGAACTTTCCGCAAATTGTTCAAGTCCAACTTTTCGCCCGAAATTGACTCAAAATCGCTCGTCCCAATCGGGTAGCGCAATGTTTTCTCATTAAAAGAAGCTACCGGCGCAATCGCCCAACCGCCCGGCGAGCCGACAACGGCAGCTTTAACCCGCTTCGGATGTAGAAACGTAAAACGATTGACGAACATTGCCGAAGCCGACCATCCGAGCATCAAAACTCGCTTATCAAATTTCAGCTTTTCCTTGCCAAACTTCGCCAGCGCATCGTCAATCATTGCGATAAGCTGTAGATCGAACCGCGCAAATTCTTTTTTGCCGGTTGTCATCGCGTCGCGGTCGAGAGCGTGCGTATAAATCTGCCAATCGGTTTGGGGGCGCGGAAAAACAGGCATTAAAAGGGCGACTCCAAGCTTATCGGCTATTTCGCTGTTATTCTTAATTTTTCGCTTTACATCCGCTTCGTGAACGGCGAAATCGTCGCTGGTTTTGCCCGCATTGTTTGGAAGGACGAGAATCGTGCGCGTTTTCTTCGCGTCTTTGATTTCCTCGCGCATAGACTTCGGCACATACAGATAATACGGATAAGCAAAACCTTTGGCAGGCTGCGCTTCGATTTTGACGCTTTCGGATGAAACATTGCCGACGGTCTGCGCCGAAGAAATGCCGGGGGCTAATAAAATAAACAATAGAAAATAAAACACATTTTTCATAACAAATTTTACCCTCCGATTCTAAAAGCTCCCGTTTTACAATAATCTCAAACGATTTGTGCGTCCTTCCGTCGAAAGCAAATAATTTCTTTCCAATAATAAATTCGGTGAACCAAGTATATTTATGCCAGAGTGAAAAGGCAAAATTCCGAACTTTTGCCTTTTTACTTTTCACTTTTTACTTTGCCGCCGCTTGCTGGCGATATAATCTGTTTCAAGTTTATGAATATTCTCTCGCTTGAAAATGTCAGCAAAAATTACGGCGTCAAACCGCTTTTTGAAAACGTCTCAATCGGACTTGAAGAAACCGATAAAATCGGGATTATCGGCGCAAACGGTTCGGGCAAAACGACGCTTCTCAAAGTTATCGCCGGATTTGAAGAACCAGACACCGGGCGCGTCGTCCGCGCGTCCGGGAAAACGCTCGCTTTTCTCCCGCAAAATCCGATTTTTGATGAAAACGCCACCGTTTTAGAAACGATTTTTGACGCAAGCGGCGGCATAATGCAGCTTTTGCGTGAATATGAAACTGCCTGTCACGATTTGGAAACGAGCGGCGGGACTGATGAAAAACTGCTCGCAAAAATTTCGGAATTACAACATCAGCTCGAATCAAACGGCGGTTGGGAGATTGAAACAAACGCGAGAAATGTTTTGACTCGCCTAGGAATTCACGATACGACCGCGAAAATGAAAACGCTGTCGGGCGGACAGCGAAAGCGTGTCGCGCTCGCGCACCAATTGATTGTTCGACCGGACGTTTTGATTCTCGACGAGCCGACAAATCATCTCGATGCCGACACGATTGAATGGCTCGAAGCGTATCTCGCCCGTTATCGCGGCGCGCTTCTTCTCGTCACGCACGACCGTTATTTTTTAGACCGCGTGACGAACCGCATTTTTGAGATTGACAGGGGCGTTGTCCAAGCCTTTGGCGGAAATTACGCTTATTATCTGGAGAAAAAAGAAGAACAGGAAACGCTTCGCGCCGTCGAGGGTCACAAACGCGAACAGCTTATCAAAAAAGAGTTGGCGTGGCTGCGGCGCGGCGCAAAAGCCCGGACTCGCAAATCGAAAGCGCGCGTTGACGCAGCAAATGAATTGATAAATCAGCCGAAGGAAAAGGCGAAATCCGAAATTGATATTGCCATCGGCTCACGGCGGCTCGGCTCAAAAATCATTGAATTGTACGACGTTTCCAAATCTTACGACGGGCGAAAATTGATTGATGATTTTACTTATATTCTGAAACGCGACGACCGCATCGGAATTATCGGCGCTAACGGCGCGGGAAAAACCACGCTTTTGGAAATCATTACAAATCGAATCAAGCCGGACAAAGGCGAAATCGAAATCGGGCAAACCGTCCGTTTAGGCTATTACGATCAGGAAAGCAGAGCTTTAAACGACGAACAGCGCGTGATTGATTACGTCCGCGAAGCCGCCGAATATGTGCAGACAATTGACGGCAAACAAATCACGGCTTCGCAGATGCTCGAAAAGTTTTTGTTTCCGCCGGCGGCGCAATATTCGTTTGTCGGCAAACTTTCGGGCGGCGAGCGCAGACGTTTGTATTTGCTCCGCGTGTTGATGACCGCGCCGAATGTTTTATTGCTCGACGAGCCGACAAATGATTTGGACGTTCCGACGCTGATGGCTCTCGAAGAATATCTTGACGATTTTCCCGGCGCTTTAATCGCCGTCAGCCACGACCGTTATTTTCTTGACCGGACGATTGACCGAGTTTTCAAATTTGAACCCGGCGGACGCCTGCGCGAATATCCCGGAAATTATTCGGCTTATCTGGAAACTCAAACGCGCGAAGAAACCGCCAAAGCTGAAATCGAACAAGCTAAATTAATTGCAAAACAATCGAAACCCGTTCAGACCGAATCGGATGCGCCGAAAAAACTTTCGTTTAAAGAAAAACGCGAGTTAGAAACGCTGGAAGCAAACATTGCGGCGGCGGAAAAACGGCAGGCGGAAATCGAAACGCAGCTAAATCTGTACGCTTCGGACGCCGGAAAATTAAACGAATTGTTCGTCGAACAGCAAAATTTAATTCAAAAACTCGACCGCGATTTGGAAAGATGGGCTGAATTATCCGAACGCGCGGAGTTGTAAAATTACTGTGGCATTAAAAGGTTAATGGCAATTTCCTGTTCAAATTGCGCGCGGCAATATGACGTGACGCTGTTTCAATTCGGTAAAACGATAAACTGCGCCTGCGGAGCGCGTGTCGGGTTGGAAAATCGAATCGTTTTGCCCTCAAACGCCGAACTTCGTTTTTTCGCTGATGTAATGCTTCACCGCTTGGTGCGGTGGCTGCGCGCTTTGGGAATTGACACGGTTTGGGAAGACCGCATTGCCGACGGCGAGCTTGTTCGGCGCGCTTTGTCGGAACATCGGTGGATTTTGACGCTCGATAAACGAATCGCGGAAGAATGGCGCGTCGGAAACGTCTTGTTGTTAAAAAGCGAAGAAACTTTCGAGCAGCTCGACGAAATCGCCCGACGCTTCAATCTCAGAATTACCGACCGAATTTTCAAACGCTGTTTGGTTTGCAACACTTTACTGCGAACGGCTTCGGATGATGAAATAGCCGCGTCCGATGCGCCGGAAAATGTGCGAACGACTCTAAACGATTTTAAATTTTGCCCGACTTGCGACAAAATTTACTGGCAAGGCTCGCATATCGAGCGAATGAAGAACGAGTTGGAAAACATTCTCAATCGAGAAACCCAATAAAACTTCGCTACGTATTTGCTTCGGCAAACGCAAAGGCGCAGCCGAATCTCAAAGTTTTGACAGACAAAAAATGAATTCGGCAAAGCCATCAAATTCCGACCTCAAAATCGGCAGTTGATAATTTAAAAGTAAAAAAACAAAGTATGAAATTTCAGTTACCGGGAAAACTAAATTGGCGCGCGTCCGCCGTCGCATTAATGCTTTTGGCGTCGCTCGTCAGTCAAACAATTGCTCAAACCGCAGCGCCCGCAGCAAATTCGCTCGCGGCTTCCGAAATCGAACTCGCAAACGCGATCAAAATCGAAACGATCAAAACAATCACCGCCGCGCTTTCCGCGCCCGAAATGCAGGGGCGCGGAACGATGCAGCCGGGCGGCGAGCGCGCCGCCAATTACATCGCCGACCGATTTAAACAGCTCGGTTTAAAACCGCTCGGCGATAAAGGCTCGTATCTGCAAAACATAAAATTTAAGGAAAACACTTTCGCGCCCGAAACCGCGCTCAAAATCGGCGAAGAAACTTTGAAAATGGGCGACGATTATGTCGTCGCGCTCAACACCGGGAACGAAAATGCGAGCGGCGATTTAATCTTTGTCGCTTACGCAATTCAAGCTCCTACGATTAACCGCGACGACCTCGCGGGTGTTGATGTGCGCGGAAAAATCGTCGTGATGCTCGAAGGTCCGCCCGCTAATATTCCGAAAGCGGCTTGGGAAAAGCAAAAGGCTTCGAGTCTGTTTTTCTACAATCTGGTGATGAAGGGCGCGGCGGGAATCATCACAATTCAGCAAGGGCGCGAGCAGCATCCTTACGAAGAAATGGCGCAATACGCAGTTCGTCGACAACTTTCGCTTGTGGACGAAGAAGGCATTCCCGAATTTGCGCCGCCGATTCTCTCGGTCAGCAACAAAGCGGCTGAAAAGCTGTTTGCCAATTCCGGCATCGCGCTCAAAGACGCGCTCGCACAAGCCGAACGTAACGATTTCAAACCGATAAGGCTCAAACAACAGGCGAAAATCACAGTCAGATGGAAAACGACAAACGGCACTTCGCCAAATGTCGCCGGAGTTTTGGAAGGCGCAGACCCGAAATTGAAAGAAGAAGCCGTGCTTTTCAGCGCGCATTACGATGCTTTCGGCACTGGCGCGGACGGCAGGATTTATCCGGGCGCAGCAGATAACGCTCTCGGCGTCGCCGAAATGATTGCCGTTGCCGAAGCGTTTGCAAAATCGCCAACGAAGCCGAAACGCTCTCTTGTATTTCTCGCCGTAACGGGCGAAGAATACGGGCTTTACGGTTCGAAGCATTGGGCGAAAAATCCGACCTGGGACATCAAACGAGTCGCGGCTGATTTAAATCTCGACGGAGTCGGAACCGAAATTTACGCGCCTGTTAAAACGATTGTCGGCTACGGCGCGGAACATTCGAGCCTCGGCGCGATGATGAGCGATGTGGCGGCGTCAATGAAAATCAACGTTTTGCCCGACCCGTTTCCCGATGAAAAAATCTTTTACCGCTCGGATCATTACTCGTTTGTCGAGCGCGGTGTGCCGAGCTTGATGCTTTTGGGCGCGCCGGCGGGCGACAAAGAGATTTGGATTAAACGAATGAAAGATTGGGAAAAAACCGATTATCATAATCCCGGAGACACAATCAAACCCGATTGGGCATGGGAAGGCGCGAAAACAGTCGCTGATGTGATGGGAATTATGGGGCAGCGAATCGCAAACGCCGAAAAAATGCCCGAATGGCTGACTTCATCGCGTTTTGCCAAGCTCGAACGCGGCAATACAAAAGAGCTGCCGGAAGAAAAATAGAGTAAAATTCCTTTGGTTAAAACCTTACGGGCAAAACCTTGATGGAAACTCAGATTGATAAAAATGCTTCGCTCGCGCTCGCGCCGCTCGGCGCGGGCGATTTGATTGACCGCGCGGTTCGTCTTTACCGGCGCAATTTTTTCACTCTGGTTCGCATTTCGGCTTTGCCGGTTTTGATTTCGGCGCTGGGCGGCGTGTTATTGGCGCTCGGCTGGAATCAGATTCTTACCACCGGGCGCGAAACCTCTTTCGCTCTTTACGCGCTTTTGATCACGGCTGGCATGCTGCTCTGGATTTTGGGCGGCTTAATGACAATGATGGTGATGGGCGCTGCGGCGCGCAATCTGGTTCGTCACCTGCTCTGGGGCGAGCCGATTTCCGTGCGCGAGACTTTTCGCAGTTTGCGTCAGCGTTTTTTCTCATTGTTGGCGGCGACGCTGATTGTCGGTATTATTTTGTCGCTCGCTTTTGTAACGATTTTCTACGGCTTTTTCTTTCTGGTTTTGCTGATTCTCGGCGGCGCGGTGATATTGTCCGGCGCTTCGCCGTTTTTTGCGGGACTTGTCGCTTTAATCGTCGGCGGAGCGGCAGCGGTGCTGGCAACCTGGCTGTTCTTCTTAGTTGCCGGGCGTTTCGCTTACGTGCCGCAGGTGATGATGGTCGAAGGTCAGGGCGTTTTCTCTTCAATCGGGCGCAGCGCTTCGCTGGCGAGCAAAAACGCCTGGCGGCTCGCCGCGCTTTTTGTCTTTACGACTTTTGCGACTTATTCGGCGCTGATGATTTTTTTGACGCCGCTGCTCTGGTACGGCGACGCGAACGGCATTCCGCTGTTCAGTTTCGAGCCGGATTCGCAGCCGGTCTGGTATTCGATTGCAATTCAGGTCATCTGGCAGTCGAGCCTGATTTTGCTCGCTCCGATTTGGATGCTCGGACTTTCCCTGCTCTACGTTGACGAGCGCGTCCGGCAGGAAGCCTACGACGTTGAATTAATGGCGGCGCGGTCTCTGGGCGAGATGCCGCCGCTTGCCGCGAACTACATCAATCCGCTGCGCCCCGCGATTGCAACAAACGAACCGCCTCAGTTTATTCCCAATCAACCGCCGGGAAACTTCACAACTTTAAATCTAAAATAGCTTATTCGCTACAAACTTTTGGCGCGCTTTGCTAAGATTTGCAACAAAGATTGATGCGGATAGAATTTTTCTCAAAAAATTTATTTTCGACCGCACGGCTCGCACTTTTCCTCGCCGCGTTTTTTCTGTTTTCGGCAGCTTCGATTTTGGCGATTCCGCTCAGGCAGTACCGCGAAAATGTCACGAACGCGATGGTTCGGCTCGATTCGATGCAATCGCCGGAGGATGATTTGACGGCGGCTGAATTAATCGAAAACGAGCGCCTTTTATTTAAAGAAATCCGCCGGCTCGTTCCGCCAACTCAAAAAGTCGAGCTTGCCGATTCCGCAATCGAAATCAACAACGCCTGGCTTGAACAAGATTTGCAAATGCTCGAAGCGCTGACCGCGAAAGGCGAAAACCGCTCGCAATTTTTGCGGCAAACGACTGAAAAGCTCGGCGCTATTCGCGACCGTCTTGATGAGCTTCTTGAGGCGCAATCAGCCGCATCGAGCAAAAACGAGAACAAGCAAAAGCTTGACGAAATCCTCCGCCGACCGGAATTTCAAAAACCGGAAGAAAAAGAAAAAAGCGTGTTGGAAAGATGGATGGAGTCGCTGGAAAAATGGCTGCAAGATTTGTTTCGACGCAGCGAGCCGAACGCCTCGGCTCAAGATGTGCCGAATCTTTCCGCGCTCGGTTCGATTTTATCTTATCTGGTCATCGCTCTCGCGATCTTGGTTATCGCGTTTGTCGTTTATCGTTTTTTGCTCCCGCTGATGGGACGCGAAAACCGTTTGAAAATTACGAAAAACAATGAGCCGCGAGTCGTTTTGGGCGAACGAATCGGCGCTAACGAATCAGCCTCCGATTTGCTCGCCGAAGCCGAAAATCTCGCCCGCGCGGGCGATGTGCGAGCCGCGATTCGCAAAGGCTACATCGCGCTTTTGTGCGAATTGTCCGACCGTAAAATCTTAGGTCTCGCGCGCCACAAAACCAACCGCGATTATCTGCGCGATCTCAAAAAACGACCGGAAATTTTCCAAAACGTCCGAGCCGTAACCGGCAGCTTCGAGCGCCACTGGTACGGGCGGGTTCCAGCCAGCGAACAGGATTGGCAATCTTTTCGGGGAAGTTACGAGGAGGCGCTGAAACAAAAATGAGAGAACGGATTTTTGTTCTAATCTCGCTCGTCGTGATTATTGTGGCGCTAATCGTTTTGAACGCGGCGTCTTACGTTCGGATTAAAGAAGACCCCGATTCCGAAGACCGCGCGCGCCGGACGACATTTAACACCGGAGCGACTGGGACGAGAGCGTTTTACGATTTTTTGCGCGAAAGCGGGCGCCATACAATTCGCTGGCAGCAAAAAACTTCCGCGCTGCTTGGGACGGATAGAAATCAGCCTGCGACGCTGTTTATTATCGGCAAAACGCTCCGACCAATTGAAGACGAAGAAATTCGCAATATTTTAAGCTGGACGGAAGCGGGCGGCAGACTCGTCATCATTGACCGCGAGCCGAATCCGCAGCTTTTGTCGCAGTCCGGCGATTGGAGAGTGTTGTCTCAGTCGAAACCGATTTTTGTAACCGGATTGGCAAATTCCGATAATGTCAACGAAATGACGAGCGGCGTCGCAGCCGCAAAACCCGCTCAGCCTTCCGTTTTGACCGCCGGCGTTAATTCCGTGATGCCTTCAAAATATGCCGCCGCTATCAAAATCGAAAATTTAGGCGGTTCAAACAATGTAGCCGTCGTTGAAGCGACTCCAAAGTCTGCCGCAGAATCAATTGAAGCTAAACTGCCGCCGACGCCGCCTTCCAGACCGACTACAACCGTAAAAGGAGACGTTGTAAGAGACGACGTTTTTCAAGCTCCGATTACGCTGCTGGCAAGCGGCGACAAAACGATTCTGGTTGATTATCCATACGGCGCGGGACGCATTGTTTATCTAAGCGATCCGTACATCGTTTCAAACGCCGGAATTACGCTGGTTGATAATTTGCAGCTTGCTTTAAATCTCGCCGGTTCCGACGGTGTGATTGCTTTTGACGAATATCATCAAGGCTACGGCGCGAGCGGGCATCCGCTTTACAATTATTATGAAAACACGCCGGTTCCGGCTATGTTCGGACAATTTGCCTTGCTGATTGCGCTGCTGATTTACACAAAAGGTCGGCGTTTTGCGCGCCCCATTCCAATGCTCGTCCCGGATCGTCGTTCAAAGCTCGAATATGTGGCGGCGATGGCGGAATTGCAGCGCCGCGCCCGAACTTACGATTTGGCGATTGAAAACATTTACTCTCGCGTCAGGCGTGAGCTGGCGCGTTTTGCCGGAGTTGACAACACGACCGTGAAGCGCGAAGAGCTTGCCGCGCGTGTCGCCGAACGGTCGAAAATAAATCGTGAAGAGCTGGAAAACGTGATGCGCGAATGCGAAGACGTGATTCACGGCGCGCCCGTTAACGACAAAAAGGCTTTGTCGTTAGTTTCAAAATTGCGCGAATTCGAGCGGCAATTAGGTTTCAAGAAAAACGCCGGAAGTTTGAAATAATCAATTAATGGCAAATTTATCTTTGACGGCGCTCTTGCTGCTCGTTCTTTTGTTTTTTGCGACGAGCACAATCGGCGTCGTGACGGGCAGCAATTCTTTGATAACCGTTCCGGTAATGTTTCAATTCGGAATTGATCCGCGCGTTGCCGTTGCGACGAATATGTTCGGACTCACGTTTTTATCAATCGGCGGCACGCTGCCTTTTGTCGGCAAGAACGTTTTTGACCGAAAGAGACTTCCGCTGTTTTTGATTTTAACGCTCATCGGTTCAACTTTGGGAGCGCTGCTCGTCGGAATTATTTCGAGCAAAGCAATGCCGCTGATCGTTTCGATTTCGATGATCATCGTGACAATTTTCTCGCTTCTCAATCGAAATTCCGGCGTTGAGAAAAAACAAAACGTTTCGCGGGCGGCGGAGATTTTGTCGTACTTGCTGACGTTTGCGCTCGGAATCTACGGAGGACTTTACAGCGGCGGCTACGTTACGATTTTGACCGCCGTTTACGTCAGTTTTTCGGGAATGACTTTTACCGAAGCAGTCGCTAATACGAAATTAATCAACGTTTTTTCTTCGCTCATCGCAACCGTTGTTTTTGCTTATCAGGGTTTGATTGATTATCAACTCGGAATCGTTTTGGCAGTCACAATGTTCGTCGCCGCATATATCGGCGCGCGCGTCGTGACAAAATTAAACGACCTTTGGCTGCGACGGATTTTTCTTGCCACTGTTTTGATTTTAGCTGTTAAAATTCTATTTTTCGATTTTTTTAGATTGTAAGAAAACCAACAAAATAAGAATGAAACTATCAACTGTCAACTCTTAACTATCAACTGTTTTGCAATGACATACAGTTGATAGTTTATAGTTCATAGTTGATAGTTAATTACTCTTTTATTGTGTCCTGTTATTAGATTTAAATGCTGAATTACGTTCCCGCAACCGTCGAACACATCACGTCCGAGCTGCGCAAAGTCGTGGTCGGACAAGAGGAAATTGTTGAACAAATTCTCGTGGCAATTCTCGCCGAAGGTCACGCCCTTTTAGAAGGCGTTCCCGGCACGGCGAAAACTTTAATCGTCAAAACGCTCGCTCGAATCATCAACGCCGATTTTTCGCGCATTCAGTTTACGCCCGATTTAATGCCTTCGGACATCACCGGCACAAGCGTTTTCAACTTTCGCACATCGGAATTTACGCTGCGAAAAGGTCCCGTCTTTACGGACATTCTGCTTGCCGACGAAATCAACCGGACGCCGCCGAAAACGCAAGCCGCTCTTTTGGAAGCAATGGAAGAACGACAGGCGACGATTGACGGCGAACGGCACGAATTGTCGCCGCTGTTTACGGTTCTGGCGACCGAAAACCCGATTGAATACGAAGGAACTTATCCGCTGCCGGAAGCACAGCTTGATCGTTTTCTTTTGAAAATTTTGATTGATTATCCTGAACAGCAAGCCGAACGCGAAATTGTGCGGCGCTGGGATGAAGGTTTTAATTCGAGAAAACTGAGCGACGTGGCAATAGAACCGCTGCCTTTTGCCGATACAATCGCCCATTGCCGCGCCGAGGTCGGGAATTTAAAAATGGAAGCCGGAGTGCAGAATTATTGCGTTGAAATCGTCCGCCGCACTCGCCAACATCCGACAATTCTCTACGGCGCCAGCCCGCGCGCTTCGGTCGCTCTGCTGCTTTGTTCAAAAGCTCTCGCCGCCATTCGCGGGCGCGAGTTTCCGACACCTGACGATGTGCGCGACATCGCGCGCCCGGTTCTCCGTCATCGCATCACGCTCCGCGCCGAAGCCGAACTCGACGGCGCGACAACCGACGCAGCAGTCACGGACATTCTGCAATCGGTTGAAGTACCGCGCTAAGGAGGTTCAAAGTTCAAGGTTCAAAGTTCAAAGTTTTAATTGACTTTGAACCTTGAACTTTGAACTAAAAATTACCAGCGAACCGGGCGAATGTCGGGTCCGACAACGTGAGAACCGGAAAGCGCTAAACTGTTCCGATTTGAGTCCGTTAAGTTTTGGCTGTCTGCGTGAACGAAGTGCGCGCCGTACCAGACAACTACGTCTTCATTATCAACCGATTCGTTGTTGATAAACGGGTTGATGTTGATGCAGCTTCCGCCGTCTGCGGTACAATCGCCGCCGGTAAGATTATAACCGTCGTCAATTTCGTTTTGCAGCGCGGTTCCGCCGTCCACGTTTTTATATTTTAAAACCCAAAAATCGCTGCGCCCGTAATTATCGGCTTTGCCGTCCGTCAGATTCGGAACGAGCATATACGCTTCGCTGCCGCTGCTGTTTTGTATCAGCAGACTTTTGTTCGTTTGATAATTGCGAAGCGTGGTCATCTCGGTCGTCACCTGCCGCGGGGATTTGCGCCCGCGCTCGACCTGGAAAACTTTGTTTTTGGAATTAACAATATCGAAATCGAATCGCCAGTAAGCGTGATGATTATGCACCGAGCAAACGCACGAATTATTAACTGCTCCGAATCCGTAACGCGGGCGAATCGTGCCGTCGTCGGCAAAACGCCATTCCATCAGATAGCGATACCAACTGGCATCCAGTTCCGTAATCAAGATGGTTTCGTTGTTTTGGCGGTAAACCGCCACGCCGCGAAAATTGCCGTTATCAATGCCGGTGTCGAGCGATGTCGTGGCAACCTGCCCGTTAGCCAATATCCGAATTCCATCCGCAGGGTCGGGCGTCGGCTGTTCCGGCGCTTGAAACATTCCTTCCTGCCATTGCCAATCTCGATACGGTCCGCACACGCTCGGTATATATTCGACATTTAAAACCGGCACGTGTCCGCGCTTTAAAACGGATTTGCCGCGATATTTGACATCGCGGACTTCAATCCCGGATTTTCGTGTGCCGGATGAAGCCGAAGGGCGAACGACCATCATATCCCACAGGGTCACGCCGTTTATGACGATTGTGATTTGAGATTGTCCGGGCGTTCCGTTGGTAGTGGTCCCTTGAAACGCATTCTGAATTCCGCAGGCGGTCGGAGCGGCGTTTGCCGTCGGAGGCGCGCTTTTCGAATAACGAATCAAATCGCTGCGTTTGATGTTGACGCTGACGATTTCGGCTTTAACCGAAGCATCACGCGTTTCGATGCCGACGTTGACCAGGCGCTCGCCGGTTTCCGAAACGGTAATGGGCGGCATCGGACGATAAAACATCGCTTTTTGCGATTTGGCGACGGAGGCGAAAGCCGAATTTTGTTCGATTATTTTGGCTGCAATGGCGAATTCTTCATCGCTGACATCGGGCGGCTGAGCCGTGTCTTCGTAAACTCGCGCGCGTTCCGGCGCGTTAACCAAGCCTTCGGCGACAACCGCACGCTGATTTGTATAATCGTAAAACGTCATTCGGAATTTTTCTGCCACGCCGGAAGCCGCTTTTTTGTCGGAGGTTTCGAGATAATCGAGCGAAATGAAATAATAATTCGTGCCGTTAAGCTCTTTCTGCACCGCCGTGTTTGCCAGAACCTGCCGCTTAATCTGTTCGAGCGCGTTCTTTTGCAAACCAACCGGCACGACTTTGATTTCAACCCGCTCATTCTTTCGCGCTTTGCGTTTTGCCTTAGCAGATTCATTGTCGCCGCCCGTTGAGGCAAGGGCAACCGAAACGCTTATTCCAACACTTAAAAGCAAGGAACTAATCTTTTTTAACATTAATGCACCTCTTTTGGAGTTCAAGTTTTTGCCAATGAGCAACATTAGGAATGTTATCACTAATTACCGTTTTACCGCTCAACCGATC